>CBHWEO010000472.1:0-1501 GCA_966112955.1 uncultured Duganella sp. | reverse complement strand
GCCGGGATCACGGTGTTGTAGGCGCGCGCCAGGCGGGTGATCGAGTCCAGCAGGATCACCACGTCCTTCTTCATTTCCACCAGGCGCTTGGCCTTTTCCAGCACCATCTCGGCCACTTGCACGTGGCGGGTGGCCGGTTCGTCGAAGGTGGAAGCCACCACTTCGCCGCGCACCGAGCGCTGCATCTCGGTCACTTCCTCCGGGCGTTCGTCGATCAGCAGCACGATCAGGGTCACGTCCGGGTGGTTGGTGGTGATGGCGTGCGCGATATGCTGCAGCATCACGGATTTACCGGACTTCGGCGAGGCCACCAGCAGGCCGCGCTGGCCCTTGCCGATCGGCGCCACCAGGTCGATGATGCGGCCGGTGATGTTTTCGGTGCCGACCATGTCGCGCTCCAGGCGCAGCGGCACGTTCGGGTGCAGCGGGGTCAGGTTCTCAAACAGGATGCGGTGCTTGGACGCTTCCGGCGATTCGCCGTTGACCTTGTCCACCTTGACCAGGGCGAAATAGCGCTCACCATCCTTCGGGGTACGCACCTCGCCCTCGATCGAGTCGCCGGTGTGCAGGTTGAAGCGGCGGATCTGGGACGGGGAAATGTAAATATCGTCGGTGGACGCCATGTAGGAAGCGTCGGGCGAGCGCAGGAAGCCGAAGCCGTCCGGCAGTACTTCCAGGGCGCCGTCGCCGAAGATTTGTTCGCCGGCCTTGGCGCGCTTTTTCAGGATCGCGAACATCAGTTCCTGCTTGCGCAGGCGGGCCGCATTGTCGATATCGAGGCTGATGGCCATTTCCAGCAACGCTGAAACGTGCATAGCCTTAAGTTCAGAAAGGTGCATAGCTGTTTGAGTGTCCCGTGACGGGAAGTAAAGGTAGGGGAGGGAACTACGTGGGTTCAGTTAAAGGGAAAGGTGTTTGGGCGCTTTCCCTGCCAATCAGGCGGGCTGCGGGCGCAGCACCGCCTATCTTACATCAAATATTGCTGTCGATGAAAGAGGTCAGCTGACCTTTTGCCATGGCGCCGACTTTTTGTGCCGCCGGCACGCCATTTTTGAACAGGATCAGGGTCGGGATGCCGCGGATACCGAACTTGCCCGGCACGGCCTGGTTGCTGTCCACGTCCATCTTGGCGATAGTCAGCTTGCCGTCGTATTCCTTGGCCACTTCTTCCAGGATCGGGGCAATGCTCTTGCACGGGCCGCACCATTCGGCCCAGAAGTCGACCAGCACGGGGCGGTCGGCCTTCAGCACGTCGCTGTCGAAGGAGGCGTCGGTAATATGTTTGATCAGGTCGCTCATGTTTTTCCTTTGTGATGGTTCGCCCGGGGAAGCCCCTTGCCGTTATCGCCCATCTGGCGACGAACTGCACTAATTCAATACTGGGAAGTCAACAGGGAATCAGGGCGGGAATGGCCCAAATAATAACCTATTTGTCCAGCCCGTGTACGCTGCTTGAAAGGCGCAAGTCGGGGTCAGCTCTGGCAATCGGACATTTTGTCCG
>CBHWEO010000471.1:0-1526 GCA_966112955.1 uncultured Duganella sp. | reverse complement strand
GGTACAGGTCGTACATGCGGTTCAGGGTGCGCAGCAGGGTCGACTTGCCGCAGCCGGACGGGCCGATGAAGGCGGTGACCTTCTTCTCGTGGATGTCCAGGTTGACGTTGTGCAGGCTGCGCGTTTTGCCGTAATAGAAATTCAGGCCGGAGATTTCAATGATTTTGCTAACTTGGGTCATGATCGGTACTCTTTATTTTGGTGCTTTTTGTGCGAACACAGTGCGCGACAGGATGTTCAGCGCCAGCACGCTGAAGGTCACCAGCAATGCGCCGCCCCAGGCCAGCGCGCGCCAGTTGTCGTAGGGGCTCATGGCGAACTGGTAGATCACCACCGGCAGGTTGGCCAGCGGCTGGTTCATGTCGGAGCTGAAGAACTGGTTGTTCAGCGCCGTGAACAGCAGCGGCGCGGTTTCGCCCGCCACGCGGGCCACGGCCAGCAGCACGCCGGTCATCACGCCGGCCTTGACGGCGCGCAGGCGCACCATCATCGACACCTTCCAGCGCGGCGCGCCCAGCGCGTACGCCGCTTCCAGCAGCGAGTTGGGCACCAGCTTGAGCATATTGTCGGTGGTGCGCACCACCACCGGGATGGCGATCAGCGACAGCGCCAGCGAGCCGGCATAGCCGGAGAAGTGCTGCACATTGGCCACGTACAGCGCATACACGAACAGGCCGATCACGATCGATGGCGCCGACAGCATGATATCGGTCACGAAGCGGGTCAGCTGGGCGATCTTGTTTTCCTCGCCGTATTCGGCCAGGTAAATACCGGCCAGGATGCCGACCGGCGTCGACACCGCGGTCGACAGGCCCACCATCATCAGCGAGCCGACGATGGCATTGCGCAGGCCGCCGCCGTCGCTGCTGGGTGCCGGGGTATCGGCAGTGAACAGCAGCACGCTCAGGGCGGAGAAGCCGTTGACCAGCAGCGTGGCCAGGATCCACAGCAGCGCGATCAGGCCGAGCGACATGGCGCCCACCGACAGCGCCATGCCGACGCGGTGGAAGAACAGGCGCTTGCGGTAGACAGGGTTTCTGGTCTGGATCATTTCACGCCCTCCTTGCGCGACAGGCCCATCAACATCAGCTTGGCGGCGGACAGGACGATAAAGGTAATGATGAACAGGATCAGGCCCAGCGCGAACAGCGAGGACACGTGCAGCTTGGTCGACGCTTCGGCAAATTCATTGGCCAGGGTGGATGCGATGCTCTGGCCCGGCGAGAACAGGGACGTCGGCAACTTGTTGGCATTGCCGATCACGAAGGTCACGGCCATGGTCTCGCCCAGGGCGCGGCCCAGGCCCAGCATGACGCCGCCGACCACGCCGGTCTTGGTGTACGGCAGCACCACCTTGCGCACCACTTCCCAGCGGGTGCAGCCCAGGCCGTAAGCCGATTCCTTCAGCACGGCCGGCACGATTTCAAACACGTCGCGCATCACCGAGGCGATGAAGGGGATGATCATCACGGCCAGGATCAGGCCGGCGGTCAGGATGCCGATGCCCATGGTCGGGCCCTTGAACA
>CBHWEO010000470.1:0-1539 GCA_966112955.1 uncultured Duganella sp. | reverse complement strand
AACGATTCGCCGGTGCTGCTGGACCGCTTCCTGAACGACGCCATCGAGTGCGACGTGGACTGCATTTCCGACGGCGACACCACCTTCATCGGCGGCGTGATGGAGCACATCGAACAGGCCGGCGTGCACTCGGGCGACTCGGCCTGCTCGCTGCCGCCTTATTCGCTGTCGCAGGAAACCATCGATGAACTGAAGCGCCAGACTTCGCTGATGGCCAAGGGCCTGAACGTGGTGGGCCTGATGAACGTGCAGTTCGCGATCCAGAAGCAGGACGGCAAGGACGTCGTCTACGTGCTGGAAGTGAACCCGCGCGCTTCGCGTACCGTGCCTTATGTGTCCAAGGCGACCGGCCTGCAGCTGGCCAAGATCGCCGCACGCTGCATGGTCGGCCAGAAGCTGGCGCAGCAGGGCATCACCAAGGAAGTCGTGCCACCTTACTACAGCGTCAAGGAAGCCGTGTTCCCGTTCGTGAAATTCCCTGGCGTGGACACCATCCTCGGCCCTGAAATGAAATCGACCGGTGAAGTGATGGGCGTGGGCGCGACCTTCGCGGAAGCCTTCGTCAAGTCGCAGCTGGGCGCCGGCGTCAAGCTGCCGAAGTCCGGCAAGGTGTTCCTGTCGGTGAAGGCGTCGGACAAGCCGCGCGCCGTGAAAGTGGCGAAAGACCTGGTCGACGCCGGTTTCACCCTGTGCGCGACGCGCGGCACCGCTGCCGTGATCGAAGCCGCCGGCATTCCTGTCACCGCGGTGAACAAGAAGTCGGAAGGCCGTCCGCACGTGGTCGACATGATCAAGAACCACGAGATCGCCCTGGTGATCAACACCGTGGAAGAGAAGCGCACCGCGATCAACGACTCGCGCAGCATCCGTACCTCATCGCTGGCGGCCCGCGTGACCACCTATACCACGATCGCGGGCGCCGAGGCGGCCGTGGCCGGCATCCGCCACCTGGACGAATTGCGTGTGTACGATTTACAAGGGCTGCATAAGTCTTTAAACTAAGCCCCAGTAAGTAGTTCGCTTGACAATATAACCACAGAGCCCGCGCTGCAGCTTGGCGCGGGCTCTGTGTTTTTTAGCAATTTAACAAGAGACAGATATGAATTCCGTTCCACTCACTAAATACGGCGCTGAACTCCTGAAAGAAGAGCTGCACCAGCTCAAGACCAAGGAACGCCGCATTGTCATCGATGCCATCGCCGAAGCGCGTTCGCACGGCGACCTGTCCGAAAACGCCGAATACGACGCCGCCAAGGAGCGCCAGGCTTTCGTCGAAGGCCGTATCGCGGAACTGGAAGGCAAACTGAGCTCGGCCCAGATCGTGGATCCGACCACCCTGGATGCCGAAGGCCGCGTGGTGTTCGCCTCCACCGTGGACCTGGAAGACCTGGAGTCGGGCCAGAAGGTCAGCTACCAGATCGTCGGCACCGACGAAGCCGACCTGAAAATGAACAAGGTATCCGTCACCTCGCCAATCGCGCGCGCCCTGATCGGCAAATACGCCGGCGACGTGGTGGAAGTGCAGGCCCCGTCCGGCCC
>CBHWEO010000469.1:0-1632 GCA_966112955.1 uncultured Duganella sp. | reverse complement strand
GTGCCCGGCGGGTACACGCCGAGGCAGCGGATGAACACCTGCAGCAGCTTGGGGTCGAACTTGCCGCGGTGCTTGGCGAACATCAGCGACAGCGCTTCGTGCGGCGTCAGGCCCGGCGTGCCGTTGATCGGGTTGCACAGGCGGTCGTAATAATTGGCGATGCAGACAATGCGCGCCAACACGCCGATTTCCTCGCCCTTCAGCTGGCGCGGATAGCCGCTGCCGTCGAACATTTCGTGGTGGTCGCGCACGATCGCCACGGCTGCGGCGGGAAACTTGAGCTGCTGTCCCATTTCCGCCCCGGCCGCGCAGTGGGTTTCGTACAGGTGCTGTTCCGAATGGGTCCAGGGTTCGGTCTTGCTCAGCACGCGGTCCGGAATATTGCGCACCGCAACGTCATGGAACATGGCGCCCACGCCCATCGGCCCGGCCACTTCGCGCGGCAGCTTGATGTCGCGCGCGATCATCATCGACAGCATGGTGACGTTGAGCGAATGCAGGTAGATTTCTTCGCCGCCGGTGCGGTCGCCCATCACATGGATCGCCAGTTCCGGCGCGCTGAGGATGGAGTCCGCGATCTTGCCGATCATTTCGCTGGCCTTCTGCAGGTTCTCAGCCGGACGGGCGAACAGGTTCTTCTCCATGTCCTTGATGGAACGCGCCGTATCGACAAAGGCATGTTCGATGCGCGCCGCATTCTCGCGCTGGTGGCGCATGCGATCCATCATGGCGCGCTTGGCGGCCAGTTCCGGCGACTCGGGCGCGGGCGGAGGAGGAGGCGCAGCGGCAGCGGCAGCGGCCAGCTCTTGCGCGTTGGCGGGCAGCGCGGCGGGCTGCACGTCGCTCAGCGCCGGGTCAATGCGTATCTTGCGCAGGCCCAGGCTGCGCAACTGGTGGATCTGTTCCTGCGACTTGATCTTGAAATGGCTGAACGCGAACGGATGCTCGAACCATTTCAGGTCGAGGTGGACGTACAAGCCGACCTGCAACTGCTCCAGAAGGATATCCTGAGTCTCCGGCATGTTCCCTGCCCCCAGTGTGTCAGTCGATGTCCGATTATAGCTGCACGCGCACGGCACGATTAGCGTGCAATGTGCAAGTCACATATGCTGGGGCAACTGGAGGATGGCTTCGGCGTTGGAGGGGGAGAAACAGCGGTCGGCCGCTTCGAGATAAGGCAACCAGATGTGCGCCGTATGCTCGCGCGGACTCAGCATGATGGGCACGTTGCGCGGCACCTGTACGCTGAAAATATGCTCGAGGTTGTGCGTGACGCCGGGCGCGTAACGGTGGCGCCAGACAGGGTAGATTTCGTAGATGTTCTGCAAGCCCCAGTCGCGCAGGGCAATGTCATTGCCGTCTGCCACGATGCCGGTTTCCTCGAACAGTTCGCGGGTGGCAGTGGCGAGCAGCGGTTCGTCCACCGTGTCTTTGGAGCCGGTGACGGATTGCCAGTAGCCGGGATTGGCCGCGCGCTCGATCAGCAGCACTTCCAGGTCGGCGGTGTGGATCACCACCAGGACGGATTCGGGGATTTTGTAGGGCTTCATTGTTGAAACCGGTGAACCGTTGTCTGACCCGCAGGGTCAGACACCCAAGTGGCGGGGCCCGGGGGGGCGGGCCAGGGGTTAG
>CBHWEO010000468.1:0-1670 GCA_966112955.1 uncultured Duganella sp. | reverse complement strand
GCTCAATGACGATTTCACGCCCATGGAATTCGTCGTGACCGTGTTGCAGACAGTGTTCGCCAAGTCAGCGGCCGAGGCGCACGCGCTGATGCAGGAAGTGCATTGCCATGGACGCGCCGCCTGCGGCACCTTTCCCTGGCCGGTGGCGAAAGAACGCCTGCACCAGGTCGAACAGCTGGCGGCCGGGCAGCAGCATCCGCTGCGCGCTGTCCTGGCAGCGCTGGATCAGGACGATGCCTTGATGGCGTGACGCTCGAGCAGGTCGTACAAGGTCGGGCGCGACACGCCCAGCAGTTCGGAAGCCTTGACGATATTGCCTTCGACGCGGGCCAGGGCGCGCACGATGGCGCGGTATTCGGCTTCGTCGCGCACCTGGCGCAGGTTGAACGGCTCTTCCTCCACCGGCGCGCCGGACAGGCCGAGGTCGTCGGCCGTGATGGCCGGGCCGTCGGCCATGATGATGGCGCGCTTGATGCAGTTTTCCATTTCCCGCACATTGCCCGGCCAGTCGTGGTGGGCGATCTGGGCCAGCGCGTCCGGGCTGAAATGCAGGTTGCCGCGGCCTTCCTGGGCGCAGAAGCGGTTCTTGAAGTGCTGCGCCAGCAGCACGGCGTCGCCTTCGCGCTCGCGCAGCGGCGGGATGGTCAGTACGATTTCCGACAGGCGGTAATACAAGTCTTCGCGGAAGCGGCCGGCTTTCACCAGCTCTTTCAGGTTCTGGTGCGTCGCGCAGACGATGCGCACGTCGACCGGGATCTCCTCGTGGCCGCCGACGCGCTCGATCACGCGCTCCTGCAGGAAGCGCAGCAGCTTGGCTTGCAGCGGCATCGGCAGGTCGCCCACCTCGTCGAGGAAGAAGGTGCCGCCGTTGGCCGCTTCCACCTTGCCCTTGGTCTGTTTGACGGCGCCGGTGAAGGCGCCCTTTTCGTAGCCGAACAGCTCCGATTCGAGCAGGGTTTCGGGAATCGCGGCGCAGTTGATCGCCATGAAGCGTTCCTTGGCGCGCGGGCTGCCCTGGTGCAGGGCACGCGCGATCACTTCCTTGCCGGTGCCGGATTCGCCCAGGACCATGGTGGTGGCGGTGCTCGGGGCCACTTTCTCGACCTGGCGGCACACCTTCAGCATGCCGGGGTCGCGCGAAATAATGCCGGCCAGCGGGCTGTCGGCGCTGCCCTGCTGCATGCGGCGGTTTTCCTGCTGCAGGCCGTGCAGGAAGAAGGCGCGCTTGATCACCAGCGACAGCAGTTCCGGCTCGCACGGCTTCTGGTGGAAGTCGTAGGCGCCCATGGCAATGGCTTGCACGGCGTGCGCGCGGTCCTGGTTGCCGGTGAGGACGATGACTTTGGTGTCCGGCGCCAGCGCCAGGATCTGCTGCAGCGTGGCCAGGCCTTCGGTGGCGCCGTCCGGGTCGGGCGGCAGGCCGAGGTCCATGGTGCAGACGGCCGGCTCGTGCCGGCGCAGCTGGGCCAGCGCCGCCTCGCGGTCGCCCGCCACCACCACTTCATAGTCGTCGAAACTCCACTTCAGCTGCTTTTGCAGGCCGGGGTCGTCTTCAATGATCAACAGCTTGGGTTTACTCTGGCTCACAACTGGTCCTTGCGCCGTCAGGCGGCTTGTTCAATGGTTTGCTGGCGGTACAGCGGCAGGCTGACCGTGAATGTGGTGCCTTG
>CBHWEO010000467.1:0-1700 GCA_966112955.1 uncultured Duganella sp. | reverse complement strand
ATGAATAAAGGTGAACTGGTATCGGCCATCGCCGCGGAAGCAGAATTGAGCAATGCCGCCGCCGAGCGTGCGCTCAACGCAGCGCTGGACAGTATCAAGAAGGCAGTGGCAAAAGGCGATTCTGTAACGCTGGTGGGTTTTGGCAGCTTCAGCGCCGGCAAGCGCGCTGCCCGTACCGGCCGCAATCCGCGCACCGGCGAAACCATCAAGATTCCGGCCGCCAAGACGGTCAAGTTCTCGGCAGGCCAGGGTTTCAAGGACGCCGTGAACAAGAAAAAGTAAGCAGTTTGCGTCCATAGCGAAAGAAGCGGCCTGGCAGGCCGCTTTTTTTGCGCCCGATGCGCCGGATGCGCCTGCAGACCGGTTGCCGACGCCGCGCCATCCCCGCCATCAACGGCGCGGCGATCCGGGTTAAACTGCCGGCGCCCGCAGCCGGCAATCCCGCCCCCGCAATCTTCGTATCCCGCATCATGAATGACCTGTCCCACCAGCTTTCCATGACCGTGCTGATGACGCCGGACATGGCCAACTTTTCCGGCAACGTCCACGGCGGCACCATCCTCAAGTACCTGGACATGGTGGCGTATGCCTGCGCCAGCCGCTACGCCGGCCGCTACGTGGTCACGCTGTCGGTGGACCAGGTGGTGTTCCGCCAGCCAATCCATGTGGGCGAGCTGGTGACCTTCCTGGCATCGGTCAACTACACCGGCCGCAGCTCGATGGAGATCGGCATCAAGGTGGTGACCGAGAACATCCGCAGCAAGCTGGTGCGCCATACCAACAGCTGCTATTTCACCATGGTGGCGGTGGACGACAACGGCACCCCCGCCGAGGTGCCGCCACTGGAGCCGCGCGACGAGGTCGAGCGCCAGCGCTTTGCCGCCGCGCAGCAGCGCCGCGCGCTGCGCCAGGAAATGGAAAAGCGCCACGGCGACATCAAGTCGTCGGTGAACTGAGTACCGATGCGTGATACAGCCATGAAGTCTCAACACAAAGTCGTTCGCCTCCTGCTTGCAGGCGTCTGCGCCAGCGCCGCCGCGGGGGCCAGTGCCGAGGAGATCGGCAGCGTCAGCACCAATTTCCGCATGACCGGCTCCGACAAGGTCGTGATCGAAGCCTATGACGATCCGCAGGTGGACGGCGTTACCTGCTACGTGTCGCGCGCCCGCACCGGCGGCATCAAGGGCCAGCTCGGCATGGCCGAAGACCCGCCCGAGGCCTCGATCGCGTGCCGGCAGGTGGGCCCGATCGGCTTCAAAGGGCCGATCAAGCAGCAGGACAATGTCTTCTCCGAGCGCATGTCGATCCTGTTCAAGGCGCTGCACGTGGTGCGCGCGGTCGACCGCAAGCGCAATACGCTGGTCTACCTGACGTATTCGGACCGCATTGTCAGCGGCAGCCCGCAGAACAGCGTGACCGCCGTGCCGGTGCCGGCCGGCACGGTGATTCCGGTGAAGTAAGCGCACCGGCCAGGGCCCGTCATCAGCGGGCCAGCGCCGCGGTCTCCGCCTGGCAATCGCGCGATGGCCGCGCTCCGGCTGCGCGTGCGGCAGCCACTTCACTGCGTGCCCGTTCCAGGTCGGCGCGGAAGGTAGGATCGGCATGCAGCCGCGCCACCGTGGCCGCCGCCATGGTGCGGCCCGCATTGACATCGCTCTGCCAGTGCACGTTGCACACCACGCGGCTTTGCCCGAAGGCCT
>CBHWEO010000466.1:0-1821 GCA_966112955.1 uncultured Duganella sp. | reverse complement strand
TACAGCGGCATGCGCTTCAGGTAGGCCAGGCTGGAATAGCCGGTGCCGAAATCGTCGATGGAAAAGCGCACGCCCAGCGCCGACAGCTGGGCCATGCGCGCCACGGTTTCCTCCAGCTTTTCCACGAACAGCCCTTCCGTCACTTCCAGGATCAGCAGTTCCGGCTGCACGCCGTGCTCCTGCAGCACATTGCGCACCTGCTGCACGAAATCGGCCTGGCGGAATTGCTGCGGGCTGACGTTGACCGACAGCGGCAGCGCCAGGCCGATGGCCGCCATGCGCTGCTGCGCCAGGCAGGCTTGCCGCAGTGCCCACATCCCAAGCGGCACGATCAGCCCCGCTTCCTCGGCCAGCGGGATGAAGATGGCGGGCGACACCGTGCTGCCGTCGTCGCGCTCCCAGCGCATCAGCAGTTCGGCCCCGTGCAACCGGCCCTGGCAGTCGAACTGCGGCTGGTACACCATGTGCAGCCTTTCCTGCTCGATGGCCCAGGCCAGTTCGCGTTCCAGCGTCAGGCGCCGTTCGACTTCGGCCTGCATGGCCGCTTCGAAGAAGGCGATGCCGTTGCGGCCGGCCCCCTTGGCGCGGTACATCGCGGTATCGGCTTCGCGCAGCAGGTCCTCGGCGCTGTTGCCGAAGGTGGGCAGCAGGGTGACGCCGATGCTGGCGGAGCAGGCGTAGCCCTGGCCGCCGATGTCGAATTCCTGCGCCAGTGCGCTGCGGATCTTGTCGGCCACCGTGCGCGCCGCATTGCCGGCCGCCGCCAGGTCGGGCGCCAGGTGCGCCAGCAGTACCACGAATTCGTCGCCGCCGATGCGCGCCACCGTGTCGCTCTTGCGCACCAGGTCTTCCAGCCGCTGCGCCGCCAGCCGCAGCAGGCGGTCGCCGGTGGCGTGGCCGCGCGCGTCGTTGATGGTCTTGAAGCGGTCCAGGTCGACGAACATCACGGCGCTGAATACTTGCTGGCGCTCGGAGCTTGCCAGCAGCGCGGCCAGCCGGTCCAGCAGCAGGCGGCGGTTGGGCAGGCCGGTCAGCGGGTCATAGAAGGCCAATTGTTCGCCGTCGGCCAGCGAACGCGCCAGGTGGCGCAGCAGCACGCCGCAGCTGAAGGTCAGGATGCCGGCGATGAACAGGTAGTTGATCGCCACAATGGCGCCGCGCAATACGCCGTTGTCGGCAAGGGCCATGGCCGCCGGTTCGGGCGGCGGCGCGAAGCCGGTCAGCACGATGGCCACGGCGCCGGCCAGCAGCAGCCAGACGGCCGGTTTCAGCCCGATCAGCAGCGCCGCCAGGCAGGGCACCGCCAGCAGATAGGTATGCGCCACCGGGCCAACCTGCAGCATCAGGCCCACGCCCACGGCAAACGCAATCAGCAGGAATTGCAGGGCGCGCGACTGGTACGACAGCACGCGCCGCAGCCGCCACAGGGCCGCCAGCCAGGACAGCGCCAGCACGTCCACCACCACCACGCCCCACAACCCTTCGCGCACCGATTGCACGATGCTGGGGATGGCGGTGGCCAGGCCGAGCACCAGCACCACCTGCAACAGGCGGGCAAAGATGGTTTCGCGCCAATGGCTGATCTGATCGGGGGCCGCCATGCCGGCCATGGTACGCGCAAACCGCCCAGGTGTCACCCATGCGACCCCGGGCGCTGTGGCAGGCGGGCCGCTACCAGAGCGGGCGCAGCTTGTCGAGCGCGGCCGACACGCCGGCGCCGTAGGCCTGGTCGGCCATGGTGCAGTGCGCGATGTGGCGTTGCTGGATGTGCAGCGCCACCCCGGCCAGCGAACGCGCCGTGTTGTCGAACAGGGCCTGGCG
>CBHWEO010000465.1:0-1844 GCA_966112955.1 uncultured Duganella sp. | reverse complement strand
CCGTCCAGGCGCTGCAGGTTGCAGTTGACGACGAAGATCAGGTTGTCCAGCTTCTCGCGCGCGGCCAGGCCGATGGCGCCCAGGCTCTCGGGCTCGTCCATCTCGCCGTCGCCCAGGAACACCCAGACCTTGCGCTTGGAGGTGTCGGCAATGCCGCGGGCGTGCAGGTACTTCAGGAAGCGCGCCTGGTAGATGGCCATCAGCGGGCCCAGGCCCATCGACACCGTCGGGAACTGCCAGAACGAGGGCATCAGCTTGGGGTGCGGGTAGCTCGACAGGCCCTTGCCGTCCACTTCCTGGCGGAAGTTCAGCAGCTGCTCTTCGGTGATGCGGCCTTCCAGGTAGGCGCGGGCGTAGATGCCGGGCGCCGAGTGGCCCTGGATGTACAGCAGGTCGCCGCCGTGCTCGGGCGTGGCGGCATGCCAGAAGTGGTTGAAGCCCGCACCCAGCATGGTCGCCAGCGAGGCGAAGCTGGAGATGTGGCCGCCCAGGTCGCCGCCGTCGGCGGGGTTGTGGCGGTTGGCGCGCACCACCATGGCCATGGCGTTCCAGCGCATGTAGGCGCGCAGACGCTCCTCGATCTCGAGATTGCCCGGGCAGCGCTCTTCTTCCTGCGGCTCGATCGTGTTGACGTAGCCCGTGGTCGCGGAGAACGGCATGTCGATGCTGTTCTGGCGCGCGTGCTCCAGCAGCTGCTCCAGCAGGAAGTGGCCGCGCTCCCGGCCTTCGCTTTCGATCACGGCGGACAGGGCGTCCAGCCACTCGCGCGTTTCCTGCGGGTCCTGGTCGTTGGCCGCCGCCGCACCGTTGAACTTTTCAGGCAATGCCGACATGGGAGGTCTCCTCTTGGGGGTGTCTGGCTAAAGGGTGGCGCAGTGTCGCACAAGCACTGCATTTTTCAAATAGTGCGTTGCATTTTCATAATGCGATAAGTTGCTGCGCTGCGGCATGACCTGTCGCGCCTGTCCCCTCCCTGGGGCCTTGATAATTCGGTGGATGTCTGCCCCGCCCTCTCCCCTGCGACCCGCGCCGGCCGTGCGCCGGCGCCTGTTCGGCCATTGGTGGCGAAGCCAGTCGCCCGCGCGGCAAGACCGCTTCGTGACGGTAGGTCCGCTGGTGTCGGTATTGCTGTTTTTGGCGGCAATCATTTCGGCCTTTTGGTATCTCCGGAACGAAGAGATAGAGCGCGAGACCGACTCGCTCAAGCGCGACACCGAGATCGCCCAGCAGCAGATCCAGCTGCGCCTGATCGACAGCCAGGAGCAACTGTTGCGCCTTGCGCGCGAGCTGGCCACGCGCACGGTGGACAGCCGCGGCTTCGAGGGCCAGGCGCGCAGTTTTGCCGCCGAGCGGCCGGAATTGACGCAATTGCTGTGGCTGACACCCAGGCGCCAGTTGCTGGGCCAGTGGCAGGCACCGGGGCTGGAGCGTGCGGTGCGCAACAACGGCGACGACCCGTCGCTGCCCATGGAAGGCCGCCGCAGCGAGCCCGAGCGGGCCTTCAGCACCGCGCGCGACCTGCAGGCGCCGGTGTACTCGCGCGCCTTCCAGAACACTGCCGCCGTGCCGGTGTTCCAGGTCTACGTGCCGCTCATCGACCGCAACGGCTTCGTCGGCGCCCTGGTGGCCGAGTACTCCGTGCAGGCGCTGGAGCGGCTGCTGGTGCCGGCCGAAGTGACGCGGCGCCATGCCATTTCCGTGCTGGACGAGGCCGGCAACGAGCTCGCGGGCAACGGCGGCGGCGCCGGCGGCAGCACGCCCAAGCGCGCGGCCATCGTGCACGACGTGCCGCTCACGCCGGCCGGCACGGGCCTGGTGCTGCGCGGCCAGGGCTGGCGCACCTC
>CBHWEO010000464.1:0-1850 GCA_966112955.1 uncultured Duganella sp. | reverse complement strand
GCACTGGCCGTTCTTCGCCACCCTGCTGTCGAACATGGACATGGTGCTGGCCAAGACCGACCTGGCGATCGCCTCGCGCTACGCCGAGCTGGTGACGGACAAGGAACTGCGTGAACGCATCTTCAAGCGCATCACCGAGGAGTACCACCAGACCCTCGACTGCCTGGAAGCGATCACCGGCACCGGCGACCGCCTGGCTGGCAACCCGCTGCTGGCGCGCTCGATCACCAACCGCTTCCCTTACCTCGATCCGCTGAACCACCTGCAGGTGGAGCTGATCAAGCGCCGCCGCGCGCTGGGCAACGAGGAAGACAGGCTCGATCCGCGCGTCAACCGCGGCATCCACCTCTCCATCAACGGCGTCGCCGCCGGCCTGCGCAACACGGGCTAAGCGCGCCTCCCGAACGGGCCCGGAGAAATCCGGGCCCGCTTAGCAAAAAAGCCACGAATAGTTCATAATCATGCGCTCTGATATGAGGAGAACGTATGTTCCGTTTGACGCTTCTGGCAGCACTGCTCTTCCCCACCCTCGCCCTGGCCGCCGACCAGGTGCGCAATGTCGACGCTTTCTACGGCATCAATATCAAAGGCCCGGTCAACGTCTATGTCGACGTGGGCAAGCCGCAAACCGTCAAGCTCAGCGGCCGTCCCGAATACATCGGCAAGGTCAGCACGGTGGTCGAAGGCGGCGTACTGCGCGTCATCTATGAAAAAGACCAGAAAGGCTCGGTCGACATGAAGGATGGCGACAAGATCACCATCACCGTGCCGGCCCTGACCAGTTTCCGCGTGCTGGGCGCGGGCGAATCGCGCGTCACCAACATCAACGGCGAACGCATCGACATCAGCTTCGAAGGCGCCGGCGCGCTGTACGCCAGCGGCAACGTCAAGCTGCTGCGCATGAAGGGCCAGGGCGTTGGCGGCATCAATACCAAGGACCTGCACGCCGAACGCGCCGACGTCAACTTCAACGGCATGGGCGACGTCAGCGTCTACGCCAGCGACACCCTGAACATGGTCGTGCAGGGCATGGGCAACTTCACCTATTACGGCAACCCGAAGCACGTCAACAAGTCGGCCACCGGCCTGGGCGCCATCAGTCCGGGCAAATAAGCCGCGCGTGCGGCAGCTCGCGGGTTGCCGCAAATCCCATCGCGCGGTACAGCGCCTGGGCACGGGCGTTGGCCGCGCCCACGTGCAGCATGGGGCGCACGCCTTGCTGCTGCATGCCGTACATGATGAATTCCACCAGTTTGCGCGCGTAGCCGCGCCCCGTGAATTCGGGGTGCGTGCACACGGCGCTCACCTCGCGCAGATGCCCCAGGTCCATGCGTTCCCCGCTCAACGCCACCAGCCGGCCGCCGTCGTCGTGGATGCCGGCATACCTGCCCATCTCGCCGGTGCGCGGGCGGAAATAGCCGGGGAAGGCGATATTGGTCAGTTCCACCATCGCCGGATCGTGGGACGCCAACACGCGGATCGCGGCCTGTGCTTCGGCGCCCGGCGCCGGCAGCGGGCCGCCCTCGTACACCATCTGCAGCACGCCCGACAGCGGCTGCAGCGACCAGCCGGCAGGCAGTGCCGGCATCGGGCCGAGGAAGTAGTAGCTGCCGTTTGCGATGCCGGCCAGGTCTTGCGCCGACAGCGGCACGCCCTCTTCCGCCACGGCGCAGAAAGGCGCCACGTCGGCCGGGTAACGGCGGGCCGCGCCTGCCGGAATGCTAAAATGCTGTTGCGCTGAGTTCAGCGCAGCCCAGATCGGGTTTTCCAATTCCTGCATATCAGTACCAATGTCCAATTTCCCAGCCTGTCCAAAATGCCAGTCCGAGTATACCTATGAAGACGGCGAT
>CBHWEO010000463.1:0-1859 GCA_966112955.1 uncultured Duganella sp. | reverse complement strand
CGCGGGCCCTGCCGCAGCAGCCGCCGCCGCTGACCGGCGGGAAGCTGGTGCTCGGCACCATCGCGCTGTCGCTGGCGACGTTCATGAACGTGCTGGACTCGTCGATCGCCAACGTGTCGATCCCGGCGATCTCCGGCGACCTGGGCGTGGCCCCCAACCAGGGCACCTGGGTCATCACCTCGTTCGCGGTCGCCAATGCGATCTCGGTGCCGCTGACCGGCTGGCTGACCACGCGCTTCGGCGCGGTGCGGCTGTTCATCACCTCGATCCTGCTGTTCGTGCTGGCGTCGTGGCTGTGCGGCGTCGCGCCCAACCTGGAGACGCTGCTGGCCGCGCGCGTGTTGCAGGGGGCGGTGGCCGGACCGATGATCCCGCTGTCGCAGTCGCTGCTGCTGGCGAGCTATCCGCCAGCCAAGAGCACCATGGCGCTGGCGCTATGGGGCATGACCACGCTGGTGGCGCCGATCATGGGGCCGCTGCTGGGCGGCTGGATCTCCGACAACATGACCTGGCCGTGGATCTTCTACATCAACGTGCCGGTGGGCATCATCACCGCCTACGCCACCTGGGCCATCTACAAGGACCGCGAGACCCCCACCAAGGTGCTGCCGATCGACCGCATCGGCCTGGCGCTGCTGGTGATCTGGGTCGGCTCGATGCAGCTGATGCTGGACAAGGGCAAGGAGCTGGACTGGTTCCATTCGACCGAGATCGTGGTGCTGACGCTGGTGGCGATCGTCGGCTTCCTGTTCTTCCTGGCGTGGGAAAGCTATGAGAAGCATCCCATTGTCGACATCAGCCTGTTCAAGGGCCGCAACTTCAGTTCGGGCGTGGTCGCGATCTCGGTCGCGTACGGGCTGTTCTTCGGCAACCTGGTGATCCTGCCGCTGTGGCTGCAGACCATCGTCGGCTATACCGCGACCGACGCGGGCATCGTGATGGCGCCGGTCGGCATCTTCGCGATCCTGCTGTCGCCGGTGATCGGGCGCAATCTGCCGAAGATGGATGCGCGTTGGGTCGCCACCGCGGCCTTCATCACCTTCGGCATCGTCAGCCTGATGCGCGCGGGCTTCACCACGCAGGTCGATACCTGGACCCTGATGGTGCCCACGCTGATCCAGGGCGCGGCCATGGCGATGTTCTTCATCCCGCTGACCTCGATCATCCTGTCGGGCCAGCCGCCGGAGAAGATCCCGGCCGCCTCGGGCCTGTCGAACTTCGTGCGGATCACCTTCGGCGGCATCGGCGCATCGGTCTCGACCACGGTCTGGGAGAACCGCTCGGCGCTGCACCATGCGCAACTGGTCGAGCAGGTCAACCCGTACAACCCGGTCTACCACGACCAGCTCAACCACCTGATGCAGATGGGCATGAGCCAGGCGCAGGCGGTCGGCGTGATCGAGCGCAACATCAGCCAGCAGGCAGCCATGCTCGGCGCCAACGACATCTTCTGGATCTCGGGCGTGCTGTTCTTCGTGCTGATCGGCTTTGTCTGGCTGACGCGGCCGGCCAAGGGCGGTGGCGGCTCGGCGGACGCGATGGCGGCGCATTGAGCACGCGGTTCTGCAATGCATGGAATGGCCCCGGTTCGGGGCCATTTTTTTTGCCCATTTATTGCCCATTTTTTTGCCCATATCGGGCCAGGGAAATTTCCCCTTGTGTTCCGCCACCCATAGCCCTATGATTTTCCAACCGAATTACGGAACCTTGGTTCCGAAAAACGGAACCCAAGAAACCAACCCAGGCGGAGACGCGGAGTGAGCATTCTTGAAGGCGTGGAGGGCGTGCTGGACCTGTTCGGGCACGGTCGCCACGAGATCACGTTCAACGATGTGCTGGACGAGCTGGGGCTGGCCAAG
>CBHWEO010000462.1:0-1871 GCA_966112955.1 uncultured Duganella sp. | reverse complement strand
CGCTCCTGGGTGAATTTGCCGCGCGGGAGAATCTTCCCGCGTGCGACGCCGGTCAGGTCAGGGACCAAGCATTCGATCTCGGTGACTCGCTTTTCATTGAGCCACACGTCCATGTCGGTATAACTGAAATTTTCGCGGATTGCCATAGCTTCCTCTCAGGTAGTTTGAAAAACAGCACTACTGAAGGAAAGCCACCTAAGGAATACGGTCCCTGTGTACGCGGCAAGCGAGGCCGAATGCGCTGAACATGCGCATGGAGTCGCGGTTCTCTTCGATGCGCCATTCCGGATGCCACTGCACGGCCAGCGCAAAGGCCGGCGCGGCCGCGATGGAATAGGCTTCCACCAGGCCGTCGTCGGAGCGCGCTTCGACCTGCAGGCCCGGGGCCAGGCGGTCGATGCCCTGCCCGTGCAGGGAGTTAACTTGTATTTCGCTAGCACCATCGAGGATATGGGCCAGCAGGCCGCCCGCTTCCAGCGTGACGCGGTGGGCGGCGGCGTATTGCTGTTCCAGCGCCTGGGCCTTGTCTTCGCGATGGTCGAAATAGCCAGGCACCGCATGCACGGCCTGGTGCAGCGTGCCGCCCAGCGCCACATTCACTTCCTGGAAGCCGCGGCAGATCGCCAGCAGCGGGATGCCGCGCTGCAGCGCGGCGCGGATCAACGGCAGCGTGGTGGCATCGCGCGCCGGATCCTGCGGCAGCGATGGATCGAGCGTGTCCTGTCCATACAGGCGCGCCTGCAGGTTGGAGGCGGCGCCGGTCAGCATGATGCCGTTGGCGATGCCTAGCAGGCTTTCGATATCGGTGTTGTCGCCCAGCGGAGGCACCAACACCGGCTGGCAGCGCGCTCCCACAGCCACCGCATCAACGTATTTGTTTTGTGCGGCGTAGCTGGGATGGGAGCCGATTTTCTGGCTGCAGGCGGGGACCAGTACGATGGGGCGGCGCATTTTAGTTCTTCGGTAACTATCAGTGTGCAGTTTGATCTTATTCCCAATTTGCGAATGTGGCAACCGTGTGGCTTGATAGCCGCTATACTGGATTCTTTAGTTCGGAGGTGAACCATGCTGACCCTGAAAGATCCCGGCCTGCTGCGCCAACAGTGCTTTATCGCTGGCCAATGGTGCGATGCCGATGGGGGCGCAACGATCAACGTCACCAATCCGGCCACCGGCGAAACGCTGGGCACCGTGCCGAAAATGGGCGCCATCGAAACGCGCCGCGCGATCGACGCCGCGCAGGCCGCATGGCCCGCATGGCGCAGGAAACCCGCCAAGGCGCGCGCCGCCATCCTGCGCACCTGGAGTGACCTGATCCTCGCCAATGCCGACGACCTGGCCGCGCTGATGACGGCCGAACAAGGCAAGCCGCTGGCCGAATCCAAAGGCGAAATCGCTTACGCGGCGTCCTTCATCGAATGGTTCGGCGAGGAAGCCAAGCGCATCGCCGGCGAAACGCTGGCGTCGCCCTGGCCTGACAAGCGCATCGTCGTCACGCGCGAACCGATCGGCGTCAGCGCGGCCATCACGCCATGGAACTTCCCCGCCGCGATGATCACGCGCAAGGCCGGCCCCGCGCTGGCGGCGGGCTGCCCGATGGTGGTCAAGCCGGCCGAACTCACGCCCTTCTCCGCGCTGGCCTTGGCCGTGCTGGCCGAACGCGCCGGCGTGCCGGCCGGCATATTCAGCGTGATCACCGGCGCCTCGCGCGAGATCGGCGGCGAGATGACGTCCAACCCGATCGTGCGCAAACTGAGCTTCACCGGCTCCACCGCGGTGGGCCGCCTGCTGATGGAACAGTGCGCGCCCACCATCAAGAAGCTGTCGCTCGAATTGGGCGGCAACGCGCCCTTCATCGTGTTCGACGACGC
>CBHWEO010000461.1:0-1912 GCA_966112955.1 uncultured Duganella sp. | reverse complement strand
AACATCGTCCCCGCCCAATCCACTGGATTTCACGACGATCATGCCCGCTCGCTTTCAATTCCTGATCCGCGCCGCATTTGCCGCCTTGGCCCTAGTGGCGGGGCTGGCTTTTCCCACGGCGCATGCCGCCGAAAAGCTCTACGGCGGCATCGCCACCGATGGCAAGCATTCCCGGATTTTCTGGGTGCTGCCCGAAACCGATGGCAAGGCGGCCGAAGCTGCTGCGCTGGCCAAGTGCCGCAAGGCCGGCGGCAACGGGTGCAAGGTGTTGAGCTGGTTCTCCGACAGCTGCATCGTGTACGCGCGCAACTCCGTTCAGAATCTGTACCCGGGCAACAGCGTGTCGCCCGAAATGGCCGCCAAGAAGGCCATCCGGCGCTGCACGGCCGCCAGCCCCGACGGCAAATGCCAACTGACCACCATGCCGGTGTGCGTGGGTCCGGGTTACAGCACCGCCGACATGCAGGCGCCCGTGAAGGCCACGCCCGCCGATCTGGAGCGCCTGTCGGCCAAGCTGGACCAGCGGGGATACTGGGGCGCCATTGCCGAAGGCGAGGATGGCGGACTCGTCTATGCCGACGGATACCCCAACGAGAACGATGCGCTGTCCAAGCTGCTGAGTTGGGAAGACTGCAAGGGCTGCCGCAAGGTGCTGACCTACACCGATAGCTGCGTGGGCATGGCATGGCCCAAGGGCGCCGAGGGGCGCGGCACCCGCTTCACCGTGCTCAATCCCGATCCGAAGACGGCGCGGGATGAATCGCGCGCCACCTGCACCGCCAAGACCGGCAGCCCGGCCTGCGTGGCAATGGTGCGTTGCTCTGGCCGCCCGTACGTCGACGGCTACGCCGGCGAGGACGAGAAGCCGAGCTGATCTCCCGCTGCGCGAGGAACGGGGACATATGCAAATAAGCCTGCGTCTTTAAGGCTTCTGGCAATGTCCAAGCAATTACAACCTCTTTGTCTGGTTGTACTTGCGGGGCCTAGAATCAGCCCTGTTCCATAGCAGGCGGCAGGGCATGTCAACGCGACTTTCGATCGAATCGGTACAGCTTTCATTCTTGTCGCACCGGCATCAAGCCGTCCGCGATTTCTACCGCCGGATCATCGGGTTGGAAGAGGTGCCAGGCGACGGCGACCGGCTGCGCTTCGTGCTGGGCGACGCCACGTTGTCGCTGTCTCCGGTGGATGAAGTGAGCCGCGCGGTCAAGCCCGACTACCTGGGGATCAAGGCCAGCGCCTACGACGACATCCTGTCGCGCCTGCGCCTGGCGGGCCATCATCCCGTGTGTTCGCTGCCGGATGCGCTGCCGCGCGTCATGTACGTGAAGGATCCGTCCGGCAACCAGTTGGCCATCCTGGACTGAGGCGCGCACGATGAACTTCCAGCAATTGCGGTCCGTGCGCGAAGCCGTGCGCCGCGACTTCAATCTGACCGACGTCTCTGAAAGCCTGCACACCTCACAGCCCGGTGTCAGCCGGCAGATCCGCGAATTGGAAGAAGAGGTGGGCGTCGACATCTTCGTGCGTTCGGGCAAGCGTCTGATTGGACTGACACCGCCCGGCGAATTGATCCTGCCGCTGGTGGAGCAGATACTGCAAGCCGCCGACAACATCCGCCACGCGGGCGCGGAATACGCGGACAGCCGCACGGGCGTGCTGTCGATCGCGGCCACGCACTCGCAGGCGCGCTATGCGCTGCCGCCCGTCATCAAGGAGTTTCGCCAGCGCTATCCCGAGGTGGTGCTGCATCTGCACCAGGGGTCGCCCCGGCAGGTCTCGGAGATGCTGCTCGAAGGCGAAGCCGACATCGGCGTGGCGACCGAAGCCGTGGCGGACTACCCGGGGCTGGTGAACCTGCCGTGCTACCGGTGGAGCCACAGCGTCATCGTGCCGCGGGGCCATCCGCTGG
>CBHWEO010000460.1:0-2054 GCA_966112955.1 uncultured Duganella sp. | reverse complement strand
GCCTGCGTCAACCTGGCCATGGTGCGCGGCGGCCGCCACCTGGGCGACCGCGCCTATTTCCCGACGCACGTGATGGATGCCGAAGTGGTGGCCGAGCGCCCCATCGAGCAGGAAGTGCTGGCGGCCTTCCTGGTGCAGCATTACACGGAAAAGTCGATTCCCGGCACGCTGATCCTGAACATCGAGTTCGACCAGCCGGAGCTGGTGCTGGCGCTGCAGGAGCAGTGCGGGCACCGCATCCACCTGCTGTTCCAGCCGCAGGGCCAGCGCCGCCAGTGGCTGGAGCTGGCGCAGAAGGGCGCCGAGATTTCGCTGGCACGGCTGCTGTCCGAGCAAGGCTCTCAGCAGGCCCGCACCCGGGCGCTGGCCGAAGTGCTCGGCCTGGAGAACGAAGACCTCGATACCCTGCGCGTGGAATGCTTTGACATTTCGCACACGGCGGGCGAGGCGACGCAGGCTTCCTGCGTGGTGTTCCACCATCACCAGATGCAGAACGGCGAATACCGCCGCTACAACATCAACGACATCACGCCGGGCGACGATTACGCGGCGATGCGGCAGGTGCTGACGCGCCGCTACGAAAAAGTGGCCGGTGGCGATGGCGTGATGCCGGACGTGGTGCTGATCGACGGCGGCAAGGGGCAGGTCGAAATGGCGCGCCAGGTGTTTGTTGAACTGGGGCTGGACATCAGCTTGATCGTCGGCGTGGCGAAAGGCGAGGGCAGGCGGGTCGGCCTGGAGACGCTGGTCTTCGTCGATGGCCGCGAGCCGCAGGAATTGGGCAAGGAATCGGCGGCGTTGATGCTGGTCGCCATGATCCGCGATGAGGCGCACCGCTTTGCCATCACCGGCATGCGCGCCAAGCGCGCCAAGGCGCGGCAGACCTCGCGGCTGGAGGAGATCGAGGGCATCGGCGCCAAGCGGCGCCAGAAGCTGCTGGCGCGCTTCGGCGGGCTGAAAGGCGTGATGAACGCCAGTGTCGAGGATTTGAAGTCGGTCGAAGGGATTTCGGATACCCTGGCCGAGGAAATCTACCGGCAGCTCCACTGAGGGGTCCGACCCTTCGGGTCGTACCCCGGTTTTCCGGTTTCCAGCGGTTTGCAAGCCAAACTGGCATTGCCCCCGCCGCCGTTATACACTAGCGGCGCGTCATTACAATTCCTATACAACCGCATATGCCCTTCAACATCCCGATCCTGCTGACCTGGTTGCGCGTAGCGCTGATTCCCCTGGTCGTAGGCGTGTTCTACCTGCCGGAAACCTGGCTCACCACCCACGAACA
This sequence comes from uncultured Duganella sp., assembly GCA_966112955.1. Lineage (GTDB taxonomy): Bacteria > Pseudomonadota > Gammaproteobacteria > Burkholderiales > Burkholderiaceae_D > Rugamonas. Next base: position 772 of record CBHWEO010000460.1, on the reverse strand, counting down.
CAATGTGGCCGCCACGGTGATCTTCATCGTCGCCGCCGTCACCGACTGGTTCGACGGCTTCCTGGCCCGGCGCTGGAACCAGACGTCGGCTTTCGGCGCCTTCCTCGACCCCGTGGCCGACAAGCTGATGGTGGCAGCGGCCCTGCTGGTGATCGTCAACCTGCGGCTGGACCCCTGGCACCCGATCCTGGCCCTGGTCATCATCGGCCGCGAAATCACGATTTCGGCCCTGCGCGAATGGATGGCGCAGATTGGCGCCTCCAAGTCGGTCGCCGTGCATTCGATCGGCAAGATCAAGACGGCCGCCCAGATGACGGCCATTCCGCTGCTGCTGTACCAGGACGTGCTGTTCGGCGCCATCGACACCCGCGCCCTGGGCCATAAGCTGCTGTGGGTGGCCAGCGTGCTGACGGTCTGGTCGATGTTCTATTACCTGCGCAAGGCTTGGCCGTTGATCAAGGAACGTTCCGGCAACTTGAGTTAAATGGCAATGTTGCCCTTGACAGGAAGCATGGATCATCTATAATGCTGGCCTGCTGTTGATGACCACGCAGTAATGCGAAGCGGGAGTAGCTCAGTTGGTAGAGCGCAACCTTGCCAAGGTTGAGGTCGAGGGTTCGAGACCCTTCTCCCGCTCCAACAAGTCATCGGCAACAGGGTGGCAATATTCGCTGGAAATATGAGAATGTTTCTGCGATAATGCGGTTCCTCTGAAATGCGGGAGTAGCTCAGTTGGTAGAGCGCAACCTTGCCAAGGTTGAGGTCGAGGGTT
>CBHWEO010000459.1:0-2062 GCA_966112955.1 uncultured Duganella sp. | reverse complement strand
TTTGCGCTGCGCGCAGCGCAAAATGTCCGATTGCCAGAGCTGACCCCGACTTTCATCTTTCCATGGTAGTGTTATGTTGCATTTCCATCAACCACTACCATGGAGAAAGCATGTCTCTCAACCAGTACTACACCCTCGGCAATTCCGGCTTGCGCGTGTCGCGCTTGGCGCTTGGCACCATGACCTTCGGCACCGATTGGGGCTGGGGCGCGGACAAGGACAGCGCCCGCGCGCTGTTCATGGCGTACACCGAAGCCGGCGGCAACCTGGTCGATACGGCCGACCTGTATACCAATGGCGAATCGGAACGCTGGGTCGGCGAATTCGTGCGCGACAGCGGCTTGCGCGACAAGCTGGTGGTCGCCACCAAGGCGTCCTACAGCGCCGACCCGTCCAATCCCAACGCCGGCGGCAACGGCCGCAAGCATTTGCAGCGTGCGCTGGAAGGCTCGCTGCAGCGGCTGGGCACCGATTACATCGACCTCTACCTGGTGCACGCCTGGGATATGGTGACCCAGCCGGAGGAAGTGCTGCGCACCCTCGACGATGCGGTGCGCGCCGGCAAGGTGCGCCACATCGGGCTGTCCAACGTGCCGGCCTGGTACGCCAGCCGCATGCAAACCCTGGCCGAGCTGCGCGGCTGCGAGCCGCTGGCGGCCTTGCAGCTGGAGTATTCGCTGGCCGAACGCGCCATCGAAAACGAATACATCCCGCTCGGCACCCGTTATGGCATGGGCGTCATGGTGTGGAGCCCGCTGGCCAGCGGCCTGCTGTCGGGTAAATACAAGCCCAGTGCCGGCGGCCAGTTCGGCGAAGGGCGTTTGCAGACCATGAGCGGTTCCAACAATCCGGCCTTCGCCAAGTTCAACGAGCGCAATTTCGCCATCGTGGCGGAACTGGAGCAGGTGGCGCGGGAAGTGGGCCGCAGCATGGCGCAGGTGGCGGTCAACTGGGTGGCCAACCGGCCGGGCGTGGCGACCGTACTGGTAGGCGCCACCAAGCTGGCGCAATTGCAGGACAACCTGGGCGCGCTGGACTTCGCATTGCCGCCGGCCTTGCGCGAGCGCCTGGATGCCATCAGCGCCGCGCCGCCCGGCTATCCCTACACTTTCTTCACGCCGGGCATGCAGACCATGCTGTCAGGCGCGGCGCCGCTGGGCGACAAGCCGGATGGCTATCACGCGCCGGTGCGCATCAGCGGTCCGGCGGCGGGCGTGCAGTAAGCTTCAGGCGCCGGCGGGCTGCCGCGCAAGGTAGCGCGCGGCCAGCCGGCCCACCAGGCGGCGGCCGGGATTGTCGCCGGCCATCCATTCCCCGGGCGGAAACAGTTCGAACAGGCCGACCTTGGCGACCGTCGGGATGGCGGCTTCCAGCTGCCGCTCGATGTCGCCGCGCTCGCCGGCGTTGTACAAGGCGATATTGCGCAGCATGGTAGCGACGGTCCCCGTCTGCACTTTGCTGCCATCCTTCAACTGCACCAGCGGCAGCGATTCGCCATCGGCCAGGATCTTGCGGTTGATGGCGGCGAGGTCGTTGTGGTTGTCCATCCGGGGCTCCTTTCATGGTCGGCTGTTGCGCATATCCGCGCCGCCAGCCGCCGCTTCAAGCCCCGCGAACGCGCCTTGGCCGTTTCGCGACAACATCTGGCGCGATCACGAGGTGCGGGCTACAGCAGTTTGATGGCGGCCACGCCAAGGAGCAGCAAGGCCACGCCGCCCAGCCGCAGGGGCGAGACTTCGCGTTTGGGCAGCCGGAACCAGCCGTGCCGGTCGACGAAGACGGAGGCCAGCTGCTGGCCGGCCACCGTCAGGCCGACCGCCGCCGATGCGCCAATGACGGGAATGGCGGTGAACACGGTGGTGACATAGGTGGCGCCGGCGAAGCCGCCCAGCCAGCCCCACCACGGCATGGCCGGCAAGCCTTGCAGCGTGGGCGCGGGCGCGCGCAGGACCGTGGCGGAGAACAGCAGCGCCGCCGCCATCGCCAGCGTGGCGACCAGGAAGCTCACGGCGCCCACCACGAACGGGGCGCCGAGGTCATGCCGCAGCAAGCCATTGACCAC
>CBHWEO010000458.1:0-2069 GCA_966112955.1 uncultured Duganella sp. | reverse complement strand
GCGCTGACTGCGGCGATCCAGGCGGCATCGGCCGGCGCGGCGGGCCGCGGCTTCTCGGTCGTGGCGTAAGTGGTGCAGCGCCGGGCGGAACGTTCCGCCGAAGCGGCCAAGCAGATCGGCGCGCTGGTGAAGACCATTCAGACCGACACCCACGACGCGGTGGCGGCAATGGAAAAATCGACCCAGGGTGTGGTCGAAGGTGCCAAGCTGTCCGACGCGGCCGGTACCGCGCTGCAGGACATCTCGCAGGTGTCGGACCGCCTGGCGGAGCTGATCCAGGGCATCTCGTATGCAACCGGCATGCAGGCGACATCCGCCAACGGAGTCGCGCACAATATGCAGCACATCCTGCAGGTGACGCAGCAAACCCAGGAAGGTACCCAGCAAACCGCCACCTCGGTGCGCAAGCTGGCCGTGCTGGCGCAGGAGCTGAAGAACTCCGTGTCGCGATTCCGTGTTAGTGCCTAATTTTTTGAATCTATGAGCAAAACTGATCTTTCGTTCACCGCTTTGCCGCAGTACGACACCGGGCCGCTGTCCTGGGTCATGGGTGAAATCCGCGAAGCGCTGGCCCGTTCCCGCACTGCGCTGTTCGAAGCCGGCGGGCGCGATCCGGAAGATCAGACCACGGCGCTGATGCACGCCAAGTCCCACCTGCACCAGGCGCATGGCGCCCTGCAGATGGTGGACGTGGACGGCGTGGCGCTGCTCACGCAACTGGCGGAAGTGGTGCTGGACCGGATGCGTGACGGCACGTTGAAGTGCACGCCGGACCACGCGCAGCTGCTGGCCAATATGTACCAGGCGCTGGTGGAATTCCTGGAGGAGCTGCTGGCCGGTGCGCCGTTCCAGCCGGTGCGCCTGTTCCCCTTCTTCCGCGACATCCAGGACTTGCTGGGCATCGACCGGGTGCACCCGGCCGACCTGTTCTTCCCGGACGTGTCGCACGTGCCGGAACTGCCGGCAGCCTTGCCGGCCGCCGGCACGCCGGCCGGCCCCCCTGACTACAAGGCGCTGCGCCAGCGTTTCGAGCGCGCGCTGCTGCCCTACCTGAAGGCCGGTGACGCGGGCACGCAGGCGATCCACGCGGCCGCCCTGCAGGCAGCCATCACCGACGTGGCAGACCAGCAGCGCGAGCTGAAGCCGCGCGTGTTCTGGCGCGCCATGCAGGCGTTTTCGGAGCTGGTGGTGGGCGGCCAGCTGGAAAGCAACCGCTACGTCAAGCAGCTGTTTGGCCTGATCAACCTGCAACTGCGCCGCCTGTCGGCCGGTTCCGCTGAACTGCCGGACAACGTGCTGCGCGAGGCGCTGTTCTTCATCGCGGCGGCCGATCCGGAAACCCTGCCGCCGCTGGCACGCCAGCTGCGCGCCGGCTATGCGCTGGATGGCATGGTGCCGCACGATTTCGAGACGCGCCGCTATGGCCGCATCGACGACCACGCGCTGGCCGCCGCGCGCGAAGGCATCGCCCACGCGCGTTCGGCCTGGCAGCGCCTGGAACAGAACGAGAGCAACCCGGAACTGGACCAGGAATTCGGCCAGTCGCTGGCCGGCGTGGCCGACGCCAGCGACAAGCTGGGACTGGGCGCCCTGGCCGCGCTGATGCGCCAGCTGGCCGAAGCGGCGCGCCACGCATCCGGCGCTGGCCGCAGCGAGGCGCTGGGCCTGGAGATGGCGACCGCGCTGCTGTTCGCCGAACATGGCCTGGCGCAGATCCGCCACCTGCCGGACGATTTCAACGCCCATGCCGACACCATTGCCGCGCGCCTGCAGGCCTTGCAGGGCGGCGCCGCGGCGCCGGAGCCGGCGCAGTGGCAGGGCAGCCTGGCGCGCCAGCTGCACGAGGAAGATACCGTGGTGGCGCTGGCGCTGGAAATGAAGACCGGCCTGCGCCAGGTGGAAAAGGTGCTGGACGAGTATTACACCGACCCGGCCCAGCGCGCTTCGCTGGGCGACCTGGATAAAGTGCTGCACCAGCTGCACGGCGCCTGTGCCATCCTGGACCAGGACGACGCGATGAACGCGGCGGCCCATGTGCGCATCGAGATCGGCAAGCTGGCATCCGGCCA
>CBHWEO010000457.1:0-2106 GCA_966112955.1 uncultured Duganella sp. | reverse complement strand
GAATTCATCAAGGGCGTGATCAACCTGCGCGGCATCATCATCCCGGTGGTGGACATGCGCATCAAGTTCAAGCTGGGCGAACCGGTGTACGACCAGTTCACCGTGGTCATCATCCTCAACATCAATGGCCGCGTGGTCGGCATGGTGGTCGATTCGGTGTCGGATGTGACGTCGCTGACGGAGGACCAGATCAAGCCGGCGCCCGACATGGGCACGGCCTTCAGCTCGGAATACATGATCGGCCTCGGCACCATCGATGAGCGCATGCTGATCCTGGTGGACATTGGCCGCCTGATGTCCAGCCCGGAAATGGGCTTGAGCGAAAAGCTCGCGGCATGATCCGCACCCGGGACGCTGGCCGCAGCGCCCCGGCAAAAAAATACATACATCGGAAACAAGGGAGATACGCAAATGAACGTGCGCGATTACAAGATAGGCACGAGGCTGGGCTTCGGGTTCGGCGTGATTTTACTGATCCTGGTCGGCACGGTGCTGTTGACCAATGTGCTCAACTACCGTAACAAGTCGGCCCTGATGACCGGCCTGGACCTGGCCAGCGCCAAGGAAGCCCAGGCCCAGGCCATGAAGGGCGCCATGCTGGAAACCGGCATCGCCATGCGCAATATCGGCCTGCAGTCGGACGTCAGCCTGATGCAGAAAGAGGAAGAAAAGGTCAAGGCCAACCGCGCCCGCTACGATGCCTCGCGCGGCAAGCTGCAGGGCCTTGGCCTGAACGACGCCGAGAAGAAGGTGGTGAACGACATCACCGCCCTGCAGACCGACGTGGATGCCGCCTTCAAGGAAGCGATGGGCCAGATCATGGCCTTCAATGCCGAAGGCGCGGCGAAGGTGATTGCCGGCCGCATCGACCCGCTGAACCAGCAGACGCTGGCGGCCCTGAACAAGCTGGTGGACCTGCAGCAGGCAGCGGTGCGCCAGTTCAAGGAAGAATCGATCAAGGCCGACCGCTCCCTGACCATGTGGATGGTGGTGCTGGCGGCGGTGGCCGTGGGCGTGGGCATCCTGTGCGCGCTGGTGATCACCCGCTCCATCACCGGCCCGCTGTCGGGCGCGGTGGAAGTGGCGCAGAAGGTCGCCGCCGGCGAACTGACGTCGCAAGTGACGGTGGAAGGCAAGGATGAAACTTCCGAGCTGCTGCAGGCGCTGAAGGACATGAACGACAGCCTGGTGAAGACCGTTGGCCAGGTGCGCGCATCGACCGATACCATTACCACCGCCTCGCACGAAATCGCGACCGGCAACGCCGACCTGTCGGCGCGCACGGAATCGCAGGCTTCTTCGCTCGAGGAAACCGCGGCCTCGATGGAAAACCTGACTTCCACCGTGAAGCAGAATGCCGACAATGCACGCCAGGCCAACCAGCTGGCGGTGTCGGCCTCCTCGGTGGCGGAAAAGGGTGGCCAGGTGGTGTCCCAGGTGGTCGACACCATGGGCTCGATCAAGCAATCCTCGACCAAGATCGTGGACATCATCGGCGTGATCGACGGCATCGCCTTCCAGACCAATATCCTGGCGCTGAACGCGGCCGTGGAAGCGGCGCGCGCCGGCGAGCAAGGCCGCGGCTTTGCCGTGGTGGCGTCGGAAGTGCGCAGCCTGGCGCAGCGCTCGGCCGCCGCCGCCAAGGAAATCAAGGCCCTGATCGACGACTCGGTCGACAAGGTCGATGCCGGCGGGCGCCTGGTGGACGAAGCCGGCCAGACCATGGGCCTGATCGTGACCTCGATCAAGCAGGTGGCCGACATCATGGGCGAAATCACTGCCGCCACCCTGGAGCAGAGCCACGGCATCGAAGAAGTCAATGCCGCCATCGGCCAGATGGACGAAATGACGCAGCAGAACGCCGCCCTGGTGGAAGAAGCGGCGGCCGCCGCCGAATCGATGCAGGAACAGGCCGACAAGCTGGCCCAGGCCGTGTCGATCTTCAAGCTGGCCGGCGACGAATTCGCCAAACGCGCCGCGCCGCCGCGCAAGGCCAAGCCGGCCGTTGCGGCGCCCACCGCCGTTGTGCCGGCCGCCGCGCCCGCGGCCGCGCCCAAGCCCCCGAAGAAGCTGGCCACGGCCCCCCCCTCCGGCGACGACTTGGAA
>CBHWEO010000456.1:0-2108 GCA_966112955.1 uncultured Duganella sp. | reverse complement strand
CCATTGCCTCGATATAGGCACCGTACGCGCCAAGCCATTGCTCCTGCTCCTCGCTCGGAAGCTCGGTCCAACCGGACTCGTTCACATAGTCCATCAGCATGAATTGCATGCAAGTCTCCACAAATGGTGTACAACGGGCACCATGCACCGTCCGCGATCATGACGAACGGGACCCGCGCGTTTGGACATGGGCGGGATGGATCGGAAGAAATCCCCCCAGTCCTACCGCTTCACAGCAGCCTCACCCGCATGTCGCGAGTTAAACCACTCGCGTTTGGTACGGCGCGGGCATCAGCCCAACAACGCAGGGTTGCGTTGCCATACCGAAAACGTCAGCATCGCGGCATACGACACCCACCCCAGATACGGCAGCAGCAGCATGCCGGCAACGGTATTCAGTCGCCAGAACGCGATGATGGTACAGACGATCAGAACCCACAGCACAAGAATCTCGCCGAAGGCAAATGCACCGGTTCGCCACACGAAGAACAGCCAGGTCCATAACGCGTTGGCAACAAGTTGCGCAACGAACAGCAGGAACGCGGTACCGGCACCACGAAAACCATGCTGGCGCCAAACCAGCCATGCCGCAACCGCCATAAGGGTGTACAACAGGCTCCACGCAGGACCAAACAGCCACGCGGGCGGCGCCCAGCCCGGGCGGGCCAACTCCTGATAAAACGCGCCAGCATCGGCCGAGGCCAGCCCACCAGCGGCGGCGGCGGCAAAGCTTACCGCAAGCCAGCCGAGTAAACCAAGCGCCTGCCGAAGCCACGAGATGTTGGCCATGGGATCTCCCCGCGTAGTGATTATTGGGAATGGGAACCTGGCGCAGCCAGCGATGTGTTACGAGGCATCCTCGCCCGGCACGTCGGCGTGGAACTGCTCGGCCCCGGCCCCGCGGCCGCGCGGCCCTTGTCCCTGGACCTCCTGCTGGACCCCCGCTGGCTCCCCGCCCGACGCATGACCCTCACGCCCGCCCAGACCCAAACCCTCGCCTGGCTCGGCATCGGGGGGGTCGCGGCGCTCGCGCTGTGGCTGCTGGGACCGGTGCTGATGCCCTTCGTCGTCGCCCTGGTGCTGGGCTACGCGCTGCATCCCGTGGTCGACCGCCTGGCGCGACGGCGCTGGCCGCGCGCGCTGGCGGCGCTGCTGGTGGAGGTGCTGGCGCTGGTGACGGCGCTGGCGATCCTGCTGCTCATCGTGCCGATCCTGGTGAAGGAGCTGCCCGCGCTGCGCGACCAGATCCCCCTGCTGCTGACCCGCCTGGACGCGTGGCTGACGCCGCGGCTGGCGCGCCTGGGCGTCAACGTGTCGCTCGACATCGCGAGCATCCGCGCCTTCGTGATCGAGCAGCTGAGCGGCAACACCGAGGGCTGGCTGGCCACCGCGATGAGCTCGCTGCGCATCGGCGGCAGCTTCGTGGTCGGGCTGATCGGCGCCGCACTGCTGGTGCCGGTGGTGCTGTTCTACGTGCTGCTCGACTGGCCGCGCATCGTGGTGCAGTTCCAGGCGCTGGTGCCGCCGCGCCTGCGGCCGGGCTACGACGACTTCATGGGGGAGTGCGACCGCATGCTCGGCCAGTACCTGCACGGCCAGCTGCTCGTGATGGGCGTGCTGGCGGTCTACTACAGCGTCGGCCTGGCGCTGTTCGGCTTCGACCTCGCCCTGCCGGTCGGCGTGTTCACCGGCCTGGCGGTGTTCATTCCCTACGTGGGCTTCGGCCTCGGCTGCGCGCTCGCGCTGCTGGCGGGCTTCCTCGAGTTCGGCAGCGGCTACGCGGTGCTGGCCGTGGTGGTGGTGTACGGCGTGGGCCAGGTGCTCGAGAGCTTCTACCTCACGCCCCGGCTGGTCGGCGAGCGCATCGGCCTGCATCCGATCACCGTGATCTTCGCGCTGCTCGCCTTCGGCCAGCTGTTCGGCTTCGTCGGCGTGCTGGTGGCGCTGCCCGCCTGCGCCGTGGTCGCGGTGGCCTTCGGGCGGCTCAAGGCGCTCTACCTCGGCAGCCCGCTCTACCAGGGCACGACCGGCGCGCCGGGCGCGGGCGGCCCGGCGGGCTGAGCGCGGCATGCAGCCGCTGCCCCTGCAGATCGGACCGGCCAGCGCGC
>CBHWEO010000455.1:0-2130 GCA_966112955.1 uncultured Duganella sp. | reverse complement strand
GCTGTTTGCACGCGCTGCCCCCGACTTAGTTTAAGGTAGCCTTCAGCGCTTTGTGCGAGAATTGGCCGGATTTTCAACCTGATAACTTGATGACGATGAGCAACCGTAATGTTCTGCTGGCGATCGCCTTTGTGAGCTTTGGCATGATCGGTGCGGCAATGTACCTGCAGCATGTGCTGTTCCTGATGCCTTGTCCGCTGTGCGTGATCCAGCGCTACCTGTTCATCGCCATCGGCCTGGCGGCGCTGGTGGGGGCGTTTACTTCCAAGCCGAAGCTGGCGGCCGGCGTTGGGCTGCTGGCGGCATTGGGCGGCCTTGGCGTCGCCGGCAAACAGCTGTGGGTGCTGGCGCATCCGGGGCTGTCCTGCGGCATCGATCCGATGGAAACCACCCTGAACAAGATCCCGACCGCGGAAGCCATGCCCTGGCTGTTCTACGCGGAAGGCCTGTGCCAGGATGCGACCGAAAAATTCATGGGCCTGCAGATTCCGGTCTGGTCCTTCATCTGGTTCGGCATCCTGGCCGCCGGCTGCGCGTGGCTGGTGCTGCGCAAGCGCGCATGAAGCAGCTGGTTCCGGACGGGGTCACGCTGGGTGCCTTGCAGCGCCAGCCCTTGCTCGATCCGGTCGACCAGCGCATCCTGCTATGCCATGCGCTGGGCATCAGCCGCACCGCCCTGATCACGCAGTCCGAGCGCACTCTGACCGGGGAAGAGGCGGTGCGCGTGTCGGCGCTGCTGCAGCGCAGGCTCGATGGGGAACCGGTGGCCTATATCGTCGGCCGGCGCGAATTCTTTGGGCTCGATTTCGATACCACGCCGGCGGTGCTGATCCCACGTCCGGACACGGAATTGCTGGTGGAACTGGCGCTGGAGCGCCTGCCGCCGCGCGGCAGGGTACTGGACATGGGCACCGGCAGCGGCGCCATCGCCGTCGCCATCGCCCACAACCGGCCGGACGCCAGCGTGACGGCGCTGGATGTGAGCCAGGAGGCGCTGGCCGTGGCGGCGCGCAATGCGCAGCGCAACGGCGCCAAGGTGCGCTTCCTGCACAGCGACTGGTTTGGCGCGGTGCAGGGCGAGCAGTTCGACCTGATCGTCTCCAACCCGCCCTATATCGCCGCCGGCGACCGCCACTTGTCCGAGGGCGACCTGCGCTTCGAACCCAGTGGCGCCCTGACCGACTTCGCGGACGGCCTGAGCGCCTTGCGCACCATTGTGGCCGGCGCCGCTGCCAGGCTGGCGCCGGGCAGCTGGCTGCTGATGGAGCATGGCTACGACCAGTCGGACGCCGTACGCGGCCTGCTGTCATCGGGCGGTTACACTGAGGTGCAAAGCTGGCGCGACCTGGCCGGCATCGAGCGGGTCAGCGGCGGCAAGCGTCCGGCTTGAGCAGCCCGGGTAAAATACGGCAAGATGCTGTCTTCTGTCCGGTTTTTGGGGCCCTTCGTACGCGCTTTTCGGTTTTCGGTTAATCTCGCACCAATTTGATTTGCTGCATCGGAAAGGAAGAGCAAATTGTCCAATCTATTGACTCGCCGCCTGGCCCTGTTGGCCGACGATAAGCACCGCGCGCTGCTCGGTGGCGGCTTGCGCGGCATCGAGCGAGAAACCCTGCGCGTGCAGCCGGATGGCCACCTGGCCCATACCCCCCATCCTGTGGCCCTGGGCTCGGCCCTGACGCACCCGCACATCACCACCGACTACGCGGAAACCCTGCTGGAGTTCATCACGCCGGCCGAGCACGATATCGCCGCCACGCTGGAACAGCTGGATGTGATCCACCGCTTCAGCTACACCAAGCTGGGAGATGAGCTGATCTGGAGCCAGTCCATGCCTTGCGAGCTGCCAAGCGAGGACGAGATCGAAATCGCGTGGTACGGCAAGTCGAACCTGGGCATGCTGAAACACGTGTACCGCCGCGGCCTGGCCCTGCGCTATGGCAAGGCGATGCAGTGCATCGCGGGCGTGCACTACAATTATTCGCTGGACGAGCGCCTGTGGCGCGTGCTGGCGGAGAACGAGGGCGCGACCCACATCTCGGCCAAGGCCTACCAGTCGGAAGCGTACCTGGCGACCATCCGCAACTTCCGCCGCTACAGCTGGCTGCTGATGTACCTGTTCGGCGCTTC
>CBHWEO010000454.1:0-2142 GCA_966112955.1 uncultured Duganella sp. | reverse complement strand
CAGGAAATCCGCCATCTCTTCGGCGTATTCCAGGTTGTCTTCCACGATCAGTATTTGCGTCATTGATGCGCCATTTTCCATTCAGTCGCAAGCCAGGGTTCACGGCTTGCGTCAAAGAATTATCACGGTTGGTCACGGCCTGCGCAACCCTTAAGCAGCAATGGGCAGCCAAATCCGAAATTTCTTGCCGCTTTCAGGCAAATTTTCCACAGACAGTGTGCCGCCGTGGACCTCAACAACATTCCTGGCCATATACAGGCCGAGGCCGGAACCGGCGTGCCCTGCGGCAGCCCTGCCTCGGTAACCCTTGTCGAAGAGTTTGCCTAGCTCATCATCCGGAACGTGATCGCCGCGATCGATGACGAGGAGTTCCACCCCGCCTTCGCTGGCTTTCCTGCCTTGTAATTCTATCGCAACGTTGTCCTTTGTGTACTTGAGGGCATTATCTAAAAGGATGTCGAGGCACAGGCGCATGCCTTGCGGATCGCAGCGCATCCATTGCGGCAAGCCGTCGGCGCGCACGGTGATGCCGGGGCGGCGCTGGCGCGCGTGCTCGGCGGCCGTTTCCAGCAAGGCTTCCGGCGAAATCTCGTCGGGCTGGCGCTTGCGGCCGATGCTGGCCAGGCGCTCGGGGCTCAGGTACTCGTTGATCAATTCCAGCAGGCGGTCGACCGCAGTCTGGATCTTGCGGTAGCGCTTTTTGGTGTTCTCGTCGGCGTGCTGCGAGGTCATTTCCAGGCGCTGGATGGCGCCGTCGATGGTCGACAGCGGCGTGCGGAACTCGTGCGACACCATCGAGGCGAAGCGCTTCTGCTGCTTTTCGCGTTCGATGCGCTCGCGGATGTCGCGCACGGTACCGACCAGGCGCAGCACGCCGCTGTGCACGTCCGGCACCAGCGTCGATTCCACTTCGACCGGGATCATCACGCCATCTTGCCCCGGCATTTCGGTATCGCGCACGGTATGGCGGCGGCTGGTGTCGCCGGAGCTGTAGGCTTCCAGGCGCTCCGGCAATTCGGCCATCAGGTGCGCGGCCACCTGCTGCGCGCGCTCCGGCATGTAGCCGAACAGCTTTTCGGCGGACGGGCTGACGTACAGCAGCTGGCCACTATCGCAGTCCAGCATCCAATGCACGTCGCTCGTGTGGTCGAGGATCTGGCGATAGTGTTCGGCGCTCAGCATGGGTCAATCCTGTAAGGGAGCGAAGATTTGCTGCAAGTCTTCCTGGGTCAGGGCCATCTTCTGCGATTCGCCTTCGGCCAGCACGGAATTTGCCAGGTCCGACTTCTTCTGCTGCAGCAGCTGGATCTTTTCTTCCAGCGTACCTTTCGCTATCAGCTTGTACACGAAGACCGGCTTGTCCTGGCCGATACGCCAGGCGCGGTCGGTGGCCTGGTTTTCGGCCGCCGGGTTCCACCATGGATCGTAATGGATCACGGTGTCGGCCGCCGTCAGGTTCAGGCCCACGCCGCCGGCTTTCAGCGAGATCAGGAAGATCGGCACCGCGCCTTGCTGGAAGGCCGCCACCTGGGCGCCGCGGTCGCGCGTTTCGCCGGTCAGGATGGCGTACGGGATGTCGCGCGCTTCCAGCTCTTCCTCGATCAGCTCCAGCATCGAGGTGAATTGCGAGAACACCAGGATCTTGCGCTTCTCTTCCAGCAGGTCTTCGATCATCTGCATCAGGTCGATCAGCTTGGCCGAGCCGGTGGCGGCCGCCTTCTTGGTACTCTTCACCAGGCGCGGGTCGCAGCAGACCTGGCGCAGCTTGAGCAGTGCTTCCAGGATCACGATCTGGGAGCGGGCCACGCCCTTGCGGTCGATCTCCTCGCGCACTTTCTGGTCCATGGCCAGGCGCACGGTTTCGTACAGGTCGCGCTGCGCACCGCTGAGTTCGACCTTGCGCACCATCTCGGTTTTCGGCGGCAGTTCCTTGGCCACGCTGTCCTTGGTACGGCGCACCAGGAAAGGCTTGATGCGGCGGTTCAGCAGCTGGCGGCGCTGCGGGTCGTCCTGGCGCTCGATCGGGTGGCGGAAGTTGCTGTTGAAGGTCTTCTCGTCGCCCAGCAGGCCGGGCAGCAGGAAGTGGAATTGCGACCACAGCTCGCCCAGGTGGTTTTCCAGCGGCGTGCCGGACAGGCACAG
>CBHWEO010000453.1:0-2146 GCA_966112955.1 uncultured Duganella sp. | reverse complement strand
CGCAAGAGCGCATCAACATCACGCTGAAGGAACTGACCGAAGAGCGTGAAGGCGTGAAGCACCTGCTGCCGTAATCGCCTGCCTGCCTACAGTGGAACCGGTCAAGCCACCGATCCGCCGTACCCGCCGCGCTGCCGAGGGCAGCGCGGCTGCCGTTCCATCATCCGCTTCCATGCACCCATCCGAGGTTTTATTCCAGGGTACACGCCAGCCGCTGCTGCTTCCCGCCTGCGACCACTACGCGGGCAACGAGAAGCTGATGCGCAAATCCATGGCCCTGCAACAAGAGCTTGGTCCCCTGTTCGACATCACCTTCGATTGCGAGGACGGCGCCGCCGCCGGCAACGAGGAAACCCACGCCAAGCTGGTGGCCCTGCTGCTGCTGGACGAGGCCAACCAGTTCAACCGCATCGGCGCCCGCATGCATGACGTCAACAGCCCGCACTTCGAGCGCGACGTCGAGATCATCTGCACCGAAGCGGGCCACAAGCTGGCCTACATCGTGGTGCCCAAGCCGGACAGCGTACAGGAAGTCGTGCGCGCCATCGAGGTGGTCAACCGGCATGCCGCCAAGTCCGGCCGTGCCACGCCGCTGCCGGTGCACGTGCTGGTCGAGACCCACGGCGCGCTGCGCGACGTGCACGACATCGCCGCCCTGCCCCAGGTCGAATGCCTGTCCTTCGGCATCATGGACTTCGTCTCGGCCCACTACGGCGCCGTGCCGGGCAGCGCCATGCGCACGCCGGGCCAGTTCACCCACCCGCTGGTGGTGCGCGCCAAGCTGGAAATCGCCGCCGCCTGCCACGCCCATGGCAAGGTGCCGTCGCACAACGTGACCACCGAGATCAAGGATTCCGCCGTGGTGGCCACCGATGCCCAGCGCGCCGCCGCCGAATTCGGCTACACCCGCATGTGGAGCATCCATCCGAGCCAGATCAAACCTGTCATAAAGGCATTTACGCCACGGGCTTCCGAGGTGAACGAAGCCGCCGCCATCCTGCATGAGGCGGAGAAGGTACAGTGGGGCCCCATCAGCCTGCACGGCCGCTTGCACGACCGCGCAAGCTATCGCTATTATTGGACGGTTCTGCAGCGAGCCAAGCTCGCAGGCCTGCCGCTGCCGGACTCCGTTGCCGCCCTGCTCGGGGCGGCCGAACCCAAAGGAGCCGCATGATGTCGTTTACCAAACTGTTCACCGCCTGCGCCATGGCCCTTGCCATTGCCGCCGCCCCTTCCGCCTTCGCCGCCCCGAAGAAAGCCGCCGCCAAGCCAGCCGCCGCGCACAACGAGCCGGAACCGAGCGTGGCCGGGCATAATGCCACCGAATACGCCTGCGAACTGGGCAACAGGATCACCATCTACAGCACGGCCGACGACGGCAACAGCATCGTCATGCGCTGGAAAAACCGCCTGCACCGCCTGACCCGCGAAGCCACCACCACCGGTGCGCAGCGCTTCGAGAACAAGCTGGCCGGCCTGATCTGGATCGGCATCCCCGCCAAGGGCATGCTGCTCGATTCCAAGGTGAACCGCCAACTGGCGAACGAATGCAAAACATCTGAACAAGCGCTCGGACTTTAAATACAAGGAGAGGACATGTCCCGCAACACATTGAATACGCTGAAGGATTTCCCGATCGGGGGCAAGAAGGGTAAGTTCTACTCCCTGCCCGCGCTGGAGAAGGAACTGGGCGCGAAGATTTCCCGCCTGCCGGTTTCGATCCGCGTCGTCCTGGAATCCGTGCTGCGTAACTGCGACGGTAAGAAAGTCACCGAAGAGCACGTGAAGCAGCTGGCTAACTGGGGCGCCACCGCTGCCCGCACCGACGAAATCCCGTTCGTCGTAGCCCGCGTAGTGCTGCAGGACTTCACCGGCGTGCCGCTGCTGGCCGACCTGGCCGCCATGCGCAACGTCGCCTCCAAGATGGGCGTGAACCCGAAGAAGATCGAGCCGCTGGTGCCGGTGGACCTGGTGGTCGACCACTCCGTCACCATCGACCACTTCCGCGAGCCGAAGGCCCTGGACCTGAACATGAAGCTGGAATTCTCGCGCAACAACGAGCGCTACCAGTTCATGAAGTGGGGCATGCAAGCCTTCGACACCTTCGGCGTCGTGCCTCCGGGCTTCGGCATCGTCCACCAGGTCA
>CBHWEO010000452.1:0-2169 GCA_966112955.1 uncultured Duganella sp. | reverse complement strand
CGATGATGGTGGCCACCATCGCCAGCGCCGTGACGATCGATTGCGAGTAGAAGACGTTTGTCAGCAGCAGGAAGAAGGACAGGAAGATCACCACGAACAGGTCGCGCCGCGCATGCATCTCCAGCAGCTTGAAGGTGAGCAGCAGGGCCAGCATGGTGACCCCGGCCTCGCGTCCCAGCAGGGTGCGAAAGCTCAGGTACACGCCGCCCATCGCCAGCAGCGACACCGGCAGCAGCAGCCAGAGCGGCGGCAGGCGGCTGCCGCGCAGCGTGATGGCGGCGCGCCACAGCAGGGTAAGGCACACCGTGGCCGAGGTCCACAGCGGCAGGTGGCCGAAATGCGGCAGCAGCACCATCAGCGCCGCCAGCAGGAGCAGCAGGGTGTCGGACTTGTCGCGCGTCAGCGGTCCGGCCAGCTTGCCCAGGCCCGCGATCATGCCGCCTCCTTGCCGTACAGGGCCAGCGCGCGCAGGCATTCGGCGCAATGCGCTTCGCCCAGGCCTTGCGCGATGTGGCGGTGACCGGCGCTGAGGGCGTAGGGCAGGGCGCGCCGCTCGGCTTCCAGCACCCAGGCCGCCAGGCGCGACAGCCGGGTTTCGAGATCGAGCATGGGCGGCAGCGCGGCCAGGTCCAGCAGCAGGTCGGACACGGCGCCGCCTTCGAACTGCTTGCTGACCAGGTTGCCGCCGTCGGCCGGATGCAGGCGCGCGATCTGGCGCCAGGCCAGGTGCCGCATCGGGTCACCCGGCTGGTAGCTGCGGATGCCGGAAAAATTGTCCAGGCCCACCATGCCGTAGCCATCCTCGCGCGCGGCGCCGCTGGTGGGCAGGGGCGGCGGCGCCACTTCCGGCTGCGGATAGGCCAGCACCTTCAGGTCCGGCTGCCAGTAAGCCCAGGCCCCGAACAGGCCAAGCGGGAAACGGGTGAACAGGCGCACGCGCGGCGCTGCCAGCCAGCCGCGTTCCCGGGTGGGGCGCGACAGCACGATGGCGGCGCTGCCGCCGGCCGCCACGTCGACCGCCTGGCGCGGCGCGCCATCGTCCTGGAAGCCGAGCCAGACAGCGTAGCGGTCGCGCGGGGTCGGGTTGCGCAGCAGCAGTTCGAACTGGGCTTCGGCGCCGGCGAACACCGGCTGGGCGCGGCCCGGCGCCAGGCGCAGGAAGGCCAGGTTCCTGGCCGTCAGGTACATGTCGACGATGGCGCAGGAACCGGTGAAGAAGGTCAGCACGAAACCCAGGCCGAGGTTGTAGTTGACGGAGCCGATGAACATGATCAGCAACAGGCCGACAAAGGCCAGGCCGGGCCGGGTGGGCAGGATGAAGACGCGGCGCATCACCAGCGGCACTTCGCCGGGTTCCCTGTCCTTCAACTGGAACAGCCAGCGGTCAAGCATCCTCCGCGCCGGGGCAAGCATGGGCTTAGACCGGCACGGATTTCTGCAGCTGCAGAACCAGGTCGCGGCTGGCCAGTGCGGTGCCGTGCGCGGACGACTTGAGTGGCCGCAGGCGGTGCGCGCAGACCGGCACCAGCACGGCTTGCACGTCTTCCGGCAGCACGTGGTCGCGCCCTTCCAGCGCGGCCCAGGCGCGCGCCGCTTGCAGGAGGGCCAGCGCGGCGCGCGGGCTCAGGCCTTCGGCAAAGAAGCCGTTGTGGCGCGACGCCTGCGCCAGCGCCTGCACATAGTCGATCAGGGCCGGCGCGGCATGCACCTGGCGCAGCGACTGCTGCGCGGCCTGCAGTTCGGCCGGCGTCATGGCGGGCGCCAGGTGCTTCAGCATCTGGCGCCGGTCTTCGCCCATCAGCAGCGCGCGTTCGGCCGCCGCATCGGGGTAGCCGAGCGAGATGCACATCAGGAAGCGGTCCAGCTGCGATTCCGGCAGCGGGAAGGTGCCCACCTGGTGCGTCGGGTTCTGGGTGGCGATCACGAAGAAGGGTTCGGGCAGCGGCCGCGTGACGCCATCGGCCGACACCTGGCGCTCTTCCATCGCTTCCAGCAGGCCGGACTGGGTCTTCGGCGTGGCGCGGTTGATTTCATCGGCCAGCAGCACTTGCGTGAAGATGGGGCCGGGGTGGAAGCTGAAGGCGTTCAGCTCGCGCTCGTAGATCGACACGCCCGCCACGTCGGCCGGCAGCAGGTCGCTGGTGAACTGGATGCGGTTGAACTGCAGGC
>CBHWEO010000451.1:0-2176 GCA_966112955.1 uncultured Duganella sp. | reverse complement strand
GAGTACAAGAAGCTGATCGGCGGTTCGCGCTACGAGCCGGACGAGGAAAACCCGATGCTGGGCTTCCGCGGCGCCGCGCGCTACCTGTCCGAAGACTTCGCGCAAGCCTTCGAGATGGAGTGCATCGCCATGAAGCGCGTGCGCGAAGAAATGGGCCTGACCAACGTCGAGCTGATGGTGCCGTTCGTGCGCACCCTGGGCCAGGCGGAGAAGGTGGTCAACCTGCTGGCCAAGAACGGCCTGAAACGCGGCGAGAACGGCCTGCGCGTCATCATGATGTGCGAAGTGCCATCCAACGCTGTGCTGGCGGAGCAGTTCCTGCAGTACTTCGACGGCTTCTCGATCGGTTCCAACGACCTGACCCAGCTGACCCTGGGCCTGGACCGCGACTCCGGCATGGAACTGCTGGCAGCGGACTTCGACGAACGCGATCCTGCGGTGCGGGCGCTGCTGGGCATGGCCATCTCGGCTTGCCGCAAGCTGGACAAGTACATCGGCATCTGCGGCCAGGGTCCGTCCGACCATCCGGAACTGGCCGTGTGGCTGATGCAGCAGGGTATCGAGACCATGTCCCTGAATCCTGACTCGGTCATCGACACTTGGCAGAAGCTGGCAGAAGTGCAACAATAAACCGCCAATAAGCGGCTTGGACCCCCGTGGCCTTATCGGCTGCGGGGGTTTTTCATTTTGGGAGGTTGCAATGTCTGATTGGATGTTGTGGGCGATCGGCGCGGGCGTGCTGGTCATCCTCGAACTGTTCAGCGGTACTTTCTATCTGCTGATGATCGCGATCGGCATGGGCGCCGGGGCACTGATGTCGCTGGCGCGGGTCGACATGCCGGGACAGATGCTGGTGGCCGGCCTGGTGGCCGCGGTTGCGACCCTGCTGCTGCGGCGCAGCCGCTTCGGCAAGAGCGCGCAGCCGCATGCTTCCGCCAACCCCGACGTCAACCTCGACATCGGCCAGACCGTCAGCGTGCCGGCGTGGCAGGATGGCGCGGCGCGCGTGATGTACCGCGGCGCCCTGTGGGATGTCGAACTGGCGCCGGGCGAAGCGGCGGCACCCGGGGTATTCCGCATCCGCGAAGTGCGCGGCAGCCGGCTGATCGTCGGCGCATAAACTGGAGAACAAGCATGGAAATCAGTTTTGGCACCGTCACGCTGGTCGTATTCATTGTCGCGCTGGTGTTCGTCTTCAAGACCATCAATGTCGTGCCGCAGCAGCATGCCTGGGTGGTGGAGCGGCTGGGCAAGTACCACGCGACGCTGGGGCCTGGGCTGAACATCGTGGTGCCGTTCATCGACCGCATCGCCTACAAGCATGTGCTGAAAGAGATTCCGCTCGACGTGCCATCGCAGGTGTGCATCACCAAGGACAATACGCAGCTGCAGGTGGACGGGATCCTGTACTTCCAGGTGACGGATGCCATGCGCGCCTCGTACGGCTCGTCCAATTACATTGCCGCGATCACCCAGCTGGCGCAGACCACGCTGCGCTCCGTGATCGGCCGCATGGAGCTGGACAAGACGTTTGAGGAGCGTGACCACATCAACTCCACGGTAGTGAATGCGATCGACGAATCGGCCGCCAACTGGGGCGTGAAGGTGCTGCGCTACGAGATCAAGGACCTCACGCCGCCGCAGGAAATCCTGCACGCCATGCAGGCCCAGATCACGGCCGAACGCGGCAAGCGCGCGCTGATCGCCGCCTCCGAAGGGCGCAAGCAGGAGCAGATCAACATCGCCACCGGCGAGCGGGAAGCCGCGATTGCGCGGTCGGAGGGCGACAAGCAGGCTGCGATCAATCGGGCTCAGGGCGAGGCCGCAGCCATTTTGGCGATTGCGGAAGCTACTGCCGGCGCACTCAAACAGATCGGCAACGCGATCCAGGCGCCGGGCGGCGAAGCGGCGGTGAACCTGAAGGTGGCGGAACAGTACGTCAACGCCTTCGGGCAGTTGGCGAAGACCAACAACAGCCTGATCGTGCCCGCTAATGTCGGGGAGATGAGCAGCCTGATTGCCACTGCGCTGCAGGTCGTGAAGACGCAGAAATAGCGGCTGAAAAGGCGAAAACCCGAAGAACCGGAAAACCGGGGGCCGCCCCTGAGGGTCAGACCCCGGTTTTGCGGTTCTAAAGGGTTTCGAGGTTTCAGAGCGCGCCGAGGACGTTGGCGAG
>CBHWEO010000450.1:0-2185 GCA_966112955.1 uncultured Duganella sp. | reverse complement strand
CGCGAGCCCGGCTCGGGCACGCGCGAGGTGATCGAGGAGCGGCTGGTGCCGCTGCTCGGGGAGTTGCGCTTCGCGCTCGAACTGGGCAATGCCGAGGCCATCAAGCGCGCGGTGATGAGCGGCTTTGGCGTCAGCTGCCTGTCGCTGCATGTGGTGCGCGACGAACTGGAGCGCGGCACGCTGGTGGCGATCCGCGACGGCCTGCCGCGCATTGTGCGCCCGCTGCAACTGGTGGTGCACCAGGACAAGTTCCCGACCCAGGGGCTGCTGGCGTTCACCGAATACCTTCGCACCATGGCTCCGCGCATCGGCGCCTGAACGGTGCCCCGCGGGAATACCCCTCAGGCCGGCTGGGGATCGGCGCCGCGGCCGCGGCGCGCAGTGGACAGGTCGAGCATGTGGAACAGCACGGGATTGAGCATGATCGACAGCAGCGCGCCGGCCAGGATCAGCGCCTGGCCGCGCTCCGGCAGGATCTTCAGATAGACGCCCAGGCTGGCGAGGATGAACGAGAACTCGCCGATCTGCGCCAGGCTGACGGCAATGGTCATGCCGGTCTGCCCCGAATGCCCGAAGGCGCGCACGATGCCGAGCGCCGCCAGCGACTTGCCGACCACGATGATAAACACGGTCGCCAGCACGCCCCAGGGGTCGTTCACCAGCACCATCGGGTCGAACAGCATGCCCACCGAAACGAAGAACAGCACGGCGAAGGCATCGCGCAGCGGCAGCGATTCCTCTGCGGCGCGATGGCTGAATTCGGATTCCGCCAGCACCATGCCCGCGAAGAACGCGCCCAGCGCAAACGACACGCCGAACAGCGCATAGGCGCCATAGGCCACGCCCAGCGCCGTCGCCAGCACGCCCAGGCGGAACATCTCGCGGTTGCCGGTCCAGACGATGCGCTCGAGCATCCACGGGATAAAGCGGCGGCCGATCACCAGCATCACCGCGACGAACGCCGCCACCTTGCCCAGCGTGGCGAAGATCGCCAGCACCACCTCGCCCGTGCCCGGGCCGGCCTCGCCGGCAGCCGCGCCCGCGCCGGCCAGCAGGCCCGCCATCGCCGGCAGCAGCACCAGCGCCAGCACCATCGCCAGGTCTTCGACGATCAGCCAGCCGACGGCGATGCGCCCCTGCGGCGATTCCACCAGGTCGCGCTCCTGCAGCGCCTTGAGCAGTACCACGGTGCTGGCCACCGACAGCGCCAGCCCGTACACCAGCCCCTGCCCCCACGACCAGCCGAAGCCCCACGACACCAGCATGCCCATCAGCGTGGCAATGCCAATCTGCACCACCGCGCCCGGAATGGCGATGCGCTTGACCGCCATCAGGTCCTTGATCGAGAAATGCAGGCCCACGCCGAACATCAGCAGGATCACGCCCAGCTCGGCCAGTTCCGGCGCCAGCGCCTGGTCGGCGGTGTAGCCGGGGGTATGCGGCCCCACCACGATGCCCGCGCACAGGTAGCCGATCAACGGCGGCAGGCGCAGCCGGCTGGCGACCGCGCCAAGGATAAAGGCCAGGACGATACCGCCGACGATGGTACTGATAAGCGGGGTGGCGTGATGCATGCGTGCGGTGTTCCTCGTGTCAGGGGCTGAACGGCTAACCCGCTCCCTTGCCCTGGCGAGTGGCACAGCGCATCCGGCGCGCACCAGCGGTCAGCGCGGGACAGTCGCCACAACCCTCGGCAGCAGCATCGGAACGGGGAAGAACGGGAAATGCCGCAGCGGCCCCGGACACGCCGGCGGCGCGTCACGGATCGGGGATGGCGATTGACATGCTGCCCCGCGAGCCAAGCCGCGGAGCCCCCCGAAAAGCGTACGACAGGAGTAATGTAACATGCCCGCCACGTCCGGACGGCGCAGCCGGGCCATGAAAGCAGCCGCGAAAACAAAAACGGCGCCAAAAGGCGCCGTTCTGCTTGCAACTGGAGGCGGAGGTCGGAATCGAACCGGCGTACACGGCTTTGCAGGCCGCTGCATAACCACTCTGCCACCCCGCCAGGTGACGTGCTGCTGGATTGTATCCGCATTCAGCCGCGGCTGCCGCAGCGCTTCGATGCGGCATGCCGCTGTGCGGCGCTTCAACCCAAACAAAAAGGGAAGCGTGGCTTCCCTTTGGGGATTGGAGCGGGAGACGAGTCTCGAACTCGCGACCTCAACCTTGGCAAGGTTGCGCT
>CBHWEO010000449.1:0-2193 GCA_966112955.1 uncultured Duganella sp. | reverse complement strand
CCGCGTCTCCACCCCCATATGTGTCCGCGGGGCGGGGGTTCCCCAAACCTTGGCGCCCGCCCCGGGGCTCCCCCCACCGCTTTACCGGTTTAAATGCGCATTGGCATAACTACATATTTGAAGTCTTGATTGTCAGGAATCGAAATCAGCGCCGACGAGTTGCTGTCGCCCAGCGCCACATTCACCTGGTCGCACTTCAGGTTGTTCAGCACGTCCAGCAGGTAGGTCACGTTGAAGCCGATGTCCACGCTGTCGCCGCCGTAGTCGATTTCCAGTTCTTCGACCGCTTCTTCCTGGTCCGCGTTGGTGGAAGAAATCTTCAGCGAGCCGGGGGTGATGATGCAGCGCACGCCCTTGAACTTATCACTGGTCATGATCGCGGCGCGCTGCAGGGAGCGCAGCAGCTCTTCGCGGCTGATGGTGAAGTTGTTCGTGTAACCCTTCGGGATCACGCGGGTGTAGTCAGGGAACTTGCCTTCCACCAGCTTGGAGATCAGCTCGATGTCGGCGAACTGCAGCTTCACCTGGGAAGCGGCGATGTCCAGCGATACCGCGTCGTCGCTCTCTTCCAGCAGGCGTTGCAGTTCGATGATGGTCTTGCGCGGGATGATCACTTCTTCGCGGGCGAAGTTCTGGTCGGTCTCGACCTGGCAGAAGGCCAGGCGGTGGCCGTCGGTCGCCACGGCGATCACCTTGTTGCCCTCCAGGACCAGCAGCAGGCCGTTCAGGTAGTAGCGGATGTCCTGCTGCGCCATCGAGAAGTGCACCATGTTGAACAGGTGCTTCAGGGTCTTTTGCGGCAGCTGGAACGAGGCGGTGAAGCTTTCGGCCTGCTGCACGGTCGGGAATTCTTCGGCGGCCAGGGTTTGCAGGGCGAAGCGCGATTTGCCGCTTTGGACGGTCAGGCGCTTGTTCAGCAGGGTCATGGTCACGTCGCCGGCTTCCGGCAGCGCGCGCAGGATGTCGAGCAACTTACGCGCGGCCACGGTGGTGCCGGTGACGTCGGCACCCGAGCCGATGTCTGCGTTGGTCGTGATCTGGACTTCCGTGTCGGTGGAGAGGAAAGAGACGCTTTCGCCTTCCTTGCGGATGAGGATATTGGCCAGAATCGGCATAGTGTGCCGACGCTCGACAATACCGCTCACGATCTGCAGTGGCCGGAGTAGCGTATCTCGGGTGGTTTTGACCAATTGCATGGGTGTATCCTCAATAAAAAATTAACGATATTCTTATAACAACAAACTTTGCGGTGTGCTGCCGGATTACGCCTTCGGACTCGGCGTCCCCGCTAATCCGGCCTACAGCTACATCCTCATGGTTCCGTGGATTCGTAGGCCGGATTAGCGCAGCGTAATCCGGCATTGCATGCCGGCCCGTACATCCATCAACCCTTCAGCGTCTGCTCCAGCACATGCAGCTCATGGTTGCACTCCGGGTTCTTGGTGCGGTCCTGGGCGATCTTGCGCACGGCGTGCAGCACGGTGGTGTGGTCGCGGCCGCCGAACAGTTCGCCGATTTCCGGCAAACTCTTTTGCGTCAATTCCTTGGCCAGGTACATCGCAATCTGGCGCGGACGCGCAATGTTGGCGGGGCGGCGCTTCGAATACATGTCGGCGACCTTGATGTTGAAGAAGTCCGCCACCGTCTTCTGGATGTTTTCCACCGAAATCTGGCGGTTCTGCACCGACAGCAAGTCCTTCAGCGCTTCCTTGACGATGTCGATGGAAATGTCCTTGCCGTGGAAGCGCGAGTAAGCCAGGATCTTGCGCAGCGCGCCTTCCAGTTCACGCACGTTGGAACGCAGGTGCTTGGCCACGAAGAAGGCCACATCGTCGTTCAGGGTCACGCCTTCGGATTTTGCCTTCTTCAGCAAAATCGCGACGCGCATTTCCAGTTCCGGCGGCTCGATCGCCACCGTCAGGCCCGAATCAAAACGCGAGATCAGGCGGTCGTCCATGCCCGTGATCTCTTTCGGATAGGTGTCCGACGTGATGATGATCTGTTTTTTCGCCGCGATCAGCGCTTCGAACGCATAGAAGAATTCTTCCTGCGTGCGGCTCTTGCCGCCGAAGAACTGGATATCGTCGATCAGCAGCATGTCCAGCGAGTGGTAGTAATGCTTGAAGTCGTCGAAGCCTTTGCGCTGGTAGGCGGTCACCACGTCGCGCACGTACTGCTCGGCGTGGATGTAGC
>CBHWEO010000448.1:0-2193 GCA_966112955.1 uncultured Duganella sp. | reverse complement strand
TCCATCATCGGCGCGTCGGTCTTCGCGCGCAGTTCTGCAACCATGCTTGCGGTAATTGCCGCCATTTGTCACTCCTTGAATGGTTCGCGCCGGCTGCCGGCAGTCGCCCGCGGCACCCGGTCGGTGGGTCTTCAGCGCACCCGCGGCAGATCTTGCCTGGCGCGGATGACAACAATTCAAATTCGAAAAAAGGGGGCGCCAGATGTGCCCCCTTTTTTGCCCTGCTGCCGAAGTACCCCGGCTTGCGCCCTGCGCGCTGCCCGGCGTGCCGGGCGGCAGGCGATGCCTGCCTTGTCGTGTGTTGACGTGCGCGCTATCGGGTTCCTTTCAGCAGCGGGCCGGGCGGCTGTCAGCCTTCCTGCACTTCGACGAATTCGTCGTCGCCACGGGCGGCTTCAACGACTTCCTGCACGGCATTGGCACGGCCTTCCAGGATGGCGTCGGCCACGCCGCGCACGTACAGGGCCACGGCCTTGCTCGAGTCGTCGTTGCCCGGGATCACGTAATCGATGCCTTCCGGCGAGTGGTTGGTATCGACCACGCCGATCACGGGGATGCCCAGCTTGTTGGCTTCTGTCACGGCAATCTTGTGGTAGCCGACGTCGACCACGAAGATCGCGTCAGGCACGCCGCCCATTTCCTTGATGCCGCCGATCGACTTTTCCAGCTTGATCATCTCGCGCTCGAACATCAGCGCTTCCTTCTTGCTCATGGTTTCCAGCGCGCCGGCTTCCTTGGCGGCTTCCATGTCCTTCAGGCGCTTGATCGAGGTCTTGACCGTCTTGAAGTTGGTCAGCATGCCGCCGAGCCAGCGGGCGTCGACGTAGGGCATGCCGGCACGGCCAGCTTCTTCAGCCAGGATTTCGCGCGACTGGCGCTTGGTGCCCACGAAAAGGATGGTGCCGCGATTGGCCGCCAGCTGACGCACGTACTTCATGGCGTCCTGGAACATCGGCAGCGTCTTTTCGAGGTTGATGATGTGGATCTTGTTGCGATGGCCGAAGATGAAGGGGGCCATCTTCGGGTTCCAGAAGCGGGTCTGGTGGCCGAAGTGGCAACCGGCTTCCAGCATTTCGCGCATGGTCACGGACATGTAAATCTCCAAAGGGTTAGGTCTGAAGCCCGCCCCGACATTCCTGAAAAGGAACACCCCGGATAGGCGGGCCAGCGATTTCTTTCAAGCAGCAGGGAAGGTCCCTGCCCAAATAACCGACCTGGCCGGCGCAATTGCTGCGGCGCAACCAGATCAGCCCGCTATTCTAGCAACAAAAGTGCCGCCCGCTCAAGCTGCCCTGCGCTGTTCCGCCTGCGGCGCCCCGGTCCGGGCGGCCCGGAACAGGCTGCGATCCGGCCCCGATGGTGCGATAATCCCACTTTGACCCTCTGATTCCGGCGTGGCCAGTGGCCGCGCCATCACTTTTTTCTGGCGACGCAGCATGAGCATTTACCTGAACACCGCCGAAGACATCGCCCACATGCGCGTGGCTTGCCGCCTTGCCTCCGAAGTCCTCGACTACATCACGCCCTTCGTGCAGCCCGGCGTGACCACCGGCGAACTGGACCGCCTGTGCCACGCCTATATGCGCGACGTGCAGGGCACGGTGCCGGCGCCGCTGAATTATGCCCCGCCGGGCTACCCGCCCTTCCCCGGCGCGATCTGCACCTCGGTCAACGACGTGATCTGCCACGGCATTCCGGGCGAGCGCGTGCTCAAGAGCGGCGACGCCGTCAATCTCGACATCACCGTGATCACCAGGGACGGCTACTACGGCGACACCAGCCGCATGTTCATCGTCGGTGAGGGCTCGATCCTGGCCAGGCGCCTGGCGCAGGTGACCTACGAGTGCATGTGGAAGGGCATCGCGCAGGTGCGCCATGGCGCGCGCCTGGGCGATATCGGCCACGCCATCCAGGTGCACGCCGAAGCCGCCGGCTACAGCGTGGTGCGCGAGTACTGCGGCCACGGCATCGGCAAGAACTTCCACGAAGACCCGCAGATCCTGCACTACGGCCGTCCCGGCACCGGCGCCGAGATCAAGGCCGGCATGATCTTCACCGTGGAGCCGATGATCAACGCCGGCAAGCGCGATATCCGCACCATGCCCGACCAGTGGACCGTGAAGACCCGCGACCGCAGCCTGTCGGCGCAGTGGGAGCACACGGTGCTGGTCACCGAGACCGGCTACGAGGTGC
>CBHWEO010000447.1:0-2213 GCA_966112955.1 uncultured Duganella sp. | reverse complement strand
GGAGTTGCCCTTGCCGCCATTTTTTTCTGGCCCAGCCGTTCCAGCCATCCTGGCCCTAGCCGACGGAACCATCTTTAAAGGATTTTCCATTGGCGCTGCCGGTCATACGACGGGCGAAGTCGTTTTCAATACCTCCATGACGGGTTACCAGGAAATCCTGACCGATCCCAGTTATTCCCGCCAGATCGTCACCCTGACTTACCCGCACATCGGCAACTACGGTATCAATACCGAAGACGTCGAAGCCTCCAAAGTCCACGCCGCCGGCCTGATCATCCGTGACTTGCCGCTGGTAGCCTCGAATTTCCGTTCCCACCAATCCTTGTCCGATTACCTGAAGGCCGAGAACATCGTGGCCATCGCCGGTATCGACACCCGCAAGCTGACCCGCATCCTGCGCGAGAAGGGCGCCCAGGCCGGCGCCATCGTGACCGGTTCGCAGGGCACTGAACCGTCCGAGGCGCAGGCGCTGGAATTGGCGCGCAGCTTCCCCGGCCTGGCCGGCATGGACCTGGCGAAGGTTGTCACCGCGCCGGAAGTGTACGAATGGACCGAAACCGAGTGGGAACTGGGCAAGGGCTATGGCAAGGTAGCCGATCCAAAATTCCACGTGGTCGCGTACGACTTCGGCGTCAAGCGCAACATCCTGCGCATGCTGGCTTCGCGCGGCTGCAAGGTCACCGTGGTACCGGCCCAGACCAACGCGGCGTACGTGCTGTCGCTGAACCCGGACGGCGTGTTCCTGTCCAACGGTCCCGGCGACCCTGAGCCATGCGATTACGCGATCGAAGCGACCAAGGTCTTCATGGAGAAGAAGATCCCGGTGTTCGGCATCTGCCTCGGCCACCAGATCATGGCACTGGCTTCCGGCGCCAAGACCCTGAAGATGAAGTTCGGCCACCACGGCGCCAACCACCCGGTGCAGGACCTGGACAGCAAGAAGGTGATGATCACCTCGCAGAACCACGGCTTCGCCGTGGATGCGGACACGCTGCCGGCCAACTGCCGCGTGACCCACGTGTCGCTGTTCGACGGCTCCCTGCAAGGCTTCGCCCGCACCGACGTGCCGGCCTTCTGCTTCCAGGGCCACCCCGAAGCATCGCCTGGCCCGACCGACGTCGCCTACCTGTTTGACCGCTTCATCGCCATGATGAATGCCGCGGAGAAGAAATAAATGCCAAAACGTTCTGACATTAAAAGCATCCTGATTATTGGCGCCGGCCCGATCATCATCGGCCAGGCCTGCGAATTCGACTACTCCGGCGCGCAAGCCTGCAAGGCCCTGCGCGAAGAAGGCTACAAGGTCATCCTGGTGAACTCCAACCCGGCGACCATCATGACCGACCCGGAAATGGCCGACGTGACCTACATCGAGCCGATTACCTGGCAGGTGGTGGAACGCATCATCGACAAGGAGCGTCCGGATGCGATCCTGCCGACCATGGGCGGCCAGACCGCGCTGAACTGCGCGCTGGACCTGCACCGCAACGGTGTGCTGGACAAGTACAAGGTCGAGCTGATCGGCGCCACGCCGGAAGCCATCGACAAGGCCGAAGACCGCGCCAAGTTCAAGGCGGCGATGGACAAGATCGGCCTGGGCTCGGCCCGTTCCGGCATCGCCCACTCGATGGACGAAGCCTGGGCCGTGCAGAAGCAGGTCGGCTTCCCGACCATCATCCGCCCGTCCTTCACCATGGGCGGCAGCGGCGGCGGCATCGCCTACAACGAAGAAGAATTCGAAGCCATCTGCAAGCGCGGCCTGGAAGCCTCGCCGACCAATGAGCTGCTGATCGAAGAATCGCTGCTGGGCTGGAAAGAGTACGAGATGGAAGTGGTGCGCGACAAGGCGGACAACTGCATCATCGTGTGCTCGATCGAAAACCTGGACCCGATGGGCGTGCACACCGGCGACTCCATCACCGTGGCGCCGGCACAGACACTGACCGACAAGGAATACCAGATCATGCGCAACGCCTCGCTGGCAGTGCTGCGCGAGATCGGCGTGGATACCGGCGGCTCCAACGTGCAGTTCTCGATCAATCCGAAAGACGGCCGCATGATCGTCATCGAGATGAACCCGCGCGTGTCCCGTTCCTCGGCGCTGGCATCGAAGGCCACCGGCTTCCCGATCGCCAAGGTGGCGGCCAAGCTGGCCGTAGGCTTCACGCTGGACGAGCTGCGCAACGAGATCACCGGCGGCGCGACCCCGGCCT
>CBHWEO010000446.1:0-2281 GCA_966112955.1 uncultured Duganella sp. | reverse complement strand
CTGTCGAGATGCTGGGCTACCTGTTCTACGTGGGCGACCGCAACAAGACCAGCCTGGCTTACCGCAGCGAGCGGGATGCCGGCGACGCCTGGTTCCGCCTGCGCAACGAAGAAGCCCTGACGCCGGAAGCCGTGGTCCGCCTGTGCGAAGCAGCGCGCGAGCGCTATGGCTTCAATGACTTCAAATTGAAGGGCGGCGTGCTGGCCGCCGACGCGGAGATGGAAGCGGTCATCGCCATGCACGAGCGCTTCCCCGACGCCCGCATCACGCTGGACCCGAACGGCGCCTGGCCGCTGGCCGAAGCGGTACGTGTGTGCCGCGACAAGCACGGCATCCTGGCTTACGCCGAGGACCCTTGCGGCGCCGAGAACGGTTTCTCGGGCCGCGAAGTGATGGCCGAATTCCGCCGCGCCACCGGCCTGCCCACCGCAACCAATATGATCGCCACCGACTGGCGCCAGATGGCGCACGCGATTTCGCTGCAGTCGGTCGACATCCCGCTCGCGGACCCGCATTTCTGGACCATGCAAGGTTCGGTGCGCGTGGCCCAGTTGTGCCAGATGTTCGGCCTGACCTGGGGCTCGCACTCGAACAACCACTTCGATATTTCGCTGGCCATGTTCACCCACGTGGGTGCGGCGGCGCCGGGCAAGGTCACAGCCATCGACACGCACTGGATCTGGCAGGACGGCCAGCGCCTGACCAAAGAGCCCTTGAAAATCCAGGGCGGCATGGTGCAGGTGCCGGCCAGGCCGGGCCTGGGCATCGAGCTGGATGAAGCGGAACTGGAGAAAGCCCACCAGGCTTACAGGAACATGGGGCTGGGTGCGCGCGACGATGCGGCCGCCATGCAGTTCCTGGTGCCGGGCTGGCAGTTCGACAACAAGCGCCCCTGCCTGGTGCGCTGATGCGGCGCTAGCGCGCGGCCTGGAAGGTCGGCAGGATGTCGCGGATGAAGCGCTGCAGGATCGGGTTTTCGTTATCCCGCCGGTAGGTGCAGACGGTGCTGACCGGCTCGGTGTCCATGCGGCGCAGCACCACGCCGTCGAACTGCAGGCGGGCGCAGGACTCGGACACCAGGGCCGCCCCGATGCCGGCGCTGACCAGCGCCAGCATGGTATGCACCTGGCCGATGTGCTCCACCACGTCCGGCACCACGCCTTCCCGCTCGAAGCGCGCCGTCAGCATCTGGTAGAACGGCCGCGCCTCGTAAGGCGAGTACATGATGAAGGGACGCTGGTGCAGGCAGGCCAGGGTGGGCTCCAGCGGCCAGCTGCCGGCATCGCGCGCGGGCACCGCCAGCAGCAGGTTTTCGGTACTGATCGGCAAACTTTCCAGCTCGCCGTGCAGGGCCATCGGGCGCATCAGCGCCATGTCCAGCTGGCCCGCATCGAGCGCTTCCACCTGGGCCGTGCTGACCAGCTCTTTCAGGGTCAGGGCAATGCCCGGCGTGCGCTCGCGCAGGCGGCGCACCACTTCGGGCAGCAGGGTGTAGCCCGAGGCGGACGTGAAGCCGATCGCCAGGCTGCCCTGCTCGCCGCGCGCCACGCGGCGCGCCATCAGCGCCGCTTCTTCCGATAGCCGCAGGATGCGCGCCGCCTCCGGCAGGAAGGCCTTGCCGGCCGCCGTCAGGCGTACCACACGGCTGCTGCGGTCCAGCAGTTGCGCGCCGACGCTGTGTTCGAGCAGCTGGATCTGGCGGCTGAGCGGCGGCTGGGTCATGTTCAGCCGTTCCGCGGCCCGGCTGAAATGCAATTCCTCGGCGACCGCCACGAAGCAGCGCAGCTGGCTGATCTCGAACATCGGGGCGGCAGCTGGTTTACTCGACCCAGGCGTGGCCGTCGCGCGCCAGCAGCGCGAACGACTCGGACGGGCCCCAGGTGCCGGCGGCGTACGGGTACGGCTTCTCCGCCAGGGTGCCCCAGCCGTTGATGATCGGCTCCACCCATTCCCACGCCGCTTCCAGTTCGTCGCGGCGCATGAAGTGGGTCAGGCGGCCGCGCACCACGTCGATCAGCAGGCGCTCGTAGGCTTCGGCGCGGCGTTGCGAGAAGGCCGATTGCAGGTCCAGGTTCAATTCCACCTGCTGCATCTTCATGCCGCTGCCCGGCTCCTTGGCCATGACCTGCAGCTTGATCGCTTCTTCCGGCTGCAGCTCGATCACCAGGCGGTTGGAGACGCCGCCCGGCGTTTCAGGGAACAGCGGGAACGGCGGATTGGCGAACTCGATCACGATCTTGGACGAGCGGCGCTGCATGCGCTTGCCGGTGCGCAGGTAGAA
>CBHWEO010000445.1:0-2314 GCA_966112955.1 uncultured Duganella sp. | reverse complement strand
GTCCGATTGCCAGAGCTGACCCCGACTTTCATTTGCGCTGGTCGCGCGGGAAGCGCAGGTGGTAATGCAAGCCCATGCCGGGTGAGCTGACCACCTTCACCGTGCCGCCCAGCGGCCCCGTCACCAGGTTGTACAGGATGTGCGCGCCGAGGCCGCTGCCGCCGGAGCCGCGCTTGGTGGTGAAGAAGGGGTCGAACAGCTGCTGCAGCGTGCTCGAGTCCATGCCGACGCCGTCGTCGCTGTAATCAAACAGCACATGGTCGCCATCGAGCTTGCCGGTGATGCGGATGGTGCCCTGCTGCCCTTCCTCGAAACCGTGCACCAGCGAGTTCACCACCATATTGGTCACGATCTGCGACACGGCGCCCGGGAAGCTCTCGAGGTGGATGTCGGGCGGGCAGTCGACGTTGACTGCGATCGGTTTGCCCTTCAGCTTGGGCTGCAGCGACAGCAGCACTTCGTCCAGGTATTTGCGCAGGTTGAAGTGGCGGATATTGTCGGATGACTGGTCCACCGCCACTTGCTTGAAGCTGCGCACCAGCGCGGCGGCGCGCTGGGTATTGGTGGTCATGATCTTCAGCGACTGGTCGACCGTGTCGAAGAACTGGTTCAGGCCATCCTCGTCGAGCGCGCCTTCGGCCAGGTCCTGCCGGCACAGGCGCAGCTCTTCCAC
The DNA here is from genome assembly GCA_966112955.1 of uncultured Duganella sp. Taxonomy (GTDB): domain Bacteria; phylum Pseudomonadota; class Gammaproteobacteria; order Burkholderiales; family Burkholderiaceae_D; genus Rugamonas. The sequence goes on along the minus strand of CBHWEO010000445.1, from coordinate 1,641 downwards.
CAGGTGGCTGGTGGCCGTCACGCAAATGCCGAGCGGGGTGTTGATTTCGTGCGCCACGCCGGCCACCAGGCGGCCCAGCGAGGCCAGCTTTTCCTGCCGCACCAGTTCCGATTGCGCGGTCTGCAATTGCGTCAGCGCCGACGCCAGCGCGGTGTTCTGCTCTTCCAGCTCGGCCTTGGCGCGGCGGATGGCGAGGTCGGCGCGCGTGCGCGCGATCGCCGCTGCCGTGTGGTTGGCAACATAGGCCAGGATGTCCAGCTCGGCCTGCGAATAGAGCACGGACTCGTCGTAGCTTTGCACGATGATCACGCCCAGCGCCTGCTCGCCCACCATCATCGGCACGCCGATCCAGCTGGCAATGCCCTGGTTGCCCAGCGGTTCATTGATTTCCCCGGTGGCCATCAGGGCCGCGAACGACGGCCCGTCCAGCAGCATGGGCTGGCGCTTCCTGAGCACGAAGGAACTCATGCCGATGCCGTACTCGAAGCGCTTGACCGGCGCTTCCATGTCCTTCTCGTCGACAAAATACGGAATCGAAATTTCGTCGCCTTTCGGGTGGTACAGGGCGATCAGGAAATTGCGCGCGTTGATCAGGCTGCCGACAATCTCGTGCAGCCGGGCGTACAGCACCTTGGCGTCCGATTCGGCCGAGGCGGAAGCGGACAGGCTGGCAATTTCGTACAGCGCGCGCTGCAGGTGCTCGGCCTTGCTGCGCTCGGCCACTTCGCGTTCCAGTTCCAGCGTGCGCTCGCGCACGGCGCGCTCGAGCCGGTCCATGCTCTGCAGGCCCTGCAGGGCACTGGAGACGTGGTTGGCAATCTGCGCGAACAGGGCCTGGTCTTCTTCGCTGTAGGTATGTTCCTTGTCGTAACTCTGGATCACCATGGCGCCGATCACGTCATGGTTCTGGTCCAGCAGCGGGCAGCCAACCCAATGCTCCGCAATGGTGCCGACGCCGAAAACTTCATTCTCCTCGCGCGCGCGATGCTCGTCGCCCGTCATCACCAGGCGCTGCTTGTTGAGGATGACCCAGGCCGTCGGCGACTGGTCGGGCGTGGCCAGCTGCACCAGCTGGTCCTTGTAGGGATGGTCGTCGACCTCATCGACGAAATACACGAAACGGACGGCATTGCCGGGGGCGTCGCGGTCGCTCAGCGCCACATAGAAATTGGCGGCGTACATGATGCGGCCCAGCGCCGCATGCACGGATTGCAGGAAGACAGTGATGTCGGTGCAACTGTTGGACAGCTGGCCGATCTCGAGCAGGATTTCCTGGACGGCCTCCAGGCGGCGCAGACGGCTTTCGCTTTCCATCTTATTCCCAAGGTTTACATGCGTCTGGGCAATATAGCAGGAGGCGCGCAGGCTAGCCAGCGGAAAAAACAAAGCCCGCGTGGTGCGGGCTCGACGTTCAGTGCAGGGACATCGCGGGCCGCCGCGGCGGGATCACGGGCGGGCCGAGCGGCGTGATGCGCGGATCGATGGCGGGATCCGGCGTCTGGTATTTGAAGGGATTGATGATAATCGGAGGAATCGTCGGTGGGGCGGAAGGCGGGCCTTTCGGGCCGCCGCCAAACCAGGAAATAGCGCTGCGCTGGCGCGGTTCGCTGTCGATTCCCAGGAGCAACGATTGGCTCCCGT
>CBHWEO010000444.1:0-2327 GCA_966112955.1 uncultured Duganella sp. | reverse complement strand
AGCGCGCCCTGGGCGGCGTGGCCGGCATCATCGGCGCCGGCGGCAACGTGGGCGCGGTGGCCGCCGGCTTCCTGCTGAAAGGCGTGGGCAATGCCCAGCAGACCCTGTGGATCCTGGGCGTGCTGGTCGCCATCTCCGCCCTGTGCGCACTGGCCGCACGATTCAGCGAAACCACCGTCAAGGAAAACGCCATCGCAGGAGCAGCAGCATGAAGATCGTCGTCATCGGCCACGGCATGGTTGGCCACCAGTTCCTGAAGTCGCTGCCGGCCGGCAGTGCCGAAGTCACCATCCTGTGCGAGGAACCGCGCCCGGCCTATGACCGCGTGCACCTGTCCGAATTCTTCAGCGGCAAGAGCGCCGAAGAACTGTCGCTGGTGGAGCCGGGCTTCTTCGAGCGCGACGACATGGTGCTCAAGCTGAACGGCCGCGCCGTCGCCATCGACCGCGCCGCGCACACCGTCACCACCAACAGCGGCGAAGTGCTGGCCTACGACAAGCTGGTGATGGCCACCGGCTCCTTCCCCTTCGTGCCGCCGCTCGAAGGCAAGGACCGCAAGGATTGCTTCGTCTACCGCACCATCGAAGACCTTGAAGCCATGCAGGAATGCGGCGCCCGCTCGAAGACCGGCGTGGTGGTCGGCGGCGGCCTGCTCGGCCTGGAATGCGCCAAGGCGCTGCGCGACATGGGCCTGCAGACCCACGTGGTGGAATTCGCGCCGCGCCTGATGGCGGTGCAGGTCGACGAAGGCGGCGGCCGCGTGCTGCGCAAGAAGATCGAAGACCTGGGCGTGACCGTCCATACCGGCAAGAACACCACCGCCATCGTCGATGGCGAAGCCGGCACCCACCGCATGCAGTTCGCCGACGGCACCTTCCTGGACACCGACATGATCGTGTTCTCGGCCGGCATCCGCCCGCGCGACCAACTGGCCCGCGAGTGCGGCCTGGAAGTCGGCCCGCGCGGCGGCATCGCCATCAACAACCATTGCCAGACCAGCGACCCGGACATCTACGCCATCGGCGAATGCGCGCTGTGGAACGGCCAGGTGTTCGGCCTGGTGGCGCCCGGCTACGATATGGCCCGTGTCACCGCGCGCCATATCGCCGGCGACAGCGCCGCCGAATTCACCGGCGCAGACATGAGCACCAAGCTCAAGCTGATGGGTGTGGACGTGGCCAGCATCGGCGACCCGCACGCCAAGGCCGAAGGCGCGCGCTGCTACCAGTTCACCGACGAGCGCAAGCAGGTCTACAAGAAGATCGTGGTGTCGGACTGCGGGAAATACCTGCTGGGCGGCGTGATGGTGGGCGACGCCGGCGAATACGGCACCCTGCTGCAGATGATGCTGAACCGCATCGAGCTGCCGGAAGCGCCCGAATTCCTGATCCTGCCGCAGTCCGACGGCGCCGCCAAGCCCGGCCTGGGCGTGGACGCGCTGCCGGCCGGCGCCCAGATCTGCTCCTGCAACGACGTGTCGAAAGGCGCCATCTGCGACGCCGTCGCCAACGGCGCCACCAGCATCGGCGCCATCAAGCAGTGCTGCGGCGCCGGCACCTCCTGCGGCGGCTGCGTGCCGCTGGTGACCCAGATCATGAAGGCCGAGATGAAAAAGCTCGGCATGGACGTCAACAACCACGTCTGCGAACACTTCCCGCACTCGCGCCAGGAGCTGTTCCACCTGATCCGCGTGGGCCAGATCAAGACCTTCGAAGACCTGATCGCGCGCCACGGCAAGGGCCTGGGCTGCGACATCTGCAAGCCGCTGGCGGCCAGCATCTTCGCCACCTGCTGGAACGACTTCGTGCTGAAGAAGGAACACGCCAGCCTGCAGGATTCGAACGACTACTTCCTGGGCAATATCCAGAAGGACGGCACCTACTCGGTGGTGCCGCGCATGCCGGGCGGCGAAGTCACGCCGGAAGGCCTGATCGCGGTCGGCCAGGTGGCCAAGAAGTACGGCCTGTACACCAAGATCACCGGCGGCCAGCGCGTCGACTTGTTCGGCGCCCGCGTTGAACAGCTGCCGCTGATCTGGGAAGAGCTGATCGCCGCCGGCTTCGAAACCGGCCACGCCTACGGCAAGTCGCTGCGCACCGTGAAGTCCTGCGTCGGCTCGACCTGGTGCCGCTACGGCGTGGGCGACTCGGTCGGCCTGGCCATCGAGCTGGAAAACCGCTACAAGGGCCTGCGCACCCCGCACAAGATCAAGTTCGGCGTGTCCGGCTGCACCCGCGAGTGCGCCGAAGCGCAGGGCAAGGACGTCGGTATCATCGCCACCGAAAAGGGCTGGAACCTGTACGTGTGCGGCAACGGCGGCATGAAGC
>CBHWEO010000443.1:0-2340 GCA_966112955.1 uncultured Duganella sp. | reverse complement strand
CCTGGCTGGAATATAAAAATGAACAACAATAATAGCCTGCTGCGCCATATACCCTGGCTTCTGGTGGCCGTCGCGGGAGCGTGCGCACTGGGCGTCGTGGCCTTGCGCCGCGGCGAAGCCATCAATGCCCTCTGGATCGTCGTCGCCGCCGTGGCCATCTACCTGGTCGCGTACCGCTACTACAGCCTCTTCATCGCCAATAACGTGATGCAACTCGATGCGCGCCGGGCCACGCCCGCCGTGCTCAACAACGATGGCCTGGACTATGTCCCGACCAACAAGCACATCCTCTTCGGTCACCACTTCGCGGCGATTGCCGGCGCGGGGCCGCTGGTCGGGCCGGTGCTGGCGGCGCAGATGGGCTACCTGCCCGGCACGCTGTGGCTGATCGCCGGCGTGGTGCTGGCCGGGGCCGTGCAGGACTTCATGGTCCTGTTCCTGTCCACCCGCCGCAACGGTCGCTCCCTGGGCGACATGGTGCGCGAGGAAATGGGCCGCATCCCCGGCACCATCGCGCTGTTCGGCTGCTTTTTGATCATGATCATCATCCTCGCGGTGCTGGCGCTGATCGTTGTCAAAGCCCTCGCCGAGAGCCCGTGGGGGATCTTCACGGTGATGGCGACCCTGCCGATCGCGATGTTAATGGGCGTCTACATGCGCTACATCCGCCCTGGCCGCATCGGTGAAATCTCGCTCATCGGCGTGCTGTTGCTGCTGGGCTCGATCTGGCTGGGCGGGCAGGTCGCTGCCGATCCGGTCTGGGCCAAGGCCTTCACCTTCACCGGGATCCAGATCACCTGGATGCTGATCGGCTACGGTTTCGTCGCGGCGGTGCTGCCGGTGTGGCTGATCCTGGCGCCGCGTGACCACCTGTCGACCTTCCTCAAGATCGGCACCATCGTCGCCCTGGCGATCGGCATCCTGGTCACCATGCCCGAGCTGAAAATGCCCGCGCTGACCCAGTTCACCAACGGCCTGGGGCCGGTGTGGAAGGGCGGGCTGTTCCCGTTCCTGTTCATCACCATTGCCTGCGGCGCGGTGTCGGGCTTCCATGCGCTGATCTCCTCGGGCACCACGCCCAAGCTGCTGGATAACGAAACCAACGCGCGCTACATCGGATACGGCGGCATGCTGATGGAGTCGTTCGTGGCAATCATGGCCATGGTCGCGGCGTCGGTGATCGAGCCGGGCGTGTACTTCGCCATGAACAGCCCGGCGGCAATCGTCGGCGGCGACGTGGTGGCCGTGGCGCAGACCGTCAGCAGTTGGGGCTTCGCCATCACCCCTGATGCGCTGCAAGCGGTGGCCAAGGACATTGGCGAAACCACCGTGCTGGCCCGTGCCGGCGGTGCGCCGACCTTGGCGGTCGGTATCGCGCAGATCCTGCACTCGGTGCTGCCGGGTGAAAACACCATGGCGTTCTGGTACCACTTCGCGATCCTGTTCGAAGCGCTGTTCATCCTCACCGCGGTGGACGCCGGCACCCGTGCCGGGCGCTTCATGCTGCAGGATTTGCTCGGCTCGTTCGTGCCGTCGCTCAAGCGCACCGAATCCTGGACCGCCAACCTGATCGCCACCGGCGGTTGCGTGGCGCTGTGGGGCTACCTGCTGTACCAGGGCGTGATCGATCCGCTGGGTGGCATCAACACCTTGTGGCCACTGTTCGGTATCTCCAACCAGATGCTGGCCGGTATCGCGCTGATGCTCGGCACCGTGGTGCTGATCAAGATGAAGCGCCAGCGCTACGTCTGGGTCACGCTGCTGCCGGCGAGCTGGCTGCTGATCTGCACCACCACGGCGGGCCTGATCAAGCTGTTCGACGCCAACCCGGCGATCGGCTTTTTGGCCCTGGCGCGCAAATACAACGAAGCCCTGGCTGCTGGGCAAGTCCTGGCCCCGGCCAAGAGCATCGAGCAGATGCAGCACGTGGTGTTCAACGCCTACACCAACGCGACGCTGACGGCGCTGTTCCTGTTCGTGGTGCTGAGCATCCTGTTCTATGCGATCAAGGTCGGCATCGCCGCTTGGGGGACCCAGGAACGCACGGACAAGGAAGCGCCATTCCAGGCCCTGCCGGACGCTTGATAGGGGATTGCAACGATGTTCAATGACCTGAGTCGCCTCGGTAAATACCTCGGTCAGGCCGCCCGCCTGATGGTCGGCATGCCCGACTACGACAACTACGTCGAGCATATGCAGACCAAACACCCGGACCAGCCGCTGATGGACTACGAGACGTTCTTTCGCGAACGCCAGGAGGCCCGTTACGGCGGCAAGGGTGGGCCGAAGTGCTGCTGACCCGGCAGCCATGAGGTAAATCCCTGTGGGAGCAAGCCTTGC
>CBHWEO010000442.1:0-2358 GCA_966112955.1 uncultured Duganella sp. | reverse complement strand
GTCCGGTTTTTCGGTTTTCCGGGTTTCGGGTTTTCCCGTTTAGCGGCCCTGATGCGCCGCAGTCACCTGTCTGGCCACCTTGGCACAGGCATCCACATGTTGGTAACCAATTTGCCGGAAGGCAAAAAAACCAATAGTGGCTGAGGCAATCTGCCCGGCAATGGGCACCAGTTTGCCCGCCTGTTTCGCCGCCATCTTGCCCGCGCTACGCTTCAGGATCGACGCGACCAGTTCGCGCGTCACCACTTTCCCCACCAGCATCCCGCCCAGGCTGATGACCGCCTCGTAGGCGATCAGCTTCAGCTTCGGCTGCATGCGGTCGATCTGGGCCGGCGAGAGGCCGAATTCATGGTTCACATCGTCGATCAACTGGGTGAACAGCCGCAGGTCGGACACCACGTCCACCCCCGGGATTGGCACCGCCGCAACACCGGCCGAGACCGCCGCACGGCGCCGCACCAGGCGCCGGCAACGCTCGCGCACGGCATCGATATCCGCCTCGGTGGAGGGCAAGACAGTCCAGTAATTTTTCATGATTTCACTCCCCCATCGGCTTGCAAAAGATCATCTATTCCATTGTGCTGGCCGTCCAAGCAGTGTACCGTGTGATGGAGAGACAGCCTCGCACAGCAACGGAATAGTAGTACCATACGGCAATGTTTGATCAAATTGGTAACTATTTCTTGTAAATCTCTGTTATATTCGTGTGACTGCTTCTTAACATTTTGCTGTAAAGAACCATGAGAATCGTTGTCCTTGATGCTGACCGCAGCCAGGCAGACCTGATCTGCCAGGTCCTGACATCCGCTGGTCACGCCTGCCACGGCTACCAGACGGCGAAGGACTTGCTGGCCAATATGCGCAAGGACAGCTGCGACATGCTGATCCTCGACTGGCAGGTAACCGATATGGACCCGGCCGACGTGATCCGCAAGGCCCGCGAAAAACTGCCGGAGAATGGCCCGGTCATCTTCCTCACCACCAGTTCCGGCGAAGACGATATCGTGGCCGGCCTGGCTGCCGGCGTGGAAGACTACCTGGTCAAACCGCTGCGCCGCGCCGAACTGGTGGCGCGGGTGCAGGCCCAGTTGCGGCGCGCCTACCCCAGCCAGAACGGCGCCGAACAGTTGCAGTTCGGCCAATACGTCTTCGAAACCAGGCCCGGCCGCTTGTTGATGGACGGGCAAGTGCTGGACGTGACCCACAAGGAGTTCTACCTGGCCTTGCTGTTTTTCCGCAACATTGGCCGCCCGCTGTCACGCGCCTACATCCACGAAGCAGTGTGGATACGCGAAACGGATGTGCCGTCGCGCACCATGGACACCCACGTCTCCCGCGTCCGCAATAAGTTGCAGTTGAAGCCAGAAAACGGCTTCCGCCTGGTGCCTGTGTACAGCTACGGCTACCGCCTGGAAAAGCTGGGTTCCTGAGAGCTAAACCGCGCCAAGGTATAATGGCGGCTGGAATCGTCCGCCTCTACCCAAATGCAACTCCTCGCCGTCGGCCTCAACCATACCACTGCGCCTGTCGCCTTGCGCGAACGGCTGGCGTTCGCGCCTGAGCAGTTGGGCACGGCAGTGGCGGCGGCGCGCAACTGGTTTGCCCGCGCCAACTCCCAGGGCGGCGACGAAGCGGCCATCCTGTCCACCTGCAACCGTACCGAGCTGTACGCGGCCAGCAATGCCGCCAACCCGCTCGACGCCGGCGCGCAATTCCTGGCCGATTTTCACCAGCTGAATTACGCCGAGCTGCGCCCGCACCTGTACATGCTGCCGCAGCACGATGCCGTGCGCCATACCTTCCGCGTCGCCGCCGGCCTGGATTCGATGGTGCTGGGCGAAACCCAGATCCTGGGCCAGATCAAGGATGCCATCCGCACCGCCGACGAAGCGGGCGGCCTGGGCACCTACCTGCACCAACTGTTCCAGCGCAGCTTCTCGGTGGCCAAGGAAGTGCGCAGCACCACCGAGATCGGCGCGCATAGCGTGTCGATGGCGGCGGCGGCGGTGCGCCTGTCGCAACGCATCTTCGACAAGATCTCCGAGCAGAATGTGCTCTTCATCGGCGCCGGCGAAATGATCGAGCTGTGCGCCACGCACTTCGCGGCGCAGAACCCGAAATCGGTCATGGTGGCCAACCGCACCATGGAACGCGGCGAGGCGCTGGCGCACCGCTTCAACGGCAAGGCCATGCGCCTGGCCGACCTGGGCAACCAGCTGCACCAGTACGACATCGTGATTTCCTGCACCGCCTCCTCGCTGCCGCTGATCGGGCTGGGCATGGTGGAACGCGCCATCAAGGCACGCCGCCACAAGCCGATGTTCATGGTCGACCTGGCCGTGCCGCGCGATATCGAGC
>CBHWEO010000441.1:0-2377 GCA_966112955.1 uncultured Duganella sp. | reverse complement strand
ATGTCCTGGCACGTCACCGGCGGCAGCGCCATGCTGCAGCACCTGGACACGCTGCAGGCGCAGCAGGCTACACTGTTCAAGGCCATCGAGGATGCGGAGATCAAGCATGCCGCCAGCGCGAATGCACCGCCGGTGCAGTTCTGCGGCGAAGTCGATGAGGCGAGCCAGCCGCACTACCGCAGCACCGAGGAATACCAGCTTTGCACGCGGCGCCGTGCGCTGTCGGAGCAGGTGGGCATCGTGCGGGCCAACCTCCGCAACTGGCTGGTGCCATGGCGTACCTGCTACGGCAAGGTGGCAAGCCTGTTCGGCCAGTTGCCGGAGGCGGAAGCCGCGCCGGCGGGCGCCAATGCCGCCGAACAGGAGCGCTACCTGCGCCGCACCACGGAGGAACAGGCGCGCGTGGTGACCCTGGTGGTCGGCACGGCGGTGCTGCCCCTGTGCTACGGCATCCTCGGCGCCGGGGCGGCGGTGGTGCGCGGCCTGTGGGCCAAGATGCGGGAAAGCCTGCTGTCGCCGCGCGATTACACGCTGGCCTTGCTGCAGCTGGCCCTGGGCGCCACCATCGGCGCCTGCATTGCGCTGTTCGTCAACCCGTCCGGCCAGACGCCGGGCAGCGAGATCGGGCTGCTGGGCAATTGGGCCCTGAGCACGTCGGCCCTGTCCTTTATCGCCGGTTTCGGCGTGGAAGGCGTATTCGTGGCGCTGGAAAGCCTGGTGCGGCGGGTATTCAATATCACCGACCCGGCGCGCAATAACACGATGTAAACGCACCTTGCTTAGCGCGCGTGGTTTCCTATACTTATCTGGCCGCCAACTTTCACGATAGGGGACTAGCAAATGAAGACTTCCATTGTATTGCTGATGACTGCCTTGCTGGCTAGCCCCGCCTGGTCCGAGCCCTCAGAAGACAGTCAGAGCGTGGTGCGCCGGGGCATGGAGCTGGTGCCGAAGGGCGTCAAGCTGGACCTGGCGGGCAAGAACCGTGCGATGGTTGCCAAGGGCAGCTATATCGTCAACACCAGCGGCTGCATCGATTGCCACAGCCATCCGTCCTATTCGCCGGGCGGCGACCCTTTCAAAGGGGAACCTGAGATCATTAACGCGGCACAGTACCTGTCCGGCGGCCGCATGTTCGGCCCGGTGATCAAGTCCGCCAACATCACGCCGGACCATGCCGGCAAACCCGCCGGCCTGACGCTCGCCCAGTTCATCCAGACCATGCGCACGGGCCACAACCCGAACGATCCCGCCGGGGAGATCCTGCAGGTGATGCCCTGGCCCGTGATCGGCAAGAAGACCGACCATGACCTGGCGGCGATCTACGAATACCTGCGCGCCATCCCCTCACTGCCGGACAACCCTAACCCGGGCCCATGAGGCCACGTTAGCGCGCTTCGACCACCTGGATGACGTGAAAGCCATCGTCCGCCAGCAAAGGCGGGCTGATATCGTCGATCGCGAGGCAGAAGGCGGCCCTTTCGACGGCGGGCAGCGCGTCGCCGCGGCGGAACCAGCCGGGCGGCATGCTGCGCGCGCTGGCATAAGGATTGGCGTTGTGTTCCTGTAGTTCTTCGAAGGCGCCGGTGGTATGCCAGGCATTGCGCATGGCCGCCGCGCGCAGCTGGGCGGCGCGCATGGCGCCGTACGTGGCCTGGGCTGGTTCGAGGCCGGGCTCGCCCGGCGTGACGACCAGCTGGCGGACGCGCACTTCGTTGCGGCGCGCCGCCTTCGGGTCGCAGGCCATGAAAGGATCCTTGAAGCGCTCGCTGTACGCCAGCAGGGGCGCCTGCTGCGGGCTCCAGTTCACCCTTTGCGAGGGCTGGCGGTACCAGACCATGGCGACAATCCCGATTGCGGCGGCCAGCAGGCCGACCGCAAGGCGGAATTCAAGGTTCTGCAGCCGCTGCGTGCGGCGTTCCTCTGCAAAATTGACGACGGCGTGGCCGGCGGCCACTCCAGGCTCCCGGCCGGCGCCGGCCTTGCCGGCATTCGCGTCCTTGGCCGCCAGCGCGGCGGTGGCGGCGGCCACCGCGCCGGCGGTATCGTGGCGCAAGACCGGCGCATGGCAGTGGGGGCAATGGATATCGCGCGTCAGGTCGACCGCGCCGCCGCAGGCGTGGCATCGGTGCTGGCTGGGCGCCGCGTGGTCCGGCGGTCGCCGCGTGCCACCGGCTTCATCGCCGGCTGTGCCGTCGGCGATCTCCCGGGCGAGCGCGAGCCGCCCCGGGTCGATCACGCCGATGGCCGTGTGGCAGGCCGGGCAGGCTTCGACGGGCCGCGCGGGGACCGGGCAGCCCCAGCCCCCGCAAAAAAATTACATGCCCCCCCCCAGCAGCGTGCGGATAACCGCCCAGGCCAGCCGGCGCACCAAGCC
>CBHWEO010000440.1:0-2403 GCA_966112955.1 uncultured Duganella sp. | reverse complement strand
TGTCTTCGCGGTAGTACATCACCTGGTCCTTGTCGACCGGCTCGTACAACTGGCCCTGCTGGTTGAAGATACCGATCTGGCGGAACAGGCCTTCCATGCCGAACGTACGCGATTCGTCGACGAGGATCGGGACGATGCGCTGGCCGATGGCCGGATCCTTCAGCAGCGCGGTCAGCGTACGCACATAGGCTTGCGTCGTCGAGATCTCGCGGCCGGCGGCGGTCGGGTCGGTGATGGCCTTGAAGCTCGACAGCGGCGGGACCGGCAGCTTCTCGTCGGCCTGCTCGCGGCGCTGCGGCAGGTAGCCGCCCAGGGCCTTGCGGCGCTCGTGCAGGTATTTCATTTCAGGCGCGTCGTCGGACGGCTTGAAGAACGGGATCTCGGCCAGCTTGTCGTCCGGGATCGGGATGGCGAAGCGGTCGCGCATTTCGCGGATGGCTTCGTCGTCCAGTTTCTTGGTCTGGTGCGCGGTGTTGCGCGCCTCGCCCGACTTGCCCATGCCGAAGCCCTTGACGGTCTTCACGAGCAGCACGGTCGGGGTGCCCTTGTTTTCCTGGGCGTTCTTGAAGGCCGCGTAGATCTTGTGCGGATCGTGGCCGCCGCGGGTCAGGCGCCAGATGTCGTCGTCGGTCATGTTCGCGACCATCTTCAGCAGCTCGGGGTGCTTGCCGAAGAAGTGCTTGCGCACGTACGCGCCGTCTTTCGCCTTGTAGTTCTGGTATTCGCCGTCGACGGTTTCCATCATCACGCGCTGCAGGATGCCGTCCTTGTCCTTGGCCAGCAGGGCGTCCCAGCCCGGGCCCCAGATGACCTTGACGACGTTCCAGCCGGCGCCGCGGAAGTCCGCTTCCAGTTCCTGGATGATCTTGCCGTTGCCGCGCACCGGACCGTCCAGGCGCTGCAGGTTGCAGTTGACGACCATGACCAGGTTGTCGAGCTTTTCGCGCGCGGCCATGCCGATCGCGCCCATCGATTCCGGCTCGTCCATCTCGCCGTCGCCGCAGAAGGCCCAGACTTTACGGCCGGTGGTGTCGGCGATGCCGCGCGCGTGCAGGTACTTCAGGAAGCGTGCCTGGTAGATCGCCATCAGCGGGCCCAGGCCCATCGACACAGTCGGGAATTGCCAGAAGTCCGGCATCAGTTTCGGGTGCGGGTACGACGACAGGCCTTTGCCGTCGACTTCCTGGCGGAAGCTCAGCAACTGCTCTTCGGACAGGCGGCCTTCCAGGAAAGCGCGCGCATAGATACCAGGCGACGAGTGGCCCTGGATGTACAGCAGGTCGCCGCCGTGGTTTTCCGACGGGGCTTTCCAGAAGTGGTTGAAGCCGATGCCCAGCATGTTGGCCAGCGAAGCAAAGGAAGACAGGTGGCCGCCCAAATCGCCGTCGACACGGTTGGCCTTGACCACCATCGCCATCGCATTCCAGCGCATCCACGAACGCAGCTTCTCTTCATATTCCAGGTTACCCGGGCAGTGCGCCTCCAGGTCGGCGGGAATCGTGTTGATGTAAGCGGTGTTGGCGGAGAACGGAATGTCCGCGCCGTTGCGGCGGGCCAGGTCGATCAGGCGCTCCAGCAGGTAGTGGGCACGATCCGAACCTTCGTTTTGCAGAACGGCTTCCAGCGCATCCAGCCATTCCTTGGTTTCCTGCGCGTCAGGATCGAGGGCGGTTAGTGCCGTGACCTGGTCGAGTTGAGCTGCCATTTAATAAGTCTCCTAGTGTGAGACGCCCACCCGATTCACCGATCGCGAGGGCGGTGCTGCGTGTTAATTTACTAAGACTTCGAAACTTGGACTTCTGGTACTACGAATTAGTGAAAGGATTCTAACAGTGTTTTCCGCATTTTTCAAATTACGATAACGCGTTTCATATTGTGGAAATTACGAACTTTTCAATTGCTTCAGTATGCACTCTGTCGCGTAATTGACGGGATTTCAACTGCAAAAGTTGAAATCCTCCCGGTATTTTTCGGCGCGCGGTATCCCGATTTATAATGTGGTCTTTCTTCCCACCCTCCCCAAAAGCAATCATGTCTGCTCAATTGATCGACGGTATCGCCCTCTCCCAGAAACTCCGCGCGGAAATCGCCACGCGCGCCGCCACCCTGACCGCCCAGGGCAAACAGCCAGGTTTGGCTGTGATCCTGGTCGGCGAAGACCCGGCCAGCCAGGTCTACGTGCGTAATAAAGTCAAGGCATGCGGCGACGTCGGCATTCGTTCCGTGATGGAAAAGTACGATGCGGACTTGAGCGAGCAGGCACTGCTGGAACGCATCGCCGCCCTGAACAACGATCCGACCATCCACGGCATCCTGGTGCAAATGCCGTTGCCAAAACACATCAACCCGCACAAGGTCATTGAAGCCATCGCCACCTCGAAGGACGTGGACGGCTACTCGGTG
>CBHWEO010000439.1:0-2403 GCA_966112955.1 uncultured Duganella sp. | reverse complement strand
CGATGTTGTTCAGCATCGATACCGGGCTGTCGTTGAAGCGGAAGTTCTTGATCGGGTGCTTGATCTTGCCGTTCTCGATGTAGAAAGTGCCGTCGCGCGTCAAGCCGGTCAGCGCCACCGATTGCGGATCGACCATGCGGATATACCAGGTGCGCGTCACCAGGATGCCCTTTTTGGTCGATGCCACCAGTTCCTCGGTCGACTTGCTGCCGCCCGCCATGATGATATTGCCGGCCGGCGGCGTTGCCGCCTTGCCCTGCTTCTGCGCCCAGTAGCGGTTGTAATCCATGGACGTGATCACGCCGCCCTTGATCAGGTCGCGGCGCGCGCGTGCCTGCATGGTCTGCTGGTCCCATGGCAGCACCGGCGCGTTGGCATCCCACGGGTCGGTCCAGATGTTCACCTGTTCGTCGAACAGCTTGTCGCCCAGGCGGTTGGCGCCGCCCTTCTTCGACAGGAAGCTGCGGCCCTCGTCAGCCGAACGGGCGTCGAAGGCATTGAACATGAAGTTCAGCAGGTCGTTGGTGGCGGCCGGCTCCATCACCACGGTGTAGCGGCCCGGTTCCAGCGCCTTGGCGTCGACCGAGCGCAGCGCCTTCTCGATGGCGATCTCGGATGCCGCGCGCGGATCGAAGGCCTTGGGATCGTAGGCCGCGCGGTTGGCCCAGCCGGAACCCCGGCCGTCATCGGTGCGGGTGGTCACGGTGAAATTCAGGCCGCCCAGCTCCTGGTAGCCGAACACGCCGTTCGAATTGGCGATGCAGTCGAAGCCGATGCTGTCGTTGAAAAAGCCCGCCGCCTGCAGCCCGGCCTTCTTTGCCGCGGCGACACTGGCAAACGCCACGTCCGCGCGGTATTCCGGATTGAAGGCTTCCGCATTGCGGTTGAAGGTATTGGTTGGCTTGAAGTCCTGCTTGCCCACGGCCGGCACGAATTCCGGATTTTCGGGCGCCAGGCGTGCGATTTCCTCGGCGCGGCGCACGGCCGCTTCCAGCGACTTGGCGTCGAACTGGTTGCAGGTGGCGGAGCCCTGCTTTTTGCCGAAGGCGACGCTCACCACCAGGGTGGTGTCCTCGATCTGGCCGGCGGTGGACACGCTGTTGTTCGCGTAACGCACATTGCCCTTGCGGCTGCCGCTCAGGTTGACGCGGCACTCGTCGGCCTTCGACATGGCCATCACTTTGTCGCAGATGCTTTTTGCTTCGTCTTTGCTCAGGAGTTTCATGTGTCGCGTCCTTAGTCAATCTTGCGGGCAGTGTTGATCACGTTGATGCCGTTGAAGCGCGTGGTCGAGGAACCGTGCGAAACGGCGCTGACCTGGCTTGGCTGGCCTTTGCCGTCGAAGAACGAACCGCCCATGCGCCAGTCGCGCTGGTCGCAGGTCGCCGAGCATGAATTCCAGAATTCCTGGGTGTTCGACTGGTAGGCCACGTCGTTCAGCATCTGCCCGACCTTGCCGTCCTTGATCTCGTAGAACAGCTGGCCGCCGAACTGGAAGTTGTAGCGCTGCTGGTCGATGGAATAGGAACCGCGGCCCAGGATGTAGATGCCCTTCTTGACGTCCTTCACCATATCGTCGACCGACATGGCCTTCCTGCCAGCTTCCAGCGACACGTTCGGCATGCGCTGGAACTGCACGCTGCTCCAGGAATCGGCGTACGAGCAGCCCTGCGATTCCTTCTCGCCGATGATGTGCACCTGGTCGCGCGTGGCCTGATAGTTCACCAGGATGCCGTTGCGGATCAGGTCCCATTTCTTCGACGGCACGCCTTCGTCGTCGTAGCCGACCGCGCCCAGCGAACCGGGGGTGGTCTTGTCGGCCACGATGTTGACGATGTCGGAGCCGTACTTGAAGTTCTTGCCCTTCCACTTGTCCAGCGTGGCGAAGGAGGTGCCGGCGTAGTTGGCTTCATAGCCCAGCACGCGGTCCAGTTCCGTCGCGTGGCCGACGCTTTCGTGGATGGTCAGGAACAGGTGCTCGGGGCTCAGTACCAGGTCGTACTTGCCCGGTTCGACCGACTTGGCCGACAGCTTTTCGCGCGCCTGCTTGCCGGCCGCCCTGGCGTCCTCGATGATGTCGTAGCCGCCGTTGTACAACTGGGTCACCCCGCCTGCCGCGCGCACCTTGTGCTCCGGCTTGGCGTCGAAGAATTCATAGCCCATGCCGGCCGGCGAGGACAGGCCGTCGCGCGTGCGGAATTTGCCGGTTGCCTTGTCCACGGCGGTGGCGGTGAACGGCGACCACAGGCGGTGGATGTCCTGGTCGATATAGGAACCGTCGGTGGAGGCGAAGTATTTCTGCTGGTTGACCTGGAACAGATTGGCGGTCATGAAGGACGCGCCGGCATCCAGGCCTGCCTTGTTCGCGGCCAGCAGCATGTCGGCCTTTTCCTTGATCGGCAC
>CBHWEO010000438.1:0-2429 GCA_966112955.1 uncultured Duganella sp. | reverse complement strand
AATTACGAGCTGCGCGGCCCGCTGGTGCTGATGCTGCTGGCCTTCTTCGTGGCCGGCGCCGCCCTGAGCATCCTCGCACTCACCCCAACCTTGTTCCGCCAGCGCCGCGAATCGAACAAGCAGAAATCCACGATCCAATCCCTGCAGACCGCGGCCTTGCAAGTGAACGAGCGCCCGCTGCCGGATAGCGTCAACACCCAGCACTAAGAAAAATATGGATTTTGAACTCTGGTGGCTGCTGGGCATCCCAGCTATGTTTGCCCTCGGCTGGATTGCCGCACGCGTCGACATCCGCGCCGTGGTGTCCGAATCGCGCACCCTGCCGCGCGGCTACTTCCGTGGCCTGAACCACCTGCTGAACGACCAGCCGGACAAGGCCATCGATTCCTTCATCGAGATCGTCAAGCTCGACCCCGAAACGGCCGACATGCACTTCGCCCTGGGCAACCTGTTCCGCCGCCGCGGCGAAACGGAACGCGCCATCCGCGTGCACCAGAACCTCTTGTCGCGTCCCGACCTGCCGGCCGAACAGCGCGCCCACGCCGAATATGAGCTGGGCCAGGATTACCTGAAGGCCGGCCTGCTCGACCGCGCCGAAGAAACCTATACCCGCCTGCTCGACACGTCCTATGCGGTGCAAGGGCGCCGCGCGCTGCTGGAAATCTACCAGCGCGAGAAGGAGTGGGAGCGCGCCATCGAAGCCGCGCTGGCACTGCAGGAAGCCGGCGCCGGCTCGCGCCAGAAAGAGATTTCGCAGTTCTATTGCGAGCTGGCGCAGGATGCCCTGGTCCACATGAAGCCGGACGAGGCGGAAGCCTTGCTGGAAAAGGCCCTGCAGGCCGACCGCTCCAGCGTACGCGCCACCATCCTGTGCGGCGACGCGCTGCTGGCCAAGGGCGACACGGAAGCGGCGCTGATGATGTGGCGCCGCGTCGAACAGCAATCGGTGCCGCATACCGCGCTGGTGGCGACGCGCCTGATGGATGGCTACCGCAAGGTGGGCCGTCCGCAGGAAGGCGTCAGCCTGCTCAAGTCCTACCTGGAGCAAGCCTCCTCGATCGACTTGCTGGAAGTGGTGTTCAAGGCCGTCATCGAACTGGAAGGCGTGGAAACCGCCAAGCAGGTAGTGCTGGACGAACTGCGCCGCACGCCGACCCTGCTGGGCCTCGACAAGCTGCTGGAAGCGCGCATGATGGATGCGCCGGCGGCTGTGCTGTCCGAGCTGTCGATGGTGAAGAACCTGGTGCACGGCTACACGCAGAAGCTGGCGCGCTACCAGTGCAGCCACTGCGGTTTCAAGGCGCGCCAGTTCTACTGGCATTGCCCGGGCTGCAGCCGCTGGGACTCCTACCCGCCGCGCCGCACCGAAGAGTTGAACGTAATGAATTAAAGGGTCCGGCCCTGTGGGCCACGCGGCCGGCTAGGCCCCGGTTTTCTGGTTTAAACGGTTTTAAAAAATGACAAAACAAGCCCCCGCCCTCGACAAAGTCCGCATCCTGGTCGCCGGCGACGTCATGCTGGACCGCTACTGGTTCGGCGACGTCAGCCGCATTTCCCCGGAAGCCCCGGTCCCCGTGGTCCGCATCGAACGCCGCGAAGCCCGCCTGGGCGGCGCCGCCGACGTGGCGCGCAATGCCGCCGCGCTGGGCGCGCACGCCGGCCTGCTCGGCATCATCGGCGCCGACGAAGCCGGCGCCGAAGTGGAACAGCTGCTGCAAGGCGGCGGCATCCACAGCTACCTGAAGCACGACAATGCCATTTCCACCATCATCAAACTGCGCGTGATCGGGCGCCAGCAGCAGATGGTGCGCATCGACTTCGAGGAGCCGCCAAGCGACGCCGTACTGCGCAACAAGCTGGTGCAGTTCAAGACCCTGCTGCCGGAATACGATGTGATCGTGCTGTCCGACTACAACAAGGGCGGCCTGGTCGACGTGGCCGAAATGATCGCCACCGCGCGCGCCGCCGGCAAGGTCGTAATGGTGGACCCGAAAGGCGACGACTTCTCGCCGTACAAGGGCGCCACCGTGCTGACCCCGAACAAATCGGAGCTCAAGCGCATCGTCGGCAGCTGGAACAGCGAAGAGCAACTGGTCACCAAGGCGCAGAACCTGCGCAGCGAACTGCAACTGGACGCGCTGCTGCTGACCCGTTCGGAAGAGGGCATGACCCTGTTCACGGCGGACGGCATCTTCAACGTCCAGGCCAGCGCACGTGAAGTGTTCGACGTTTCCGGCGCCGGCGACACCGTGATCGCCACCATGGCCGCCATGCTGGGCTCCGGTGCCGGCTGGCAGGAAGCCGTCGAAACCGCCAACCGCGCCGGCGGCATCGTGGTCGGCAAGCTCGGCACCGCCACCGTCACCCGCGAGGAACTTTTCGCCTGCAAGTCGGGGTCAGCTCTGGCAATCGGACACGAGCCCAGCTGT
>CBHWEO010000437.1:0-2431 GCA_966112955.1 uncultured Duganella sp. | reverse complement strand
AAAACCCGCTAAAATGAGCCGTTTTAGCGAACCGATAACGCTCGCGCCCAGGGCGCCACCAACGACCACGATGCTGACATTTCAACAAATTATCCTGACCCTGCAAACCTACTGGGACAAGCAGGGCTGCGCACTGCTCCAGCCGTACGACATGGAAGTCGGCGCTGGCACCTTCCACACCGGTACTTTCCTGCGCGCGATCGGCCCTGAACCGTGGCGCGCCGCCTACGTGCAGCCCTCGCGCCGCCCGAAAGATGGCCGCTACGGCGAAAACCCGAACCGCCTGCAGCACTACTACCAGTACCAGGTGGTCCTGAAGCCGGCGCCGGAAAACATCCTCGACCTGTACCTGGGCTCCCTGGAAGCGCTGGGCCTGGACCTGAAGCAGAACGACGTGCGTTTCGTGGAAGACGACTGGGAAAGCCCGACCCTGGGCGCCTGGGGCCTGGGCTGGGAAGTCTGGCTGAACGGCATGGAAGTGACCCAGTTCACCTACTTCCAGCAAGTGGGCGGCCTCGATTGCAAGCCCGTGCTGGGCGAAATCACCTACGGCGTCGAGCGCCTGGCCATGTACCTGCAGGGCGTGGAAAACGTCTACGACCTCATTTGGACCGAGTGGGAAGAGAACGGAGTCAAGAAGCAGCTGAAATACGGCGACGTGTTCCACCAGAACGAAGTGGAGCAGTCGACCTACAACTTCGAGCACGCCAACACCGAACTGCTGTTCGCGCAATTCGCCAACCACGAATCGGAAGCCAAGCGCCTGATCGAGCTGCAACTGACCCTGCCGGCCTACGAGCAGATCATGAAAGCCTCGCACAGCTTCAACATGCTGGACGCCCGCGGCGCGATCTCCGTGACCGAACGCGCCGCCTACATCGGCCGCGTGCGCAACCTGTCGCGCATGGTGGCCCAGGCCTACTACGAGTCCCGCGAACGCCTCGGCTTCCCGATGGTCGCCAAATAAACGAATACCGAACATGAATCAGACCCTGCTCATCGAACTGCTGACCGAAGAACTGCCGCCGAAAGCCCTGTCCAAGCTGGGCGCCGCTTTCGCCTCCGGCATCGTCAACGGCCTGAAATCGCGCGACTTCCTGGAAGAGGACAGCGTCGCCACCACCTACGCCACCCCGCGCCGCCTGGCCGTGTCGATCACCAAGGTGCGCGCCACCTCGCCGGACAAGCAGGTGCGCGAAAAGATCCTGCCGGTCGCCATCGCACTGGATGCCGACGGCAACCCGACCGCGCCGCTGACCAAGAAGCTGGCTGCCATGGGCCTGTCGCACATCGCCGTGGCCGACATGGAGCGCGCCCAGGACGGCAAGGCCGAAAGCTTCTTCTACACCAAGCTGGCCGCCGGTTCCGCCCTGCAAATCGGCGCGCAAGCCGCGCTGGAAGACACCATCGCCAAGCTGCCGATCCCGAAGGTCATGAGCTACCAGCGCCCGGATGGCGAAACCGTGCAGTTCGTGCGCCCCGCCCACGCCCTGATCGCCCTGCATGGCGCCACCGTGCTGCCACTGACCCTGCTGGGCCTGACGGCATCGAACAAGACCGAAGGCCACCGCTTCCTGACCGCTCCGGGCAAGCGCGCGGTGACCGTGGCCGACGCCGACAGCTACGCCGCCACCTTGGCCGAAGCCGGCAAGGTGGTCGCCGGCTTCGACGCCCGCAAGGACGCCATCCGCGCCGCCCTGCTGCAGAAAGCCGGCGCCGACCAGGTGCTGATGCCGGAAGCGCTGCTGGAAGAAGTCGCCTCCCTGGTCGAATGGCCGGTGGTGTACGAGTGCCACTTCGAGGAAGAGTTCCTGGCCGTGCCGCAGGAATGCCTGATCCTCACCATGCAGACCAACCAGAAGTACTTCGCCCTGACCGACGCCAACGGCAAGCTGCGTTCACGCTTCCTGATCGTGTCGAACATTGCGACCGACACCCCGGCTGCCATCATCGGCGGCAACGAGCGCGTGGTGCGCCCGCGCCTGTCGGACGCCAAGTTCTTCTTCGAGCAGGACAAGAAGAAGTCGCTGGAGTCGCGCCTGCCGCTGCTGAAGAACGTGGTCTACCACAACAAGCTGGGCACCCAGGCCGAGCGCTCCGAGCGCGTCACCTCGCTGGCCGCCGCCATCGCCGGCCGCATGGGCGGCGACAAGGCCCTGGCAGAACGCGCCGCACGCCTGTCCAAGGCCGACCTGCTGACCGACATGGTCGGCGAGTTCCCTGAGCTGCAAGGCATCATGGGCACCTACTATGCGCGCCACGACGGCGAGCACGAGGAAGTGGCGCTGGCCGCCTCCGAACACTACCAGCCGCGCTTCGCCGGCGACAACCTGCCGTCCACCGCTACTGGCACCGCCGTGGCGCTGGCCGACAAGGTGGAAACCCTGGTCGGCATCTGGGCCATCGGCCTGCAGCCGACCGGCGACAAGGA
>CBHWEO010000436.1:0-2454 GCA_966112955.1 uncultured Duganella sp. | reverse complement strand
CGCGCGGCCAGGCGCTGGCCATGTACGTGGTCTACGACAGCCCGCTGCAGATGGTGTCGGACGATCCGGAGACTTACCGCGGCGCGGCCGGCTTCGATTTCATCCAGCGCGTGCCGACGGCCTGGGACGAGACGCGCTTCCTGTCCGGCACGCCGGGCCGCGACATCGTGCTGGCGCGACGCCATGGCAGCAGCTGGTACCTGGGCGCGATGCGGGCGGACGACACCAGCGAGGCCCGCGTGGAACGCGTATCGCTGCGCTTCCTGCCGGCCGGCCGCTATCGCGCCACGGTGTGGGAAGACGGCGGCACGCCCAATGAACTGCGGCGCGTGGAACGCGAAGTGACGGCGAAAGACGTGCTGCCGTTGCGCATGGCCCCTGCGGGCGGCGCGGCGGTGGTGCTGGAATTGATGAACGCAAACCAGGGAAGATAAGATGAAAACAGTGGTATGCCAGGCGCCGGGCGAGCTGCGCATGAGTGAAGTGCCGGTACCGGTGCCGGCGCCGGGTGAAGTGCTGGTGCGCGTGCGCCGCATCGGCTTGTGCGGCACCGATATGCACATTTTCCGGGGCACCCAGCCCTTCCTGCAGTATCCGCGCGTGATGGGGCACGAGCTGTCGGGCGAGATCGTCAGCGCGCCGGAAGGCAGCGGCCTGGCGCCCGGCGACCAGGTCTACGTCATGCCTTACCTGTCGTGCGGGCGCTGCGTCGCCTGCAGGCAGGGCAAGACCAACTGCTGCACCAATATCCAGGTGCTGGGCGTGCACCGTGACGGCGGCATGGCCGAATACCTGGCGCTGCCGGCGCAGTTCGTGTTCAAGACCGACGGCATTTCGCTCGACGAGGCGGCCATGCTGGAATTCCTGGCGATCGGCGCCCACGCGGTGCGCCGCGGCGCGGTGCGGGAAGGCCAGCGCGTGCTGGTGGTGGGGGCGGGACCGATCGGCCTGGCCGTCACGCTGTTCGCGCGCCTGAACGGCGCCCAGGTCACCGTGCTCGATACCCGCGAAGACCGGCTTGCCTTCAGCCGCGAAGTGCTCAAGGCGCCGCACACGGTGCTGGCGGGGGAGGGCGACAAGGAACAGCTGGCGCAGCTGACCGGGGGCGAGTTCTACGACGTGGTGTTCGACGCGACCGGCAACGTCAAGGCCATGGAGCGCGGCCTGGAATTCGTGGCGCACGGCGGCAGCTATGTGCTGGTGTCGATCGTGCTGGACCGGATCTCCTTCGCCGACCCGGAATTCCACAAGCGCGAAACCAGCCTGCTGGGCAGCCGCAACGCCACCGCCGACGATTTCCGCACCGTGCTGCATGCCATGAAGGCCGGCCAGGTGCCGGCAGGGCTGATGAACACCCACCGCACCACGCTGGACGGTTTCATCGATGTGCTGCCGCAGTGGATGGACCCGGCCAGCGGCGTGATCAAGGCCATCGTCGAGGTGTAAATGCAGCCGATCCTCCAATTCGGCACCAGCCGCTTCCTGCAGGCCCACGTCGACCTGTTCGTGAGTGAGGCGCTGGAAAGCGGCAACGCGCTGGGCCAGGTCACGATGGTGCAGACCACCGGCAGCGCCGAGAGCGCGCGCCGGGTGGCCGCGCTGCGCCATGGCGCGGCCTATCCCGTCATCATCCGTGGCTGCGAAGACGGCGCGCCGACGCAGCGCGAGGTGCAGGTGCGTTCGGTGGCCAATGCGCTGCAGGCCGGTGAAGACTGGCCGCAGGTGGTGGAAGCGGCGGTGGCGGCGCGGGTGATCGTCTCCAACACGGGCGACCGGGGCTATGAACTGGACCCGGCCGACAATCCGGCCCTGCTGGAGGGCGGCACGGTGCCGCGCAGCTTCCCGGCCAAGCTGCTGGTCCTGCTGCATGCGCGCTACCGGCGTGGCGCCGCGCCGCTGACCCTGATGCCGTGCGAACTGGTGGCCAACAACGGCAGCGTGCTGCGCGGCGTGGTGCTGGGCCTGGCGCGCGGCTGGGACATGGACGGGGCTTTCCTGGCCTGGCTGGAGCAATCCTGCACCTGGGTGAACTCCTTGGTCGACCGCATCGTGTCGCAGGCGCTGGAGCCGGCCGGCGCCGTGGCCGAACCGTATGCGCTGTGGGCCATCGAGGAACAGGCGGGCATGGTGCTGCCATGCACCCACCCGCAAATCGTGGTGACGGCGCAACTGGCGCCTTACGAGCGGCGCAAGCTGCTGATGCTGAACCTGGGCCATACCTATATGGCCGAACAATGGCTGCACGGCGGGCGTGCCGCCGATGCCACGGTGCGCCAGGCGATGGCCGACCCTGCGCTGCGCGGCGCGCTGGAAGCGGTGTGGGAAGAAGAGGTGCTGCCGCTCTTCGATGCGCTGGGCGAACACGCATTGAGCCGCGCCTACCTGGCCTCGGTCCGGGACCGCTTCAGCAATCCTTTCCTCGAGCACAAGCTGGCCGATATCGCGCAGAACCAC
>CBHWEO010000435.1:0-2459 GCA_966112955.1 uncultured Duganella sp. | reverse complement strand
TCGTCGCGGAACAGCTTGGACATGGCGGCGCGCATCACGTGGTCGGCGTCCGATTCCAGGCGGTCGATCTCTTCGCAGATGCCGACGATGCTGGAAGCGTTGTCCATGTTCGACAGCAGGGCCACGGCATCCTTCACCTTTTCGGTGCAGGCCAGGACCAGTTCGGCCAGGCGCTTGGCTTCCGGGGTCACGGAGTGCAGGTCGTACAGGGACACGGTCTGGGCGGCATCTTCCATCAGGTCCAGGATGTCGTCCATCTTGGTGATCAGCTTGTGGATGTCGTCGCGGTCCAGCGGGGTGATGAAGGTCTTGTGCAGCAGGTCCACTGCCTGGTAGGTGATCTTGTCAGCCTGTTTTTCGATGCTTTCGATGGCGTGGACACGGTTCTCCAGGTCGTCGAAATTGGCCATCAGGCCCAGCATTTCTTTGGCGCCCTTCACGCAAAGTTCCGCATGCTGGTTAAACATGTCAAAGAATTTGCCCTCCGAGGGCATCAAGCGTCCAAACATTTTTGTTCTCCGTTGGTTGATTCGTTGGTACTGCAGCAAAGCCACCCAGCGTGGCCCGCCTGGTAATCAGTCGCCTTGGTAGATCGACAGGTTACCGGTGTAATTGCCAAACTTGGTGTACGCACCGATCCAGGTCAGGCGCACCGCGCCGATCGGACCGTTACGCTGCTTGCCGATAATGATCTCGGCGGTGCCTTTATCGGGCGAGTCCGGGTTATAGACTTCGTCGCGATACAGGAAAATGATCACGTCGGCGTCCTGCTCGATAGCGCCGGATTCGCGCAGGTCGGACATGACGGGACGTTTGTTGGGACGTTGTTCCAGCGAGCGGTTCAGCTGGGACAGTGCAATGACGGGGCAATGCAGCTCTTTGGCCAGGCCCTTCAGGGAACGCGAGATCTCCGAAATCTCGGCCGAGCGGTTGTCGCCCGGCTGGCTGCCCTGCATCAGCTGCAGGTAGTCGACCACGATCAGGCCCAGCTTGCCGCATTGGCGGGCCAGGCGGCGCGCGCGGGCGCGCATCTCGATCGGGTTCAGGGCCGGGGTCTCGTCGATGTAGACCTGGGCTTCATTCATTTTCTGGATGGCGTGCGTCAGGCGCGGCCAATCCTCGTCGATCAGCTTGCCGGTCCGCAGGCGGTGCTGGTCCAGCAGGCCGACGGAACCCAGCATACGCATGGCCAGCTGCACGCCGCCCATCTCCATCGAGAACACGGCGACCGGCAGGCCGGCTTCCACCGCCACGTTTTCCGCGATGTTCATGGAGAAGGCAGTCTTGCCCATCGATGGACGGCCGGCCACCACCACCATGTCGCCCGGCTGCAGGCCGGAAGTCATCTTGTCGAGGTCGGTCCAGCCGGTCGGCACGCCGGTGATTTCGGAGCTGGAGTCGCGCGAATACAGTTCGTCGATGCGCTCCACCACCTGGGTCAGCAGCGGCTGCACGGGCAGCCAGCCGGAGGCGCCGCGCGCGCCCTGTTCGGCGATGGCGAAGATCTTCGCTTCCGCCTCGTCCAGGATCTGCTTGACTTCCTTGCCCTGTGGGTTGAAGGCATTGCCCGACACTTCGTCGGCCACGGTGATCAGCTTGCGCAGCACGCCGCGGTCGCGCACGATCTCGGCGTAGCGGCGGATATTGGCCGCCGACGGCGTGTTCTGCGCCATGGCGTTCAGGTAGGCCATGCCGCCCACTTCTTCCGCCTTGCCCAGCATGTTCAGCGCTTCCGACACGGTCACCACGTCGGCCGGCTTGCCCGAGTTGATCAGGCGGACCATCTGCTCGAAGATGATGCGGTGGTCGTAGCGGTAAAAATCTTCCGCGCGCATGAAGTCCGCGATACGGTCCCACGCCGCGTTATCGCGCAACAAACCGCCGATGACAGATTGCTCTGCCTCGATCGAGTGCGGCGGAATGCGGAGGGAATCGACTTGTGGGTCGGACTGGGGTGCGGCGTTCATGGCGCGCATTATACCTGCTTCGGCAAGCCAGAAAAATTCTTGTAAACAAAAAAAGCCGGGAGAACCCGGCTTTTTTGATGCAGCTTGGCGACGTTGCTAATTAAGCAGCTTCGCCCACCACGGCTACGGTCACTTCCGCCACCACGTCGGTGTGCAGGGACACGGCAACTGGGAACTCGCCAACGGTCTTCAGCGGACCGGTTGGCAGGCGCACAGCGGACTTCTCAACAGCGAAACCAGCTTTGGTCAGGGCTTCGGCGATGTCGAAGTTGGTCACGGAACCGAACAGGCGGCCGTCGACGCCGGCTTTCTGCGACACGGTCACGGTCATGCCGTTCAGCTTTTCGCCTTGGGCTTGGGCAGCGGCCAGCTTGGCGGCAGCAGCTTTTTCCAGTTCGGCGCGCTTGGCTTCGAATTCAGCCACGGCAGCAGCGGTGGCGCGGCGTGCCAGCTTCTGAGGGATCAGGAAGTTACGGGCGTAGCCGTCTTTCA
>CBHWEO010000434.1:0-2461 GCA_966112955.1 uncultured Duganella sp. | reverse complement strand
GACGGCGTGCGCATGGATGCCTGCAATTTCCACTTCCACGACCGCCAGCTGCGCAGCAACCCGCCGGCCCTGGTGCGCGACACTTCCACCGTGAGCGATGCCAACCCATACGGCATGCAGGCCCACATCTACGACAAGAGCCAGCCGGAGAACGTGGCCTTCCTGGAAAAGCTGCGCAAGCTGCTGGACGAATACGGGGCGGTGGCGATCGGCGAAGTGGGCGCGGACGATTCGCTGGCGGTGATGGCCGAATACACGGCCGGCGGCAACAAGCTGCACATGGCCTACAGCTTCAACCTGCTGACCGCCGACAGCAGCGCAGGCCATATCCGCAAGCAGGTGGAAGACTTCAAGGCGCGCGTCAAGGACGGCCAGCCATCCTGGTCGGTCGGCAACCACGACGCGGTGCGCGTGGTGACGCGCTGGCACGGCATGAGCAACCAGGCGGCTTTCGCCAAGCTGGTGCTGGCCATGCAGCTGTCGCTGAAAGGCACGCCCTGCCTGTACCAGGGCGACGAACTGGCCTTCAGCGAAGCCGATGTGCCGTATGAATTGATCCAGGACCCGTACGGCAAGACCTTCTGGCCCGAATTCAAGGGCCGCGATGGCTGCCGCACGCCGGTCGCCTGGACCAACGGCGAACATGGCGGCTTCACCACCGGCACGCCATGGCTGCCGGTGGCGGAGGAGCACAAGGCCATCGCCGCCTCGCTGCAGGAAAACGATCCGGGCTCGCCGCTGAACTTCGCGCGCCGCATGATCGCCTGGCGCAAGACCATGCCGCAGCTGACGCGCGGCGACATCGTGTTCTACGACGCGCCGGAGCCGGTGCTGGCCCTGCGGCGCGACCTGGAAGGGGAGCGCAGCGTGATCGCGCTGTTCAACCTGGGCGCGTCGCCGGTCAACTTCGCGCTGCCGGCCGCGAAGGGCGCGCAGAAGCTGGAGCAGCCAGGCTTGCCGGGGGAAGTGGTGGATGGGCAGGTGCAGTTGCCGGGGTATGGGGCGTGGTTTGGTTATGCGGCCTAGAACCGGGAAACCGGAAAACCGGGGTCGGACCCAGAGGGTCAGACCCCCGAGGCTGGCCCTGGTTCCCCGGTTTTAGGGTATCCTCCCGCCTTTAGGGCGTTATCTAAAACTCAAAACGACAATGAAACAGATCGAGGCAGACCCAAAAGCCAACCGCTCCGCTTTTGCGGACGGCCCCCGCCTGTTGGCCGACATTGGCGCCACCCACGCGCGCCTGGCCCTGCAAACCGCTCCCGGCGAATTCAAGGCCGTCCGCGTGCTGCAGTGCGACGACTTCACCGGCATCGTGCCGCTGCTGCGCAGCTACCTGGCGGACCACGGCGACGTCAGCCTCAATCACGGCGCGCTGGCGCTGGCCAATCCGGTGCACGGCGATTACATCCGCATGACCAACCGCGACTGGCAGTTTTCCACCGACGAAGTGCGGCGCGAACTGGGCCTGCATACCCTGCTGGTGGTGAACGACTTCACCGCGCTGGCGATGGCCATCCCCGGCTTCAAGGCGGAAGACCTGATGCAGGTGGGCGGCGGCGCCCCGGCGCAGAACTCGGTGATCGGCGTGCTGGGCCCGGGCACCGGCCTCGGTTGCTCCGGCGTGATCCCCACCACCGACGGTTTCGTGACCCTCGGCTCGGAAGGCGGCCACACCAACTTCGCCCCTGCCGACGAGCGCGAATACGCCATCCTGCAGTACGCCTGGCAGACCTGGCCGCACGTCTCGAACGAACGCCTGATTTCCGGGCCCGGCATGGAGATCATCTACCGCGCCCTGGCGCGCCGCAATGGCCTGAACGTGCGCGACCTGACCTCGCAGCAGATCATCGCCGGTGCACTGAAGGACCGCAATGCCCTGTGCCTGGAAGTGCTGGAGTGCTTCTGCGCCATGCTGGGCGGCGCGGCGGCCAACCTGGCGGTCACGCTGGGTTCCTTCGGTGGCATCTTCATCGGCGGCGGCATCGTGCCGCGCATGGGCGAGTGGTTCCGGCAGTCGCCGTTCCGCACCCGCTTCGAAGCCAAGGGCCGCTTCTCGTCCTACCTGGCCGACATCCCGACCTATGTGATCACCACGCCGAACCCGGCCTTCTACGGCGTGGCCACCATCCTGTCGGAGCACCTGCGCGGCCGCACCGGCGCCAACACCCTGATGGAACGCGTGCAGTCGCTGAAGCATGAACTGACGCCGGCCGAGCAGCGCGTGGCGCAGCTGGTCATCGAGCAACCGCGCCTGGTATTGAACGAGCCGATTGCCGACATCGCGCGCCTGGCCGAAGTGTCGCAGCCGACCGTGATCCGCTTCTGCCGCTCGCTGGGCTTCCAGGGCCTGGCCGACTTCAAGCTGAAGTTCGCCTCCAGCCTGACCGGCGCCATCCCCGTGCGCCACAGCCAGGTGCGGGTGTCCGACAGCACGCACGACCTGAGCGCCAAGGTGATCGAC
>CBHWEO010000433.1:0-2511 GCA_966112955.1 uncultured Duganella sp. | reverse complement strand
GATGGTCTTGCCCTGTTCCTTGAACAGCTTCAGGATCTCGAACAGCGATTCGGTTTCCTGCGCGGTCAGCACGGCGGTCGGTTCGTCCAGGATCAGGATGTTGGCCGAGCGGTAGATCTGCTTCAGGATCTCGACGCGCTGCTGGGCGCCCACCGACAGGTCGTGGATGGTGGCCAGCGGGTCGACATCCAGGCGATAGCGTGCGCAGATCTCGCGCAGCTGCTTTTCGACGGCGGCGCGGTGCTCGCGCAGGCGGAAGCCGCCTTCGCTGCCCAGCATCACGTTATCCAGCACCGTCATGTTCTCGACCAGCATGAAGTGCTGGTGCACCATGCCGATGCCAAGGCGGATCGCCTCGTGCGAGTTGTGGATGTGCTGCACCTTACCGTCCAGCAGGATCTCACCGCCGTCAGCGCGGTAATAGCCGTAAAGGATGCTCATCAAGGTCGACTTGCCGGCGCCGTTCTCGCCCACCAGGCCGTGGATGGCCCCTTTGGCGATCGAGAAACTGACGTCCGTATTCGCCTTTACCGCCCCAAAGTGCTTGGAGATATTGCGGAATTCTACTGCTGGCGTCATAAGGATTTTCGGTCTTAATTACTGAAAAACGCGCCGGACGGGAATCCCCGTCGGCGCGTTCTCTTTAATGGAACTGCTTGTCAGGCCGGGCAGGCGGCGTTGGTGGTGCGGATATCGATGACCTTCACTTTGCCATCGATGATGTCCTTGCGCGCGCCCATGACCTTCTTCTCGATCTCTGGCGTGATCAGCTTGCGGTTGTTTTCGTCCAGCGCCCAATCCACGCCGCCTTCCTTCAGGCCCTTGGCGGTGACGCCGGCCTTCCAGGTGCCGTTCTTCATCTGCATGAAGGAGTCGTATACGGCGTTGTCGACGCGCTTGACCATGGAAGTCAGCACGGAACCCGGATACAGGTGGTTCTGGTTGGAGTCGACGCCGATCGACAGCTTGCCCTTTTCCTTGGCGGTCTGCAGGGTGCCCATGCCGGAACCGCCGGCCACGGCGAACACCACGTCCACGCCGCGGTCAAACTGGGCACGCGCCAGTTCGCCGCCCTTGGCCGGGTCGTTCCAGGCGGCCGAGGTGGTGCCCACCATGTTGGAAATCACTTCGACTTTCTTGTCGACCGACTTGGCACCCTGGGCGTAGCCGCAGGCGAAGGTGCGGATCAGCGGGATGTCGATGCCGCCGATGAAGCCCAGCTTCTTGGTCTTGGACGCCATGGCAGCTGCCACGCCGACCAGATAGGAACCTTCTTCTTCCTTGAAGGTCACGGAGTTGACGTTATTGCCTTGCGCAACGCCGTCGATCAGGACGAAGCGGACTTTCGGGAATTCCTTGGCGACCTTCTGCACGGCCTGGGTCTGGGCGAAGCCGATGGAAGCGATCAGGTCCAGGTTCTTGCGGGCCAGGCCGCGCAGCACCTGCTCAGCCTGCGTATCGCTGCTGGCTTGCACTTCGATGAACTTGATGCCGGTGTCCTTCTGGAAGCGCGAGGCGCCCTCGAATGCGGACTGGTTGAACGACTTGTCGAACTTGCCGCCAGCGTCGTACACGATGCCCAGCTTCGGATCAGCCGCGCTGGCGCTGGCTGCCACCGCAAAAGCGGCGATCATCATGCTAAGTTGTTTGATTTTCATGTAAGGGCTCCGTCGAAGTTCGTTATTGTATATTTTTATGGAGTGCACGTTCCGCTTTTTCGCGACTAACCCAGCCACCGCGCCGTGTAGCCTGTCTACAACACAGTAATGCAATTTTTCCATATGTACCCTTGATTAATTCTTGGGCACGTAATCAAACTGCAAGAACTTCTGTCAATTCTCGATTCCGCTTCTCAGGGCATGGATTCGTGACTCACTACTATGCAACAGGCGCTATATGTATGGCAAATACGTTTTTGCTTACTTATTTATATGCAAGTCAACTAAATGAGGGCTTGTTCATAAGCAATTATCGGTAGTTGCTTTCGTGTTAGGATGCGCGCAATTGCAACATTACGTTACTTTTCTTTAAGATTGGAACCTCGGGTATGGATAAACGCCTCAAGCACTCCCTGATCGCCCTGGCCGTCGCCAGCGCCTTCCCCCTGCACTATGCAGCCGCGCAAGAAACCACCACCACCGAAGAAGTCAAGAAGCCGGGCCAGCTGGAGACCGTGATCGTTACCGCGCAGCGCCGCGCCGAAAACATCAAGGACGTGCCGATGGCCATCGCCACCCTGAAAGGCGAGAAGCTGGACGTGCTGACTTCCGGCGGCCAGGACATCCGCTTCCTGAACGGCCGTTCGCCGTCCGTTTCGGTGGAATCCGACTATGGCCGTACCTTCCCGCGTTTCTACATCCGCGGCCTGGGCAACACCGACTTCGACCTGAACGCTTCCCAGCCGGTGGGCCTGGTGATGGACGACATCGTGCAGGAAAACCCGATGCTGAAGGGCTTCCCGGTGTTCGACGTGGACCAGGTGGAAGTGCTGCGCGGCCCGCAAGGCACGCT
>CBHWEO010000432.1:0-2516 GCA_966112955.1 uncultured Duganella sp. | reverse complement strand
CTGCATGCATTCGGCCAGCAGCCGGATGCTCTTCAAATATCGTTCGCCCATGACAAGCGATTATAGCGCCCGCCAGCCGTGCGCTGCATGCGTTACTATATGCAAACTTATAACAAGATGCGGTTTCGCCATGCCCCTACACGCTCGCGGCATCCTTGCCCTGCTGGTCGTGACCCTGGTCTGGGGCACGACTTTCCCGGCCATGAAGGACATGACCGACAACCTGTCGGCCAACTGGATCGTGGTCTCGCGCTTCACCATTGCCGGCGTCCTGCTGTCGCCGTTCCTCCTGCGCGCCCGCTGGCGCGACCTGCATTACGGCTTCCTGGCCGGCGTGCTGCTGTTCTTCTGCTACCTGGCCCAGGTCGAGGGGCTGAGCCTGACCTCCTCCAACCGCAACGCCTTCATCTGCGGCCTGAACGTGCTGGTGGTGCCGCTGCTGGGCATTGCCATGGGCAAGTGGCCGGACAAGCGCATCGTGCTGGCGCTGCTGCTGGCCGTGGGCGGCCTGTTTGCCCTGTGCTGGGAGGGTAGTTTCACCTGGAGCCGCGGCGATACGCTGGCGCTGGCGGCGGCCTTCCTGTTTGGCCTCTACATCAAGGTGATGGAGCAGTTCTCGCGCAAGGTCGAGCGCCTGATGACGCTGACCGTGGCCCAGATCTGGACCGTAGCCCTGTTTGCCGGCCTGTGGATCCTGCTGCGCGAAGTGCCGCGCGGCGCGATCGACGTCCAGCATGACGCCGTCGATTACTACAGCTACATCTGGCAGGCCCTGCTGGCCCATAAGTGGAACCTGGCCTACCTGGGCGTGGTCGCCACGGCGGCCATCATTTCCCTGCAGACCTGGGGCCAGCGCCACGCCACCGCCAACGAGGCGGCCGTGATCTATGCCTTCGAACCGGCCAGCGCCGCCATCTTCGGCTATTTCTGGTTGGGCGAGACCATGGGCGCCATGCAGCTGCTGGGCGCGGCCTTGTTGATCTCCGGTATGATTGTCAGCCAATGGAACACCCCGGAGCGCCCCGCGTCGGCGCTCGTCCCCGAATAGAAGATGTCATTTGCTCAACTTAGCCGCCTGTCCCGGGAGCTGCCGCTGCGCATGCTGTTGGTGAATGCGGGCGAGCCGGACAGCCTGGCCTGGTCCGGCCTGGTGCAGCCGCTGCGGCTGGCCCAGCGCATCCTGGGTGCTGCTTTCCAGCTCGAAGCCGTGACCCCGGCCCAGGCATCGGCCGCCGTGGGCGACTGGCAGCTGGCCCTGCTGGTGGCCGACGAGCGCACCGCGCGCCCGGCCGAAGCCGAGTTGCGCGCCGCGATCGAGCGTTGCCGCGAAGCGGAATACTGGGGCGGGGTGGGCGCGGGCGTGCTGTGGCTGGCGCAGACGGGCGCCGCGGGCGGGGCGCGCATCGCCTTGCCCTGGGCGCTGTATGCGGAAACCGAGGATGTCACCGAGCGCGCCATCCTGACGCCGAATTTGTACGAGATCGATGGGCGGCTGCTGTCCTGCTGCGGCGGGGCGGCATCGATCGACTTCGCGCTGGCCCTGGTGGAAGCCCTGTTCGGGGCCAACGTCCAGGCCGAGATCAAGGAAGCGCTGTGTATCGACCGCGTGCGCTCGCAGGACGAGCGCCAGCGCGTGGCCCTGCAGGCCCGTTTCGGCGCCCTGCAGCCCAAGCTGTCGGAAGCGGTGACCCTGATGGAAGCGAATATCGAGGAACCGCTGTCGACCGACGACATCGCCGGCCTGGTGGGACTGTCGCGGCGCCAGCTGGAACGGCTGTTCAAGCAGTACCTGGGTTCGCTGCCCTCGCGCTACTACCTGGAGCTGCGCCTGCAGCGGGCGCGGCAATTGCTATTGGAAACCAATCATTCCATTGTGCAGGTGGGGCTGATGTGCGGCTTTTCTTCCGGCTCGCACTTTTCCACCGCCTTCGGCACCCTGTTCGGCAACACGCCGCGCGAAGAGCGGCAGCGCAAGTTGCAAGGCTAAAGTCGGGGTCAGCTCTGGCAATCGGACATTTTGCCCTGCGCGAAGCGCAAAGCTCCTCGAGAAGCCAGAGCTGACCCCGACTTTCAAGTTGCTTGGACAATTCTGAAAATCCTTGTCGCAGATTCAAAAGAGTTTTAGCATCCCCGCTTTTACAATGCAGTACACCTTACCATTGATGGGGATTTGCCATGAACGCCAAGCTTGACTCTTCTGTTACCACCCGCCCAGTGACCCGCCAGACCTTTGATGAGGTCATCGTCCCGACTTACGCGCCTGCCCAGATGGTGCCCGTGCGCGCTTCGGGCCTGGACCTGTGGGACCAGAACGGCAAGCATTACCTGGACTTCACCTCCGGCATCGCCGTGGCCTCCCTGGGCCACTGCAATCCGGTGCTGGTGGAAGCGCTGACCAAGCAGGCCAATACCCTGTGGCACCTGGGCAATGGCTACACCAATGAGCCGGTGCTGCGCCTGGCCCTGGCCCTGACCGAAGCCACCTTCGCCGACCGCGCCTTCTTCTGCAACTCCGG
>CBHWEO010000431.1:0-2552 GCA_966112955.1 uncultured Duganella sp. | reverse complement strand
CGGCCCGCGACATCCTCGACCGGCTCGATGACGCCGACCGCCATGCCGGCCGCCACCAGTCCGAGCCGACCGGCACCCTGCGCATCAACGCACCGATGGCGTTTGGCACCATCGAAGTGGCGCAATGGCTGCCCGGCTTCATGGCGAAATACCCCGGCGTGAAGGTGGACCTGGTGTGCAACGACCGCATGGTGGACCTGATCGAAGAAGGTTTCGACGTGGCTTTGCGGCTGGCGCGCGGCCTGCCAGATTCCAGCCTGGTGGCACGCCGCCTCGCCACCAGCAAGGTGGTGCTGGCCGCCAGCCCGGCCTACCTGCGCGCCCACGGCATGCCGGAAACGCCCGGCGCGCTGGCCCGGCACAACTGCCTGGTCTACACGGCAGCGGCCCGCCCCAGCGAATGGACCCTGCTCGATGCGGAGGGCAACGAGCACGTGGTGGCGGTACGCGGCACGCTGCAGGCCAACACCAATGTCGCCCTGCGTGCGGCGGCGGTGGCCGGTGCAGGTATTGCCAACGCCGCCGCCTTCATCGTGCGCGACGAGCTGGCAAGCGGCGCCCTGGTGGAAGTGCTGCCTGGCTACACGCCCAAGCCGCGCGAGCTGTACGCCCTGTATCCCCAGAGCCGCCACCTGTCGCCCAAGGTGCGCGCCTTCGTCGATTACGCCGCCGGCGTTTACATCAACATCTTCTGAACCGCACGGAACTGCTGCGTAAGGCCGCCCCAGCCCCAGGCGGCCGGCCGCGCATCGTCGATATGGATGTAGCTGACTTCATGCAGCTCGCCGAGGAGCTGCTGCATGTCCTGCCACACGGCGGCGATATAGGCCGATTTCTCGTTGGCCGTATTGGTTTCGTCGCTGACCTTGATATCGAGGAAGAAGCTGGCCTTGCCCAGTTCCACCAGCGACTGGCCGCCGACAAACCAC
Organism: uncultured Duganella sp.; assembly: GCA_966112955.1. Classification (GTDB taxonomy): domain Bacteria; phylum Pseudomonadota; class Gammaproteobacteria; order Burkholderiales; family Burkholderiaceae_D; genus Rugamonas. Next base: position 1,623 of record CBHWEO010000431.1, on the reverse strand, counting down.
TGTTCGCGCGGCGTGTAATGCACAGCGATGGCGGTCAGCGCCGGCGCCTTGTGCAGGATGGCGCCGGTGTGCTTCATCAGGATGTCGGTGACTTTCTGCGCCGGCACTTGTTGCGGGGTACCGCTGACGGTGATGTTCAGGATGGGCATTTTGTGACTCCTTCAAGTGGTTGGTTGATGGAGCCATCTTAGGCAGGCTCGGGGCCGGATGGTAGCCTTCTGGCAACACATAATTTGTGCGATAACCGCACAGATCGGCTTTACCCGAAGAATCATTTGTCCCGCCGGTTCCTGACCCCGGGTGGACAAAAGATTCCTATCGGAAATTTTTGTACCCCCGGGGTGAGGAACCGGGGGGACCAATTTTTCGCATAAGCAAATACCGAATTTGTCTCGGCCAAGCTTGGCCATTGCGGGGGAAAAATGCTGCTTTGCCGTATAATTTCAGGTCCACGTTGCCCAACCCGCGATATCAAAATGACCAACACCACCCGTCCAGCCTCCAAGACCGAAGCCCAGCTGCGCGACATCCTCGCGCAGCGCATCATGTTCCTGGATGGCGCGATGGGTACCATCATCCAGCAGTACAAGCTGGACGAAAAAGCCTATCGCGGCGAGCGCTTCGCGAATTTCGCCGCGCCGGAAGGCAGCGGCCACCGCGAGCTTTTCGTCAAAGGCAATAACGAGCTGCTGACGCTGACCCAGCCCCAGGTGATCCAGGAAATCCACGAGCGTTACCTGGCCGCCGGCGCGGACCTGATCGAAACCAATACCTTCGGCGCCACCTCCATCGCGCAGGACGACTATTTCATGGCCCACCTGGCCTATGAAATGAACGTGGAAGCCGCCCGGCTGGCCAAGGCCGCCACGGCCAAGTACTCGACCGCCGACAAGCCGCGCTTCGTCTGCGGCGCCCTCGGCCCGACCCCGAAGACCGCCTCCATTTCGCCGGACGTGAACGACCCGGCCGCCCGCAACGTCACCTTCGACCAGCTGGTCGCCGCCTACTACGAGCAGGTGCGCGGCCTGGTGGACGGCGGCGTCGACGTGCTGCTGGTGGAAACCATCTTCGATACCCTGAACTGCAAGGCCGCGCTGTTTGCCATCGACCAGTACTTCGACGAGCGCCCGGACATCGAACGCCTGCCGCTGATGATCTCCGGCACCGTGACCGACGCTTCCGGCCGCATCCTGTCCGGCCAGACCGTGCCGGCCTTCTGGAACTCGGTGCGCCACGCCAAACCGCTGACCATCGGCCTGAACTGCGCGCTGGGCGCCACCCTGATGCGCCCCTACGCCGAAGAGCTGTCGCAGATCGCCGATACCTTCGTCTGCATCTACCCGAACGCCGGCCTGCCCAACCCGATGAGCGATACCGGCTTCGACGAGCTGCCGGCCGACACCTCGCGCCTGCTGCGCGAATTCGCCGACGCGGGCTTCATCAACGTGGCCGGCGGCTGCTGCGGCACCACGCCGGACCACATCGCCGCCGTCGCCAAGCTGCTGGCCGACGCCAAGCCGCGCGCCGTGCCGCACGTGCCGGTGGCGCAGCGCCTGTCCGGCCTGGAGCCGTTCACCATCGACGACGACTCGCTGTTCGTCAACGTCGGCGAGCGCACCAACG
>CBHWEO010000430.1:0-2560 GCA_966112955.1 uncultured Duganella sp. | reverse complement strand
GATCTACAGACCATGAGGGAGTAACCATGTCTGCGAAACTGAAGAAACTGAACGAACAGGTGATCGTGCTGACCGGCGCCACCAGCGGCATCGGCCTGGCCACGGCGCGCATGGCGGCGGAAGCCGGCGCCAGGCTGGTGCTGGCGGCGCGCGATGGCGACGCCCTGGACACCCTGGCCCACGAGATGCGCCAGCGCGGCGTTGAGGCCGTCACGGTGGCGGCCGACGTCGGCGACCCGGCCGACGTGGTGCGCATCGGCCAGGTGGCGATGGAGCGCTTCGGCCGCATCGACACCTGGGTCAACAATGCCGGCATCAGCGTGTACGGCACCAACGAGCAGGTGGCGCTGGAGGACATGCAGCGCGTCATGCAGACCAATTTCTGGGGCTGCGTGCACGGCACCCTGGAAGCCGTCAAGCTGATGAAGACCCACGGCGGCGGCGCCATCATCAACCTCGGCAGCGAAGTCTCGGACCGCGCGGTCCCGCTGCAGGGCACCTATGCCGCGTCCAAGCACGCGATCAAGGCCTTCACGGAATCGCTGCGCATGGAACTGGGCAAGGAAAAGGCGCCGGTCTCGCTGACCCTGGTGAAGCCGTCGGCGATCGCCACGCCCTTCCCCCAGCACGCAAAAAACTACATGGAGCACGAACCGGACCTGCCCGCGCCCAACTACGCGCCTGAACTGGTGGCGCAGGCGATCCTGCACGCGGCCGAAAAGCCGGTACGCGAGCTGTACGTGGGCGGCCACGCCAAGCTGACCTCGGTGGCCGGCCGCCTGATGCCGCGCGGGATGGACCGCTTCATGCGCGCCACGATGTTCGCGCAACAGCAGGCGCCGGAGCCGAGCGCGCCGGGGCGCACCGACGCCCTGCATGCGCCGGACGCCTCGCAGGAACTGCGCCAGCGCAGCAACACGCCGAAGCATGTCGCCGAGCGCAGCCCCTACACCTCGTACGAGCTGCGCTCGGGGCCGGTCAAGACCATGCTGGTGGGCGGCGCCCTGTTGGCGGCCTGGGCGTTCGCGGGCCGGCCGCGCATGCGCGCGATGGGACGAGCATAAACCCGCGCCGGCAGCGCCCATGAAAAGGGCCGGACGGCTTGCACCGTTGAACTGACCCCATAAAGTTGGACGGTTAGTTTGCTAGGCAGCCAAGGCCTGAGTCCTGTATTGCACAGGACTCAGGCCTTTTAGTTTGAGCTTGATACGGTCGTGATTGTAATAATGGATGTACTCAACCAGGCCGTCTCGTAACGCATCGACGCTGTCGAATTTGTTCAGGTAGAAGAACTCGGACTTGAGCACCCCGAAGAAGCTCTCCATGGCTGCGTTGTCATGGCAGTTGCCCTTGCGCGACATGCTCTGCACGAGTTCGCGCTCCCGAAGCTGGTGCTGATAAGCCGGCATTCGATACTGCCAACCCTGGTCGCTATGAAGCAGTGGTTTCTCATGAGGCTGCAGCCTGGCCAAGGCTTTCTTGAGCATTGAGCTCACCATGTCGAAGACGGGACGCTTGTTCATTTCGAAGGAAATGATTTCGCCGTTGTACAGGTCCAGCACTGGCGAGAGGTACAGCTTCTCGCCGGCGACGTTGAACTCAGTCACGTCCGTCACCCACTTCCGATTGGCGGCATCAGCCTGGAATTGGCGTTGCAGTTCATTGGGCGCAGCTTGCCCCACTTCGCCCTTGAACGAGCGGTACTTCTTCGGTCGCACGAGCGATTTCAGCCCTAGTAATCCCATCAAACGCTGGACGAGCTTATGGTTGACTGGACTGCCTGTCTGGCGAACCGCGGCGGTGACGCGTCGGTAGCCATAACGTCCCTTGTGGCGTTCGAAGACAGCTTTGATCGTCTCTTTCAGCTTCCCGTACTTGTCCTCCTGTCGCAGCAAACCCTGCTGGTAATAGAAAGTGCTGCGCGGTAGCTGCGCCAGCCTGAGCAAACTGGCGATCGGGTACTGCTGCCTTAGTTCTTGCACTACTTGCGCTTTTTCCGCGGCGCTTGCTTTGGCCGGGCTTGAACTAAGGCCTGCAACTTTTTTACGTACGCTAGCTCCATACGTAGTTGATTCACCTCGGCCAGCAAATCCTCGCGGCTGCGCTTGTCGTCATCCGGTGCCCGATCCGGCTTGCTTGTGTCTGACGCCGTCATCGGCCTGGGTCTTCCTCTACGGCGTGGTTTTAACGCCTCGATGCCGCCCTCCTGGTACGCACGCTCCCACATACTAACCATCGCATAGTTGCGAATATCAAATCTGGCGGCAGTTTGATTAATCGAGAGCCGATTGTCCCACATGTGCTGCAACACAGACAGCTTGTACTCAGCGCTGTATCCGCTGGACTTCTTGCGCAAACCCGCCCCGCCGTGGAGCTGGTAGGCCGCGACCCACCGCTGCAAAATGACATGGCTACTCAACCCGTGCCGTCTTCCGATCGCACGGTAGCCTTCAGATGTGTCCGATAGATAGTCCTGGACAACGGCGAGTTTGAACTGCTCGCTGTATTTGGCCATGAAAAAACCCCAAAAGTTGGTGTCCAACTTTTGGGGTTCAGTTCA
>CBHWEO010000429.1:0-2572 GCA_966112955.1 uncultured Duganella sp. | reverse complement strand
GGTCAGGCTCTCCGGTTGACACGGCCTGACCCGTGGTTTGGGCCAGCTCGTTACAACCAAAGAGCCTGACCCCAAGGTTGACACGGGCTCGTCAGTTGGCGAGGAGGCGGGCGCCGGGCCAGGCGCCGCGTTGGCAGAGGTCGGCTGCGACTTGCTGGGTCAGGGCGGCGATGGCGTTGGCGGCGTTCGTCAGGGGGATGTTGCGCGAGGCGCACAGCACTACCGTGCGGCTGATGGCGGGATTGTTGATGCGCACGCTGCGCATCTGGCCGTGCTCGATCTCGGCCAACACCGGGGCCACCGGCAAGATCGTCGCGCCCATGCCGGCCATGATCGCGGATTTCAGGATTGCGATCGAATTGATTTCGATGACGTTGCCAATCACCAGCCCGGCCGCGCGCGCCATGGCTTCGATGCGCGGCCGCACGCCGTGCTGCAGGCCGGGCAGGATCAGCGTGGTGTTCAGCGCCTGCTGCAGCGCGACCGTGTCGCGGTCGGTGAACCAGACGGCGTCCTGGCGGCAGATGAAGCGCAATTCCTCTTCCGCCAGCGGGGTGGTGGAAAACGGCGTCAGTTGGCCGTCGTCGAACAGCACGGCCAGGTTGACGCGCCCGCTTTTCAGCTGCTCGGCCAGGTTGCCGGTCAGTTCTTCGGTCAATTGCAGCGTAATGTCGGGGTATTGCTCGCGTGCGGCGGTCAGCAAGGGCAGGGCGAGGGCGCCGGAAATGCTGTGCGGCAGGCCCATGGTCACGCTGCCGGATGGCCGTGCCGACTGGGTGACGGCTGAGCGGGCGTCGGCCACTTGCTTCAGGATGGCCTGCGCGTGGTCGTAAAACACTTTACCGGCATCCGTGCTGACCACGCCTTGCGCGCTGCGGTGCAGCAGCTGGACGCCCAACTCTTCTTCAAGCTGGCGCAATTGCTGGGTAAGGGCGGGCTGGGCCACATGCAATACCAATGCCGCGCGCGACAGGGATCCATGGTCGACGATGGCGACGAAGTAACGCAGTTGGCGAAGTTCCATTACAAGATTGAAATTTGAATGACGCGAATATTCCACTAAGATAACAGTGTGTATACTTATTCTAACGTCCTTTAAGAACTTACCTCGGGCAAGCCCATGTTGAAGAAAGTCGATTCATCGCAACTCAAGGTCGGAATGTACATCCACGACCTGAGCTGCGACTGGATGACCCATCCGTTTGTCCGCAACCGCTTTGTCATCGCCAGCCAGGACGAGATCCAGAAAATCATCAAGGCGGGCATCCATGATGTGGTGATCGACGCTTCCAAGGGCCTGGATGTCGAGCACGCGCCGTCGCTGGCCGAAGCCCAGGCGGCCACCGAGCGCGAACTGGAGGAAATCGCCAAGGCGCCGGCGCGCGTCGCCAGAACCACGCTGGGCGAAGAATTGCAGCGCGCGGCGCAGATCCGCCACCAGGCGGCCGGCGTGGTGCGCAACGTCATGGCCGATGCCCGCCTGGGCAAGGCCATCGAAATCGGCGCCGTGCAGCCGGTGGTGCAGAACATCACGGAATCCATCCTGCGCAATCCGGGCGCTTTGCTGGGCCTGCTACGCATCAAGTCCAAGGACGATTACACCTTCCTGCATTCGGTCAGCGTGTGCGCCTTGCTGGTGGCGTTCGCCAATGCGCGGGGCATGGAAGAGAATATCGTGCGCGAAGCGGGTCTCGGCGGCCTGCTGCACGATACGGGCAAGGCCCTGGTGCCGGATGCGGTGCTGAACAAGCCGGGCCCGCTGACCGATGAAGAATTCGCCATCATCAAGAAGCATCCGATGGATGGCTACAACATCCTCAAGCAGTCGCCGGAGGTGCCGCAGCTGGCGCTGGACATCACGCGCCACCACCACGAGCGCCGCGACGGCACCGGGTATCCGGACCGCCAGGTCGGCGACGAGATCAGCGAAATCGCGCAGATGGCGGCTATTGTCGACGTTTACGATGCATTGACGGCCGATCGCTGCTACCACAAGGGTATTCCGGCGGCGGCCGCGCTGCGCAAGATTTACGAGTGGAGCAAGCACCACTTCAACCAGCAACTGGTGCAGGAATTCATGCGCTGCGTGGGGATTTACCCGGTCGGCACCCTGGTGCTGCTGGAATCGGGCCGCCTGGGCGTGGTGGTCGAGCCGCATGAGACCAACCTGCTGGCGCCCAAGGTGAACGTATTCTTCAATACGAAGAACAATGTCTACATCAAGCCGGAAACGGTGGACCTGGCGCGCGGCCTGGGCTTTGGCGGCGGCGACAAGATCGTCGGCCATGAGTCGCCATCGAAATGGCAGGTGGACCCGATGCGCTTCCTGACCCTGGCCGAAGGCTGAGCCTCAGAAGAATTCGGCGGTATCGTTGGATTCGATGGTCTGCAGCAGGCCGCCACTGACCAGCTCGTCGTAATGGCAGGCCATGTTGCGGCCGTGGCTCTTGGCGTAGTACAGGGCCTGGTCGGCGCGGCCGAGGATGATCACCGGCGCTTCATAGGCGCTGATGCTGACGAAGCCGACGCTCACGGTGACCCGGCCCACTTGCGGGAACTCGTGCTGTTCCAC
>CBHWEO010000428.1:0-2592 GCA_966112955.1 uncultured Duganella sp. | reverse complement strand
CCGCCAGCGCCAGCGCGCCCATGTAACTGCCATCGTTATCGAAGATGGGGTTGGTGGCCAGCGTGGCCCACATCTCGCTGCCATCCTTGCGCAGGAACTTGAATTCGTGGCGCTCGGCAATGCCCTGCTGACGGCGCACGATATTGCGCTCGAGCAGGGCGCGCCCCTCGTCATCCATGAAGTGGACCAGCGGCTGGTCCAGCATTTCCTCGATCGTATAGCCGAGCATGGCGGCCATCTTGGGATTGACGAAGCTGGTGCGGGCGGCGGCATCGATTTCCCAGATGCCCTCTTCCGCGCTATGCACGATGCGGCGGAAACGTTCCTCGCTTTTCTCCAACGCTGCCAGCTTGCCTTCGGCCATTTCCAGCACCACGCGCAATTGCGCCGCGCCGGGCGTGCCGCTGCCCAGCAGCGTGACGGCAAAGCCGCGGTCGCCGCGCCCGCGCGTCATCTGCAGTGACAGGCGCTGCGGCTGCTCGCTGGACAGGCAATTGCTGACGAAGGCGTCGAAGTCGGCGCCGAAGCGCTGCGCCACATATTGGCGGAACGGCACCCGCTCCGGATTGCTGCGCGGCAGCCCAAGCAGGTCGGCGCCCACCAGGTTCATCTGCAGGATGGTGGTATCGCTGTCGAGCACGAAATAGCCGACCGGCGCCAGCAGGTAGAGGTCGTTGAAATAATCCTGCTCGTTGGCCAGGTGCAGCGCGCCGTTCGACGCCTGCAAGCCGTTGGCATAGCTGGCCAGCGGAGTGCCGCCCACCGCCGCCAACATGGCTTCGCCGGGCAATAGTGGATCGACGCCTGCCAGTCCAGGGACGGCAGGCCGGGTGGCGGTTCCCTGCTCCGCCTGCCTGGCACGCTGGTCTTTGTCCATATGGGACCAGCCTAACATGCTCTTGTGGCAATGTCGAGCAGCTAACTTTGCCGATGGGCGCGATTCAGGCGTTGTTCGGCAAAGCGTTGCAATTGTTCGAAAGCGAGGCTGAGGATCCAGTAAATCGCGGCCGCCGCCAGGTACAGCGGCAGCGGACGGAAAGTGGTGGCAATCACTTCCTTGGTCGATAGCATCAGCTCAGTCATGGTGATGACGGACACCAGCGAGGTATCCTTGATCAGGCTGATCAGCGTGTTGCTCATCGAGGGCACGGCGATGCGCAGCGCCTGCGGCAGCACGATGTGGCGCAGGGTCTGGCCATAGCCCATGCCCAGGCTGTAGCTGGCCGACCACTGGCCCCGGGGGATCGACAGCATGGCGCCGCGCAGGCTTTCCGACAGATAAGCGCCGGCGTTCAGGCTCAGCGCGAGGATGCCGGCCGTGACCGGCGTAAATTCGATGCCGACCGAGGGCAGGCCGTAATAGATCACGAACATCTGCACCAGCAGCGGCGTGCCGCGCATCAGGCTGACGTACACATTGGCCGGCCAGCGCAGCCATTTCCACGGCAGGATGCGCATCACCGCCGTGGGAAAGCCCAGCACCAGCCCGCCCACCATCGAGGCCACGGCGAACACCAGGGTGTAGCCGGCGCCGCGCAGCATCACGGGCGCCGCCTCGTGCAGCAGGTCCAGCCACTCCATGCTCAGGGCGCCTTGGTCACGTCGATGCCGAACCATTTCATGGAAATGGCCTTCAGGCTGCCGTCGGCGGCGGCATCGGCCAGCGCCTTGTTGACGGCGGCCTTGAATTCAGGGTTGCCCTTCTGGAAGGGGATGCCCATGCGCTCGACATTGCCGACGCGCGCGCCGGCCTTGATCGGCAGCTTGCTGGTCTTCAGCAGGTAGGCCGTGATCAGGCTGTCGTTCAGGGCGGCATCGATGCGGCCCAGGGCCAGGTCCTGCAGGTTTTCCGGCGCGGCCGGGTAGCTCTTCACCTCGATGCCGGGCACGGCCTTCAGCTGCATTTCATACACGCTGCCCTGGCCGGCGCCCACGCGCTTGCCTTTCAGCTGCGCCAGCGAAGTCCAGTTGTTATTGTCGTCCTTGCGAACGATCAGCATGGGCGAGGAATAGATATACGGCACGCTGAAATCGAATACCTGCTCGCGCTTGGGATTGATGCCGACCTGGGAAATGATCACATCGTACTTGTTGCTGGCCAGCCCGGCCAGGATCGAGGCCCACTCGGTGGTGACGAATTCCGGTTTCACCCCCAGCTTGCCGGCCACCAGGCGCGCCACGTCCACATCGTAGCCGGCCAGCTCGCCATTCTTTTCCTTGAAGTTGAATGGCGGGTAGACCCCTTCCATCGCCACTTTCAGCGTGCCGCGCGCCTTGACGGTCTGCAGCAGGTCGGCGGCATGGGCGTTCAGCGCGAAGGCGGCCAGCAAAATTGCTAAGAAGCGCATCAGGTTTCCTTTAGTAAGATCGGCGGCGGCCGAAATTATGGCCCACCACCAGGGTGGTGGTGGCGACGAGGGTGGACAGGCCGAGGATGAGCTGCACCAGTTTGTCCTCGGGCAGCACCCACAGCCGGCCCTTGGGTGGCTCGCTGCCGGAGATGGCGCACAATAAGGGCTCCACCCAATCGGCTTCAGGAGTAACATCGAGGATAACGGCACCCTCGGTGGTTTGCATATAGATGTCGCCACC
>CBHWEO010000427.1:0-2608 GCA_966112955.1 uncultured Duganella sp. | reverse complement strand
GGTGGGATTGTTTTCTGGCGTTTACACCCCTTGAGAACCTCAACCGCGGGGTAGGCCCCGCGGGGCCGGACCCCGCTGGGGTCAGACCCTGCGGGTCTGACCCCGGTTTTCCGGTTTCGGCGGTTTGGGCGGCCGAGTCAATGATACCCAGCTCGAGCGCCCGCGCCAGAAACGCCTCCGACCGGTCAACGCCGACAATGTGTTGCGCGGCGCCCGCGGCCTTCAGCGCCCGCGCAAACGAGCCGCCAATCAGCCCGCACCCAAAGATGACAACCTTGTTAAGCACGGTCCTCCGCCAGCGCCTTGCGCAGCGCAGTGATCAGCACCGCATTTTCCTGCGGCAGGCCGATGGAGATACGCAGCCATTGCGGCAAGCCGTAGTTGCCGACCGGGCGCACGATCACGCCCTGCTTGAGCAGCGCCAGGTTGATGCGCGCGCCGGCCGCATCGTCGGAACCCACGCGCACCAGCACGAAGTTGCCGTACGAAGGCACATATTCCAGCCCCATCTCCTTGAACGCTTCCACGAACTGCTCATAGCCGGCGGCATTGTTGGCAGCCGACTTGTCCAGGAATTCCTTGTCGTTCAGCGCGGCGATCGCGGCGGCCTGCGCCAGCGAGTTGACGTTGAACGGCTGGCGGATGCGGTTCATCAGGTCGGTCACTTCCGGCTGCGCCAGCGCGAAGCCGACGCGCAGGCCTGCCAGGCCGTAGGCCTTGGAGAAGGTGCGCGACACCAGCAGGTTCGGGTACTTCTTGACCCAGGCGGCGGACTCGTACTGGTCTTCCTTCTTCAGGAATTCGTTGTAGGCCTCGTCCAGCACCACCACCACATGCGCCGGCACTTTCTGCAGGAAGGCTTCGATTTCCGCGCCGGACACGAAAGTCCCGGTCGGGTTGTTCGGGTTGGCGATGAACACCAGTTTGGTGTCCGCTTCGATGGCGGCAGCCATGGCGTCCAGGTCGTGGCCATAGTTCTTGGCCGGCACCACGATATGGCGCGCGCCGACGCCCTGCGTCGCCAGCGCGTACACGGCGAAGGAGTACTGCGAATACACGATGGACTGGCCGCGCTCGACGAAGGCGTGGGCGGCGATTTCCAGAATGTCGTTGGAGCCGTTGCCGAGGGTGATCCAATCCATCGGCACATCGTAGCGCTTGGACAGCGCCATCTTCAGGTCGAAGGCATTGGCATCCGGGTAGCGGCCCAGTTCCGCGGCGGCAGCGGCCATGGCCTTCTGCGCCGATTCCGGCACGCCGAACGGGTTCTCGTTCGATGCCAGCTTGACGATGGATTCTTCTTTCAGGCCGAATTCGCGCGCCACCTCGGAGATTGGCTTGCCTGCCTGGTAAGGGGCGATTGCGCGAACGTATTCAGGGCCGTATTGCTTGGACATGGATCTAATCTCTTATAAAGGTCAGGTGAGGCTGGTCGGGTAGGAGCCCAGCACTTTGAAGAAGGCAGCATTGTCCTTGAGTTCGGCCAACGCCTTTGCCACGGACGGGTCTTGTACGTGCCCTTCTACGTCTACATAGAAATAGTATTCCCAGGTGCCGACACGCGCCGGGCGCGATTCGAAGCGCGTCATCGACACGCCATGCTTGGCCAGTGGCGCCAGCAGCTGGTACACCGCGCCGGCCTTGTTCGGCACGGCCAGCACCATCGACGTGTGGTCGCGGCCGGACGGGTTGGTCTGCAGGCTGCCGATCACCACGAAGCGCGTGCGGTTGTGCGGGTCGTCCTGGATGTGGGCCTTGACCACGCCCAGGCCGTACATGGCGCCGGCGTGCTCGCTGGCGATGGCGGCGATGGTCGGGTCGTCGCCGGCCATGCGCGCCGCTTCGGCGTTCGATGCCACGGCGCGGCGCTCGATGTGCGGGTAATTCAGGTTCAGCCAGACCTGGCACTGGGCCAGCGCCTGCGAATGGGCGCAGATGACTTGCACGCCTTCCATGGTGCCGGTGCGCGTCATCAGGCTGTGCTGCACGGCGATGGCGATCTCGCCGCTGATCAGGCAGGGCGTGGCCAGCATCAGGTCCAGCGTGCGGTTGATGGCGCCTTCGGACGAGTTTTCCACCGGTACCACGCCGAAATCGGCGGTGCCGGCTTCCGCGGCGCGGAACACTTCGTCGATGGAGGCGCAAGGCAGCGCTTCGATGGCGGTGCCGAATTGCGCGTACACGGCCTGCTCGCTGAAGGTGCCGGCCGGGCCGAGGTAGGCCACGGTCACGCGGCGCTCCAGCGCGCGGCAGGCGGACATGATTTCACGGAAGATGGTCTGCACTTCGCGTGCACCCAGCGGGCCTGGGTTGCGGTCGGCCACGCCGCGCAGCACCTGGGCTTCGCGCTCGGGACGGAATACGGGCGCGTTGGTTTCAGCCTTGACGTGGCCGACCTCCTGCGCCACTTTGGCGCGGTCGTTCAGCAGCGCCAGGATCTGCGCGTCGATCGCATCGATCTTCTCGCGCAAGGGTTTCAGTTTGTCTGTCATATGTTTGCGTTCACTCTGTGCCGCCAGAACCTCGAGAACCGGGAAAACCGGGGGAAAACCGACGGGTATTACCCCCCGTTTACGGGTTGCGCCGGTCTATAAGGGCCCAGCCAAAT
>CBHWEO010000426.1:0-2658 GCA_966112955.1 uncultured Duganella sp. | reverse complement strand
TCATGGACAACCATTACGTGCCGAACCTGACCGTCGGCCCGCTGGTGTGCCAGGCGATCCGGCCGCACGTGCAAGTGCCGATCGACGTACACCTGATGGTGAAGCCGGTCGACCGCATCATTCCCGATTTCGCCAAGGCTGGCGCCAACATCATCACCTTCCACCCGGAAGCGTCGGACCACATCGACCGTTCGCTGCAACTGATCCGCGACACCGGCTGCAAGGCCGGCCTGGTATTCAACCCGGCCACCCCACTGAGCTACCTGGACCACGTGATGGACAAGATCGACATGATCCTGATCATGTCGGTGAATCCCGGCTTCGGCGGCCAGTCCTTCATTCCGCAGGCATTGAAGAAAATCGCGGAGGCGCGCCGCCGCATCGATGAATCCGGCCGCGACATCATGCTGGAAGTCGATGGCGGCATCAAGATCGACAACATCAAGGCCGCTGCCGAAGCGGGCGCCGACACCTTCGTGGCCGGTTCCGCCATCTTCGGCCAGCCGGACTACAAGGCCGTGATCGACGCCATGCGCGGCCAGCTGGCCGCCCTGTAACGGTATGGCGGCGGTCCTGCGCGGCGTCAGGGCCGCCATCATCGACCTCGACGGCACCATGCTCGACACGGTGCCGGACTTCGAGGTGGCCATCAACCTGATGCGCGAAGAACTGGGCCTGGCGCCCATCACGGCGGCGCAGATCGAACTGATGGTCGGCAAAGGTTCCGAGAACCTGGTGCGGCGCGTCCTGGCGCTGGACTACGGCGAGCACGATGTGGAACGCCTGTTCGCGCAAGCGATGGAAGCCTACCAGCGTCATTACCTGGTCATCAACGGCCGCCACAGCGAGGTGTACGCCGACGTGGTCGCCGGCCTGGAAGCGATGCGCGCCAACGGCTTGCGCCTGGCCTGCGTCACCAACAAGCCGCTGGCCTTCGCCCGGCCGCTGCTGGCACTGAAAGGCCTGGACGGCTATTTCGAAGTGCTGTTCGGCGGCGATTCCTTCGCAAAGAAGAAGCCCGACCCGATGCCGGTGCTGGCCGCCTGCAGCCATTTCGGCCTGGCGCCGGCCCAGGTGGTCGTCATCGGCGACTCGTCCAACGACGCCGGGGCGGCCCGCGCGGCAGGCTGCCCGGTGCTCACCGTGCCATATGGTTATAACCACGGAGTGGGTATACACGAAACGGATTCCGATGGTATAGTTGACACGCTGCTCCATGCAGCTGCCCTGATTAGCACGCAAAACGACGCTATCTGAACCAAATGTTTCTCAACAAAAGACACAATGTAACCCACCGAGGCTCGATTGAGGCCTGGCTGTGGCGACGCTGGCAATCCTGACTTAGTCCCGATTGCTGTCGGCGCACGTGCGTGTCATTTGCTCCGGCAGGTTTTTTGTAACCTTACCGCCACCACCTCCACGGCGGAACGGAGAAACACATGACCGAACTCGAATTCAAATCCCTGGCCGCGGAAGGCTACAACCGTATCCCGCTGATCGCGGAAGCTTTCGCCGACCTCGAAACCCCGCTCACCCTCTACCTGAAGCTGGCACAGACCCAGAACTACGGCAAGAACACTTTCCTGCTGGAGTCCGTGGTGGGCGGCGAGCGCTTCGGCCGCTACTCCTTCATCGGCCTGCCCGCCAACACGGTGCTGCGCAGCAGCGGCAAGCTGACCGAGATCGTCAGGAACGGCCAGGTGATCGAGACCCACGAGGGCAATCCCCTCGAATTCATCGAGCAGTACCAGGCGCGCTTCAAGGTCGCCGTGCGCCCCGGCATGCCGCGCTTCTGCGGCGGCCTGGCCGGCTACTTCGGCTACGACACGGTGCGCCATATCGAAAAGACGCTGGCGCATACCCAGCCGAAGGATGACCTGGGCCTGCCGGAAATCCAGCTGATGGTCACGGAAGAACTGGCCGTCATCGACAACCTGTCCGGCAAGCTGTACCTGATCGTCTACGCCGACCCGCAGCAGCCGGAAGCGTACTCGAAGGCGCGCCAGCGCCTGAAGGATTTGCGCGCCCTGCTGCGCCGCGGCGTCGACGCCCCGGTGACCACGCCGTCCGTGCGCACGGAAATCATCCGTGACTTCGCCAAGGAAGATTACCTGAAGGCCGTCGCCAAGGCCCATGAATACATCCTGGCCGGTGACCTGATGCAGGTGCAGATCGGCCAGCGCATCCGCAAGCCTTACGTGGATTCGCCGCTCACGCTGTACCGCTCCCTGCGCTCGCTCAATCCATCGCCGTACATGTACTTCTACAATTTCGGCGACATGCAGATCGTGGGCGCATCGCCGGAAATCCTGGTGCGCAACGAGACCCTGCCGGACGGCGAGAAGAAAGTCACGCTGCGCCCGATCGCCGGCACCCGCCCGCGCGGCAACACGCCGGAACGCGATGCGGCGCTGGCCGAGGAACTGCTGAACGATCCGAAGGAAATCGCGGAGCACGTGATGCTGATCGACCTGGCGCGCAACGACCTGGGCCGCATCTCCGAAACGGGCAGCGTGAAGCTGACCGACAAGATGGTCATCGAAAAATACTCGCACGTGCAGCACATCGTCTCCAATGTGGAGGGCAAGCTGAAGAAAGGCATGACCAACCTGGACGTGCTGCGTGCGACCTTCCCGGCCGGTACCCTGACCGGCGCGC
>CBHWEO010000425.1:0-2672 GCA_966112955.1 uncultured Duganella sp. | reverse complement strand
CTCTACCCGTAGCCGCATGCTGATCGCCGCCGTTGCCGGCGCGCTCGGCGTGTTCGCGTTTGCCCCCTTCGGCTGGTGGCCGCTGCAGGTCCTGGCGCTGGCGGTGCTGGGCTACCAGGCGCTGCGCACCGATTCGGTGCGCGCGGCGGCGCTGGTGGGCTGGGCCTTCGGCTTCGGCTGGTGCCTGGCCGGCTTCCATTGGCTGTACATAGCGATCCACCGCTTCGGCGGCATGCCGGCGCTGCTGGCGGCCATCTCGATCGCCCTGCTGGCGGCGGCGATGGCGCTGTACGCCGCCGGCGCCATGGGCGCCACGGCTTGGCTGCGCAAGCGCTGGCCGCTGCCTTTGCCGGCCGCCACGCTGCTGGTACTGCCGGCCTGCTGGGCCTTCTTCGAATTCCTGCGCGGCTGGCTGTTCACGGGCTTCCCCTGGGTGACGGCGGGCTATGCGCACAATGCGTCGCCGCTGGCCGGCTATGCGCCGGTGCTGGGCGTATACGGCATCAGCTGGCTGGCGGCTGTCACTGCAGGCGCATTGCCGCTGCTGATGCACCCGTTCCGCTACAAGGCGATCGGCGTGGTTGCCGCGATCTGGCTTGGCGGCTTCGCCCTCGGGCGCGTCGAATGGACGGCGCCGTCCGGCAAGCCCTTGTCGGTGCGCCTGGTGCAGGGCAATGTGGCGCTGGAAAACAAGTTCGATATCCAGCATATCGGCGATACGCTGCGCATGTACCAGCAAGCCGTGACAGCCGCGCCGGCAGACCTGATCGCCATTCCGGAGACGGGTGTGCCGCTGTTCCCGACCCAGCTGCCGGCCGGCTACCTCGATGCTTATGGCCAGTTCGCACGCCGCACCGGCAGTTCCATCGTGATGGGCATCCCGCTTACCAACGGCACGGAATATTCGAACAGCGTGCTGGGATTGTCGCCCACGCTGGCTGGCAACACTTACCGCTACGACAAGCACCACCTGGTGCCGTTCGGGGAATTCATCCCGACGGGCTTCCGCTGGTTCACCAACCTGATGCAAATCCCGCTGGGGGACCAGACGCGCGGCGCGGCGATCCAGGCGCCATTCGTGGTGCGGGACCAGAAGGTGCTGCCGAATATCTGCTACGAGAATGTGTTCGGCGAAGAGATCGCGGAGCAGATTGCGCTGACTGGCGCGACGGTGATGCTGAATGTGTCCGAGCTGGCCTGGTATGGCGAATCGATCGCCATCCCGCAGCACCTGCAGATGTCGCAAATGCGCGCGCTGGAGACGGGGCGGCCGATGCTGAGCGCCACCAACAGCGGCGCCACCGTCGTGATTTCCCCGCGCGGCGAGGTGCTGCAGTCGCTGCCTTACCGGCAGCGCGGCGTGCTGGGCGCAACGGTGCAAGGCATGTCGGGCGACACGCCTTACATCAGGCTGCAGAACAAACTGTTCCTGGCGCTGGCCGCGCTGGCCATCGCCGGCGCCTGGCTCTGGTCACGCCGGCGCCGCAGCTAAAATACTTCCTCGATCGACCTGGCGGTGACCACCGCCAGGCACCAGCGCGCCAGGTCGTCGTACCCTGCAGCCTCCACCCGACGTCGCACATCCTCGCCCGGCGGGCCGAAACGCACCGCCAACTGGGACAGGAGGGTCTGCCGAAGCGCCTCAACGCGCCCCTCCACGCGACCCTCCTCACGCCCCTCCTCACGCCCTTCCTGACGCCCTTTCTGCCAACCTTCCTGCACGCCTTTTTGCAGGCCTTGCTCCAAGCCCGCCGCAATCCCACGCTGCATGCCGCGTTCTTCAGCGCGCTCTTCGAATAAATATTTCCAAGCCATTTCTTGCCCTCCTTCAATCATTCTCTGCTGTTCGTCCACCTGGTCCTGTAAGGCTTGCGGCAATTTCATCATGCGGTCGATGAGGTCATACACGTCGCGAAACTTCTGGTCCGACCATCCACAAGACCGGAGACCGGTGAGCAGACAGCCTTTGACAAGCATGCGGGCTTCAGGTTCCCGGCGCGTGCGCAGCGTGAACAGATGCGCACTGACAAGCCAGGCGAAGACGTTGTCGCTAAGCAGGAGGTCTGCGAGGCTAGGTTCAAAGTCCCGCAATTTGATCGTTTCGAACATGAAGGTGACCTGTGTCCTGCCGGCGGCCAGTTCAAAGCTGGACGGGCGCCAGGTCGGGCTGGGGTCGCCCAGGATGGCAATGCTGCGCACTGGCAGCCGGAAGTGGTCATACAGCCGGTATTGGCAAACAAACATGCGCTCGCCGAACCCGCGTTGGCGGGCGACCTGGACCTCGATATGCCACAGGCAAGGGCCGCCATCGGGGCCGACGGCACGGAGCAGCTTGTCGACACGTCGCGGGCCGAGCCGGCCGTCGCGGCTGCACCTGCCCAGCTCCTGGTCAAGGCTCTCGGGCACGGGTGCGCCTGCCCACTTCTCGCGCAGGAAAAGTTCCGCAAAATCAGCGATGTAGCGCACGGCCGCCTGCTTCCAGACGGAATCGAAATCGGCGTTCGAGGTATCCATGCCGCTTGGACGGGCTGGCGGCGCGCCAGTTCAGGCTGCGCGACGAGGCTTTGATATGGATCAAACCTCCGCCGGACGGGCCAAAACTCTACAGGTTCGCGGCAAAACCCGCTAAAATGAGCCGTTTTAGCGAACCGATAACGCTCGCGCCCAGGGCG
>CBHWEO010000424.1:0-2708 GCA_966112955.1 uncultured Duganella sp. | reverse complement strand
ACATGGGCAGAGCCCGTGTCAACCAAAGAGCCTGACCCCAAGGTTGACACGGGCTGGACTGTGGGGAAACTCTGGGGGGAACCAGATGTCGAAGGAAGTTTCGCCTGCGGCGTTGGGGGCCAGGCGATGGGCGAAGCCGTGCCGCAGCAGTACTTCACGCACCAGTAACAGGCCGATGCCCTGGCCGCCTTTCTTGGTGCTGAAGAAGGGGGTGAATAACTGGCCGGGCGGTATGCCGGCCAGGCGTGCGCCGGAGTCGATGATGGAGAGGCGCAGCTTGCCGTCGTCTTCGCGCACCAGGTCGAATTCGACGGATGCGCTGCCGCCGCTTTCCTGCCGCGTCGCGTCGGCCGCTTCCATCGCGTTCTTGACGAGGTTTTGCAATGCCTGTTCGAGCAGGTGGCGGTCGAGGGGGAGCGGGTCCGCTTCGTGGCGGTGTCGCCAGCCGATGCTGATGCCGTGGCTGCGGCAGGGTTCTCGGTACAGGTAGAGGATGTCTTCCACCACGTCCTGCACGGCGCAGGGCCGCAGTTCCGGTGCCGGCAGCTTGGCTACGTGGGCAAAGCGTTCGATGAATTCTCCCAGGCTGGCGTTGCGGCGCTTTACCGCGCCGATGGCGGTGGCGAAGTCTTCGCCGTCGGCGTCGGCCAACTGGCGGCGGTAGAACAGCAGCGACTCCAGTACGGAGCCGGTGGCGGCTACGGTGTTGTTGACTTCGTGGCCCAGCACGCGCACCAGCTTTTCATAGGTGGCGCGCTCGGAGCTTTGCAGTTCTTCCGTCAGTTCTTCCAGCAGCAGGAAGCGGCGTGCGAACCCCCGGTCGAAGAACTGGCCGCGCTGGCCCCGGTAGCGCCGGCCGTCCGGGTCGGACAGCATGGTGCTGGCGCCGTCCGGCAAGTCTTCCAGTTGCCGCAGCAGGTACTCGGGGTGTTGCAGGGCTTGTGCGCTGGAGTTCTGCAGCGAGATGCGGCCGTCGAAGTCGAACACGATGACGGCGCTGGGCGTGGCTTCCAGCAGGCGGTCGAGGAAGCCTTGCTGTTCGCCGATGCGCAGGCGTTCCGCGTGCAGGGTGTCGAGCAGGGCGTTGAACTGGTTGACCAGCTGGCCCAGTTCGTCGCTGCCGCTGCTGTCGTTGCGCAGGCGCGCGGCGTAGTCCTGGTCCTGCAGCAGTTCGCGCAGGCGTTGCGTGTAGCCGAGCGGTTCCAGCGCGCGCCGCATCAGGCGGGTGCCCAGCAGGAAGCTGGCGAGCAGCACGGCCTCCAGCCCGATGAAGGCCCACGGCTGTTCGCGCAGCTGCAGGAAGACCAGCACGAACAGGCCCGCGTGCAGGGCCGCCAGGTATGCGTAAAGCTGGACGCGCAAGCGCTTCATCGCTTAGCGGGCTTCGCCGCGTGGACTCGCGCCCGGCGGCGGGCCGGACTCGCTGTCGCTGGCTGGTTCGTGGTGCGCCTCGTTCGCCGCGCCGGGCGTGCCCATGCCGTGCCGTTCCAGGCGGCGGTACAGCGCTGCGCGCGACAGGCCCAGCGCGGTGGCGACGCGCGTGATGTTCCCATGGTGCTGCTCCATGGCCTTGCCGATCATCAGGCGCTCGACCTGGTCCAGCGTCATGCCGTCCACACCCAGGCGCTGGCTGCCGCCTTCCTCATGCGAACTGGCGGCAACGAAGTCCGCCTTGTCGAGCAGGGGACGGCCGGCCAGCAGCATGGTGCGCTCCAGCGTTTGCCGCAGCTGTCGGATATTTCCAGGCCATTGCTGCGCCACCAGCCAATCCATCGCGGCCGGCGTCACGCTGGCGGGCGGCAGGCCGTAACTGCCGGCCACCGCGCCGACGATATGCCGCACCAGCAGCGGAATGTCGCTGCGCCGCTCGCGCAGGGCGGGCAGGCGGATGGTGATCAGGTTGAGGCGGTAGAACAAGTCCTCGCGGAAGCTGCCGTCGGCCACCATTTCTGCCAATTCGCGGTTGGTGGCCGACACCACCCGCACGTCGGCCTGTTCGCTGCGGCTTGCGCCAACGGGCGTGAAAGTCTGGTCCTGCAGTACCCGCAACAGCTTGACCTGGTCGGGCCGCTGCAATTCGCCGATCTCGTCGAGGAACAGGGTGCTGCCGTGCGCGGTGGCGAAATGGCCACGGCGGTCGGCGCGCGCATCGGTGAACGCGCCTTTCACATGGCCGAACATCTCGCTCTCGAACAGGCTGGGCGTGATGGCGCCCATATTGATCTTGACCGGCGCCATGGCGGCGCGCGGGCTGTTGCGGTGGATGGCGTCCGCCACCAGCTCCTTGCCGCAGCCGCTTTCGCCGAGGATCAGTACCGGCGCGCGCGTCGCCGCCACCTGGCCGATGGTGGACAGCACGCGCAACAGCTTCGGATGCTCGCCGATGATGTTGGCGAAGTCGAACTGCCGGTCCAGTTCCGCCCGGGATGGGCCGTCGCCAGCCTGCTGCGGCACCGACACCAGCGTGGTGCGCACCAGTTCCAGCAACTGCGCGTTGTCCCAGGGCTTGGTGAAGAAATTGGCGGCGCCGGCCTGCATGCCCTTCACCGCCAGCGCAATCGATCCCCAGGCCGTCATCAGCAGCACAGGCAGGGCAGGGTAGGCGGCGCGGATGGACGCCAGCAGCGCCAGGCCTTCCTCGCCGCTGGTCTGTAGCGAGAAGTTCATATCCTGCAGCACCAGGTCGAACTGGCCGGCGGCCAGCGCCT
>CBHWEO010000423.1:0-2711 GCA_966112955.1 uncultured Duganella sp. | reverse complement strand
TGTAGGACAGGAAATCAGGGTTGAGATTATAAAGCTTCTGGTCCAGCAGGTTCACCACCACGCCCTGGCCGCCGTCCGGCGTGGCGTCGTACAGGGCGCGCGCCAGCTGGATCGGCGCCGCCACGTTGGCGTGCATGTGGGCGTCCAGGCGCGCGTGGCTGAAGTCGAAATCGTTGTCGTAATCGAACAGGGAGGCGTTGTTCACCACGCAATCGACGCGCTCCAGGGCGGCCACGGCTTGCGGCAGCAGCGCGCGCACGGCGGCTTCGTCGGCCAGGTCGCACTGCAGCGTGACCGCGCGGCGGCCCAGGGCGGCGATGTCGCGCGCCACGTCGCGCGCCTCGTCGTGCGAATGGCGGTAATGGACGGCGATATCCCAGCCGGCCCGGGCCAGCCCGAGCGCGATGGCGCGCCCCAGGCGGCGGCCGGCGCCGGTCACGAGCGCCACGCGGGGCGGCTGGTCGGGCGACGGTATGGTCATGGTCATAGTCAAAATGTGCAAAATGGCGCCGGGCGGCACTGACCCGCTACAATGCCGGCATGTCTTTACCAGCACCTTCATCCGACGCGCTGGCCGCGTCCCAAGCCTTGCAGCGCCTGATTGCCGCGGACATTGAACGGCACGGCGGCGCCATCCCGTTCTCCCGCTTCATGGAGCTGGCGCTGTACGCGCCCGGCCTGGGCTATTACAGTGGCGGCGCCGCCAAACTGGGCAAGGATGGCGATTTTACAACCGCGCCCGAGCTGAGCGCCCTGTTCGGGCAGGCGCTGGCGCATGTCGCAGCCGCTATTATGGACCAAAGCGCGCCGCACATCCTCGAATTCGGCGCCGGCACGGGCAAGCTGGCACGCGACATCCTGACCGAAGCCGCGGCCGCCGGCATCGCGGTCGAGAGCTACGCCATCGTCGAGCTGTCCGGCGAATTGCGTGCCCGCCAGCAGGAGCTGCTGCGCGATTTCCCGCAGGTGCGCTGGCTGGACGCGCTGCCGGCATCCTTCCACGGCGCCGTGTTCGGCAATGAAGTGCTGGACGCCATGCCGGTCGAACTGGTCACCCTGGCGGAAGAGGGCTGGCAGGCGTTGCATGTGGCCGCCGAGGCGGACCCCGCCGGCGGCGCGCGCTTTGCCTGGCGCCCGGTGCCGGCCGATGCCGCCCTGCTGGCCCAGGTCGAGCGCCAGGTGCCGGATGCGGACGCCCTGCCGGTCGGCTACGTGACCGAAGTGCATGGCGCCGGTTGCGGCTTCATGGCCACCCTGGCGCAGATGCTGGCGCAAGGCCGGGGCGCCGCCTTCCTGTTCGACTATGGCTTCCCGGCGCGGGAATATTATTTGGGCGACCGCGTCACCGGCACCCTGATGTGCCACTACCGCCACCACGCCCACCCGGAACCGTTCTACCTGCCCGGCCTGCAGGACATCACGGCCCACGTCGACTTCACGGCCATGGCGCTGGCGGCCCAGGATGCGGGCGCCGACGTGCTGGCCTACACCAGCCAGGCCAACTTCCTGATCGGCGCCGGCATCGGCGAATTGCTGCTGCGGCATGACCCGTCCGATGCCCTGCACTACCTGCCGCACGCCAACGCACTGCAGAAATTGCTTTCTCCCGCGGAAATGGGAGAATTGTTCAAGGTCCTGGTGATCGGCCATGGCGTCGACCTGCCGGAGCAGCTCCTGCGTAGCGACCGCAGCCACCGTTTGTAATATGATTGAGAGATGGGAAAGATACATACTCACTATGACAACCTGAAAGTCGCGCGCGGTGCGCCGCAGGAAGTCATACGTGCTGCCTACAAGGCGCTGAGCCAGAAATATCATCCTGACAAGAACCCAGGGGATGAGAAGGCGGCCCGCATCATGGCGATCGTCAACACGGCCTATGGCACGCTGTCCGACCCGCAGCGGCGCAAGGAGCACGATGAGTGGATCACCCAGGAAGAATGGGAAATCGAATGGCTGGAAAGCACCAGGCACGAACCGGCGCATGAAGCCGGCTGGTCGGACCAGCTCGACGTGCCGCGCCGGCGCCGGGTGCTGAAGTCCTGGCGCTTCTGGGGCACGGTGGGCGGCGCCGCGGCGGCCGGCTGGCTGGGCGGGGTGCTGACGGTCACCGAGCCGCGTGCCGTGTCCAGCGTGGTGGCCGGGGCCTGGGGCGGCAAGCCGCCCGCCGAGCTGACCGCGACCGCGGCGGCCACCCCGAAAATCCATACGCCGCGCGTGGAAAAAGTCACCCCCGACGATGGCTGGGCGGTGGCCAAGCCGTATTCGCCGGAACCGTCGGTGTCCGCCGCCGCGGCGCCGCCGATCAAGGTGCTGGCCCTGTCGCAGGTGGTGCTGCCCAGCGCCGTACCCGATTGTGAAGCGGAAGTGGCGCCGCCCGTGGCGCCGAATGGCGAACCGTGGCCGGCCCAGTCCGGCTATGTGGAAGGCTTCCCCGTTGGAAACAAGGGCGAAGACATGCAGCTCACGCTGGACAACAGTTCCAACGCTTCGCCCGTGTTCATCAAGGTGTACGACCTGGAGCGCCGCTCCAACGTGCGTTACGCCTATGTGCAGCCGCACGACAAGCTGGTGGTCGACCAGCTGTCGAACGGCAAATACGAAATCCGCTACCAGAACCTGAACCCCGGCGCCGGCCAGAACGGCTGCAATCGCAAATGAAAGTCGGGGGGGGGGCGGGGGCAAGGGGAGATGGGGGGGGGTGAGGGGGA
>CBHWEO010000422.1:0-2813 GCA_966112955.1 uncultured Duganella sp. | reverse complement strand
GGTTCCGTCAGCAACGGCTGGAGGATGATCGGCAATCCGATTGGCACCTACGGTACCGACTATCTGCGCCGTGCGGTGATCGCCTTTGCCGGCCTCGGGGCCAACACGGTCGAAGACGCCGTTTACCCGCTTGCGATGACGGACGCCGATGGCAAGCCGCTGGACAGTGCGGAACGGTACGTGATCCACTTCGACAAGGCGCAGTTGCCGCCCGCGCGCAGCTTCTGGTCCCTGACGATGTACACCGATCGCCAGTTCTTTGCCGCCAACCCGATCCACCGCTTCGCCATCGGAGATCGCGACCCGCTCAAGTACAACGCCGATGGCTCGCTGGACCTGCTGATCCAGCGCGACCCGCCCAAGGGCGCCGAGTCCAACTGGTTGCCCACGCCGGCAACGGGCAGTTTTTCCATGAACCTGCGCCTCTACCTGCCCGGCCCGACGGCGCTGGATGGCACATGGAAGCCGCCGGTGATCCGGCGCGTTGCTGATTAGGTTCCGGATCCGCGCCACACGGCCGCCACCGGAACGATTCGCAAGACCCGCTTGCGCGAGCCGGAACGGCCGGCCCTCATCAAACAAATCGAGGAGACATCCATGAAGGACTTTGCCAGGCGCAAAGGGCGACAGCTCGTGCTGGCTACTGCCGGCGCCTTGGTATCCGGCATTTCCCACGCGCAATCCGGCGTCACGCTGTATGGGGTCGCGGACATGAACGTGGAATTCGTCAACCATCTGGGCGCAGTGCCGACCGCGGCCAACGGGTTCGACCCCGGGCCGGCCAAGCACGCGTATCGGATGAATTCGGGCGGCGTATCCGGATCGCGCTGGGGCCTGCGCGGCGCGGAGGCGATCGGTGGCGGCATGAAGGCGATGTTCGTGCTGGAGAGCGGCTTCAACCTCGACACCGGCACCACGCAGCAGAACCGGTTCTTCGGGCGGCAGGCCTATGTCGGGCTGCAGAGCCAGTACGGGCAGCTTTCGCTTGGCCGCCAATATACTGCCTTGTTCGAGGCCATGGCCAATTTCGTGCCGGCATCCTATTCGACCCAGTATGAGCCCGTCGTGGCGATGGCTGGCCCGAATTTCCGCGAGGACAACACCGTCAAGTACAGCGCGGCATTCGGACCGGTGGCCATGCTGGCGCACTGGTCGTTCGGCACGGGCGTCGCCTTGCCGCCTACCGTCGGCGCGCCCATCATCCTCGGCGGCAATGGCGAAGTGCCCGGCAGCTTCCGGCGCGACACCGCCTATGGCGCCGGCTTGGTCTACAACGCGGGCGCGTTCAGTTCGGCGATTGCCTATGACCAGTTCAATCCCACCATCGCGCCCGCAGCGGCACCTGGCAATGCCGGCAACGGCACCATCAGGAAGGTCGCCGTCGCCGCCAGCTACACGGTGGGACCGGCGAAGATCATGGCGGGTTACCGCTGGGGACAGAACAAGAACCAGAACGGGGCCGTGTTCTTTCGCGACGACTTCTACTGGATCGGCGGCAACTACCAGGTGACGCCGTCCATCGCGTTGACGCTGGAATACAACTACGACAACGTCAGAAACCAGTTTGGCAATGCCAACGCTGCCAATCCCTGGCAAATTTCCTTGCTCGCGAACTATGCGTTATCCAAACGGACGGATCTCTATCTGACCACGGCTTATGCCAGGCACGCAGGTGTCGGGATGGAGTCGGCCGGATTCTTCTTTGCCAGCAGCCTGTCGCTGGGGAACAGCTACGCCCTTGCCAATGGCCAAAGCGCGATGGTCGGCGCCGCGGTGGGGCTCCGGCACAAGTTCTAGGCAGACCCTGTCACGGGTCTGGCGGCTGCGCCGTGCTCCGCAGAATTCATCCGGGGAACTGCCGGAGGGATGGGCGCCGAGGGCAGCCGGGTTCTGCCTATTCGCGCGCCGACATCTTCTGAGCGATCGCGCCGGCGGTGCGCCGTAGCGGCTCCAGGCATTGCGCCACGATCTGTTCGAGCGTGCGCACGCCTTGGAGCCAGACGATGTTGACGCAGCCATACACGCGTCCCTGCTCCGCCATGATGGGTACGGCCAGCGCCTCCAGCCGGTCGTTGGTCTCGGCACGGGTCTTGTCATAGTCGCCGCCGAATCCCTGGTCGCGCACGCCGTAGCCGCAGCGCTGCGTGTGCTCGATCGAGCGGGCCAGATACGCCGGGTCCCGCGCGATCGCGTCACCGCCCCGGCGGCTGCGGCGCAGGGCGGCCAGGATCTTCTCGCGCTCCTGTTCCGGGCAGAAGGCCAGATAGGCCCGTCCCACCGCGGAGCGCAGCATGTTGACCTGGAAACCGATGTTGTCGCGCCGGATCATGAAGTACGACTCGGCCCGGTTCGTCTCGTAGAGCACCATGGCATTGCCGCGCCGGATCGCAAGATCCGAGGGCCACAGCACCTCGGCCTGAAGCCGGTCCAGTTCCGGTGCGGCGAGCTGGGCCAGCCGGTCCGTGAGTTCGGATTGCCGTCGGCTTCCCTGCAGCGGGCTGCCGGGGCAGTAGTGCCCGTCGGCGATGCGCCGCCAGATCAGGGCCCGGCGCTCCAGCGTCACCAGGATGCGCAGCAGCGTCGCCTTCGGCAGTCCCGTTTCTTCATGCAGCGCCTGCAGGCTGGTGCTCCCGGTCCTGCGGACCAGGTCGAGCACGGCCAGTCCCCGGTCCAGCGCCGCGATCGTCTTGACCTTCGGATCCCACATTCCTTGCCTCCCCCACGGGCGCGCCGCCCGGTGGTTTCACTGGGTGAAACTTTAGCAGAAGCCGCTTGAGAAGCCCACCTGCAGGAAATATTGTTCTGGTCATGGC
>CBHWEO010000421.1:0-2832 GCA_966112955.1 uncultured Duganella sp. | reverse complement strand
ACGTCGACGTGCGGCACGATCGCGGCGTCGCCCTGGCCGATGCCGGAGGTTTCCACGATCACCAGGTCGAAGCCGGCGACCTTGCAGGCCGCGATCACGTCAGGCAGGGCCTGGGAGATTTCGGAGCCGGCTTCGCGCGTCGCCAGGGAACGCATGAAGACGCGGGTCTTGCCGTTCCATGGGTTGATGGCGTTCATGCGGATACGGTCGCCCAGCAGGGCGCCGCCGGACTTGCGGCGCGACGGGTCGATCGAGATCACGGCGATGTTCAGCGCATCGCCCTGGTCCAGGCGGATGCGGCGGATCAGTTCATCGGTCAGCGAGGACTTGCCGGCGCCGCCGGTGCCGGTGATGCCCAGGGTCGGCGCGCTGGCCGCCTTGGCCGCTTGCGCCAGTTCGGCGCGCAGCTTGTCGGAAGCCTTGCCGTTCTCCAGCGCGGTGATCAGCTGGGCCAGCGGGCGGTGGCGTTGTTCGATATCGCCGTCGCGGATGGCGTCCAGCGTGGTGGGCGAGTAGGTGGACAGGTCGACGTCGCACTGCTGCACCATCCACTGGATCATGCCGACCAGGCCCATACGCTGGCCGTCTTCCGGCGAGAAGATGCGGGTCACGCCGTAATCGTGCAGTTCCTTGATTTCGCTCGGCACGATCACGCCGCCGCCGCCGCCGAACACCTTGATGTGGGCGCCGCCGCGCTGGCGCAGCAGGTCGATCATGTATTTGAAATATTCGACGTGGCCGCCCTGGTAGGAGGAGATGGCGATGCCCTGCACGTCTTCGGTCAGGGCCGCGGTAACCACTTCGTCCACCGAACGGTTGTGGCCCAGGTGGATCACTTCCGCGCCTTGCGATTGCAGGATGCGGCGCATGATGTTGATCGAGGCATCGTGGCCGTCGAACAGGGACGCGGCGGTGACAAAGCGGACTTTGTTCGCGGTCTTGGCCTGTTCCGGCTCAGCGGCAAGTTTCTTGGCGTTGGCGAGATCGTTCATGTTTGTTCCTTGGAACGGGGGATTGTTCATTATATGACGTTTACGTTAACGTCAAGTCAAGCGTTCTTTAAAACCGGGAGAACCGGACAACCAGGGTCCGACCCTGGGGGTCGTACCCCGGTTGTCCGGTTTCAGCGGTTTCAGGCAGCGTGCGCGTGATTGCCGCTCTTGAAAGCCGCCATCATCTTCGCCTTGGCCATCTTGTACTCCGCCACGGCCTTTTCCTTCACATGGCCGAAGCCACGGATCCGTTCAGGCAGTGCCGCAATGACAACAGCCTGTTCATGGTTGGCAGCCGACAGGCCGGCCAGCAGCTCCGCCACCACGGCGCGGAACTCGGTGATCAGCGCCCGCTCCATCCTGCGCTCCTCGGTATAGCCGAAGAGATCGAAAGCCCCGCCGCGCAGCCCCTTGAACTTGGCCAGCAGCTGGAATGCCTTCCACATCCACGACCCATACTCCGCCTTGACCAGATGGCCATTGGCATCCTTCTTCGCGAACAGCGGCGGCGCCAGGTTGAACTTCAGCGAGAAATCGCCCTCGAACTGGGATTTCAGCTGCTCCACGAAGCGGCCGTCGGTGTACAGGCGCGCCACCTCATATTCATCTTTATAGGACATCAGCTTGAACAGCGATTTGGCCACCGCGGTGGACAGCTTGTTGCCCAGGCCTAGCGCCGACTCCTTCGAACGCACCTGCTGCACCAGTTCCTCATAGGAGGCGGCATAAGCCGCATCCTGGTAAGCCGTCAGGAACTCGACGCGCTTCTTGATGATGGTTTCCAGCGACTGTGGCATCTGCACCACGACCGCCTGGGTCGGGGTAGCGGTCTTTTCCACGCGCTTGAAGTCCACCGCGGCGCGGCGGCCCCACAGGAAGGCGCGCTTGTTCGATTCCACCGCCACGCCATTCAGCTCGATGGCGCGCAGCAGCGCCGCCTCGCTCAGCGGGATGCGGCCTTTCTGGAACGCATAACCCAGCATGAACAGGTTGGAAGCGATCGAGTCGCCCATCAGCGCGGTAGCCAGCTTGGTGGCGTTGATGAAGTCCACCGATTGCGCGCCGCCGACCGATTCGGTGATCAGCGCTTCCACGCTTTCGGCCGGGTACTGCCAATCGGGGTTCTGCGCGAAGGTGCCAGGCGGCTGCTCGTGCTGGTTGACGATGGCGAAGGTACGGCCCGGGCGCATCTTCGACACGGCGTCGTAGGCGCCCGAAGTCAGCATGTCGCAGCCGAGGATCAGGTCCGCTTCGCCGGTGGCGATACGCTGGGCGCGCAGGTGGGCCGGCGACTTGGCCACTTTGACGTGGGAGGTCACGGAACCGTTTTTCTGCGACATGCCCGTCATGTCCAGCACGGAAGCGCCTTTGCCTTCCAGGTGGGCCGCCATGCCCATCAGCGCACCGACGGTGATCACGCCGGTACCGCCGATGCCGTTGATCAGGATGTTGTACGGATGCTCGACGCTGGGCAGCACAGGGTGCGGCAGGTCGCCCCAGTCGTCGGTTTTCGCCACGCCGGTCCTGGATTTCTTCAGCGTGCCGCCTTCCACGGTGACGAAGGATGGGCAGAAGCCCTTCACGCAGCTGAAGTCCTTGTTGCAGGAAGACTGGTCGATGGTGCGCTTGCGTCCGAAGTCCGTTTCCTTCGGCAGGATCGACACGCAGTTGGACTGGATGCCGCAGTCGCCGCAGCCCTCGCACACGGCTTCGTTGATGACCATGCGCTTGTTCGGGTCAGGGAACTCACCCTTCTTGCGGCGGCGGCGCTTCTCGGCGGCGCAAGTCTGGTCGTAAATGATGACGGTGCAGCCAGGCAGTTCGCGCAGTTCGCGCTGCA
>CBHWEO010000420.1:0-2853 GCA_966112955.1 uncultured Duganella sp. | reverse complement strand
AATGCCAGCACCGCCGCCAGCCAGCGCGCATGCTTGCCCAGGCCGTCGACGCGCCATGCCTGCCAGGCGGTCAAGCCCAGCACCAGCAGCACCACGGCGGCGAAATTGCGGCGGACCCAGTGGATCGCGGTCAGGGCCGAAAACGGCAGGTAATGGCCGGCCGCGGTCTTGCCCAGTTCGCGCCACAGGTGGAAGCCATGCTCGAAATCCATCTCCGGCAGCCAGGCCCCGGCGCAGGTCGGGAATTCGGTGCAGGCCAGGGTGGCGTAATTCGAGCTGACCCAGGCTCCCAGCGCCAGCTGCACCAGCAGCACCACGGCCGACAGCGCGGCCAGCACACGGATGCGGCCCAGGCGCTGCGCCTGGGCGCCCGCCGCGCGCGGCAGCGGCGCATGCAGCTGGTCCTCGCGGCCGCCGAACCAGGCCAGCAGCGCCAGCAGCGACATGCCCAGCACCAGGTGGCCGGTGACGAACACCGGCTGCAGCTTCTGCGTCACGGTCCAGGCGCCGAAAGCGCCCTGCAGCAGGATGAAGAAGAACAGGAAGGTCGGGTAGCCCGGCGGAATGCGGCGCGCCATGCCGGCGCCGGCGCCGCTGCGGCCACGGCGCGAGGAGCGCCACCATGCCACGCCCATCATGGCCACGATCAGCACTCCGATGCCCATCGCCAGGTAGCGGTGGATCATCTCGATCCACGCCTTCATCATGGTGACCGGGCCAGTCGGCAGCAGCGATTCGGCGGCGCGGATCTGTTCATGCGCAATGAAGGGAGTGGCTGCGCCGTAGCAGCCCGGCCAGTCGGGGCAGCCCAGGCCAGAATCGGTCAGGCGCGTGAAGGCGCCGAACACGATCAGGTCGAAAGTCAGGAACACCGCGACCCAGACCAGCTTGCGGTATTTGTTGCTGTCCTTCGAAATCCAGACGGCCGACAGCGGCAGCGACGCCACCAGCAGCGCCGTGATCGCCATGTGGGCAAAGGAGTTGCGGTCCATGGCGCCGCCTTAGCCGATGGCCGAAGCCTTGAGCAGCTTGGCGATATCCTTCTTCACCTTGGACGGGTCGGCGTCCTTGGGGAAGCGCATCATCAGGTTGCCCAGCGGGTCAATCAGGTAGATATGCTCTTCCACCTTGCCGCCCGGCTCCAGCGGCAGCCACTTGTGCACCACGTCGGCCGGCGCGCGCAGGAAGCGCGTGCCGTCGTTCACGCGCAGCATGAAGGTTTCCAGCGGCTCGTTGTCGGTGATCAGCCAGACGCGCTCGATGCGGTCGGCTTCCTTGCCCTGCATGGTGCGCAGCTGGCGCATCATGAACAGCATGTCCTGGCATTTCTGGTCGCAGGCGGAACCGCCCACTTTCACCATGATCCACTTGCCCTTGAAGTCCGCCAGCGTCTGCGGCCTGCCGTCCACCGTGGTGCTGGCCATGGCCGGGATCGGGTACTGGCGCGGGTCGATCAGGTCGCCGTAGTTGGTGCGGCCTTCCGGCTTGATGAAGAAGTACGTGATGTAGGAAGCGATGATCGGCGCGGCGCACACCAGCAGCACGGCGAACATGCTCCAGCGGCCGCGGCGGCGCTGGTTCTCGACTTGATTAGCGTTTTCGACTTTTTCCACTTTTTCTCAACCCGGTGAATACAAAGAAAAGACCAGCCATTGCCGCCAGCGCATACCACTGGAAGGCGTAACCCTTGTGCTTGTCCACGCCCAGCGCGGGTGCCGGCCAGTCGCGCACCAGGGCGTCGGCGGCGCCGGCCGCATCGGGCGTGGACTGTTCGACCACGATGGGCTGGAAGCGCCAGCCCGTGGCCGCCGCCATGGCCGCCGCATCGGCATTCTGCACGATGGCCCCCGGCGTTAGCCTGGGCGGCTCGCCCAGCTGCATCACGTGGCCCGGCGCCAGCCTGGCGATGCCCTCCACCGCCACCGGTCCGGCCGGCGTGGCATACGAGGGCAGCTTGTTGCGGTCGGCCTGGTCGCGCGGCAGCCAGCCGCGCGCCACCAGCACGTGCATGTCGCTGCCGGCCAGGCGCAGCGGCATCAGCAGGATGAAGCCGGGCCGGCCCGCATGCGGGCGGTTGTCCAGGTACACCGGCCAGCCGGCCACCCACTCGCCCTGCAGCCGCACACGGCGCAATTCGACGTCGGCAGCGGCCACCGGCGCGGCGCCCAGCGCCAGCGGCGCGGCGGCGTTGCCGGCCGCCAGGCGCGCCTGCAGCGCCAGCTTTTGCGCGGCGCGGCCTTCCTGCCAGCGGCCGGCGCCGATGCCGAGCGCCACCACCAGCACGGTGGCCAGGAAAGGGATCAGCCGGAAGCGGAATGCCATACAATGAGACCTTATCTTCCTTAGTCAGTGCTTAATAACCATGAAATACTTCGTCGCCGCCGCCTTCGTGCTGATCATCGGCAGCCTGGCCTCGGCCTTCATCAGTATGATGCGCAGCAAATCGGCCAACCCGAAAATGGTGCGCTCGCTTGCGCTGCGGGTCGGCTTCTCCATCGCCTTGTTCATCACCATCCTGGTGCTGGCCAAACTGGGTTACATCAAACCGACCGGCATTCGCTGAAGCCAATAATGCAAAAAGCCGCATCCGCACAGAGCGCGACCTAGGGCGCGTTCTGGCCGATGCGGCTTTTTTTGCGGGGTGATTATACCCGCGTCTTACATCCAGTACACGACGACGTACAGGCCCAGCCAGACCACGTCCACGAAGTGCCAGTACCAGGCCGCGCCTTCGAAGGCGAAGTGGTGCTCGGCGCTCATGTCGCCGCGGATCAGGCGGAACAGCACGACGGACAGCATGATCGCGCCCATGGTCACGTGGAAGCCGTGGAAGCCGGTCAGCATGAAGAAGGT
>CBHWEO010000419.1:0-2870 GCA_966112955.1 uncultured Duganella sp. | reverse complement strand
AGCCCGAACCGCGACCTGGGCAAATGGCTGACCGCCGATTTCGGCATCACCGCGCGGCTGTACGACCCGATGATCGGCGCCGGCATCGCAGAACTGATCCAGCCCAACACCCGCCTGATCTGGACCGAAGCGCCCGGCTCGGTGTCGATGGAAGTGCCCGACCTGCGCGCCATCTGCGACGCGGCGAAACAGAAGGGCGTGCTGGTCGCGCTGGACAACACCTGGTCCGCCGGCCTGGCCCTGCGCGGCTTCGACCTGGGCGTGGACATCGTGATGCAAGCCCTGACCAAGTACCAGTCCGGTGGCTCCGATGTGCTGATGGGCGCCCTGGTCACGCGCGACAAGCTGCTGCATGAGCGCCTCAGCATGGCGCATATGCGGCTGGGGATGGGCGTCAGCGCCGACGATACCTACCTCGTATTGCGCAACCTGCCCACGCTGAAAATCCGCTTCGAAACGCACGACGCTTCGGCGCGCAAGGTGGCGAGCTGGCTGAAAGCGCGGCCGGAAATCCGTAAAGTGCTGCATCCAGCCTTCGAAGACTGCCCCGGCCACGAGCACTGGAAGCGCGACTTCACCGGCGCCGGCGGCCTGTTCTCCGTCCTGTTCGACGAGAAGTACAGCGAGGAGCAGACCGACCGCTTCGTCGATTCGCTGAAGCTGTTCGGGATCGGCTACAGCTGGGGCGGAGCGCACAGCCTGTGCATTCCCTACCGCATCCAGGCCATGCGCAAGAACTGGCAGGAGAAGGGCACCCTGGTGCGTTTCAACATCGGCCTGGAAGATCCGGACGACCTGATTGCCGACATCGAACGCGCGTTGGCGACCCTGGAATTATGAATCGCCGATCGGAAGGTTGCTGTTAAGGGCCGTGATGCCGCGGATCAGGCGGTAGATCTTCCACAGCCATGCGCCGACCCACACCATCCACGCCAGCGGAATGCCGAGCAGCGTGGCGAACAGCGCCCAGCCCACAACGATCCACACCAGGTACCACCAGAACGAGCGGATCATCCAGCCGTGGTGGCTGTGCACGAAGGTGCCGGCGCTGTCGTCGCGCTTCACGTAGTTCAGGATCAGCGGGATGAACGAGGCCGCGCCCAGCGTGAAGAACACGCTCAGCCCATGGCCCAGGTACAGCCAGAATGCCCAGTCTTTGGCCGACTGGGTGCGGCCGTCGAAAACCAGTTCTTGCGCCATGGCGCCTCCTTACAGTTCGCGTCCGTTGTAGTGCTGGACCGGATAGGCCTCCAGGTCGATCTCCTCCAGCACGCGCGCATTCACCGCCGCCATGGCGTTGCCCTTGGGATCCTTGCCTTCGCCATAAGTGTGGATGCCGCACTTGGGGCAGAAGCGGTGGTGGATCACGTGCTTGTTGAAGGTATAGCTGGCCTGGTCGGCTTCGGGCGTCAGCAGTTTCAGATTGTCGCGCGGGATGAACCACATGAGCGCACCCTTGCGCTGGCAGATGGAGCAATTGCAGGCCACCAGACCCTGGATCTCGCCTTCCGCTTCGAACTTCACATTGCCGCAATGGCAGCTTCCTTTGTACAGCATGTTGCGCCTCCGGTTAGAATATTTGGCTTGGCGTTAATGATAATGTAATTGCAAGAGGAGTGGGCAAATGGCGGGTCCGTTGCAAGGAATTAAGGTGATTGAGATTGGCACCCTGATCGCGGCGCCGTTCGCGGCGCGGCTGCTGGCGGAATTCGGGGCGGAAGTGATCAAGATCGAGGCCCCGGGCGAGGGTGACCCGATTCGCAAATGGCGCAAGCTGCACAAAGGGACGTCGCTGTGGTGGTACCTGCAGTCCCGCAACAAGAAGTCGATCTCGATCAACCTGAAGGCCCTGGAAGGCATCGCGCTGGTCAAGCAGCTGTGCGAAGGCGCGGATGTGCTGATTGAGAACATGAAGCCGGGCGCGCTGGAAAAGCTGGGCCTCGGCTGGGACGTCCTGCATGCGCTCAACCCGAAGCTGACCATGGTGCGGATTTCCGGCTACGGCCAGACCGGCCCGTACAAGGACCGCCCCGGTTTTGGCGCGATCGGCGAGGCGATGGGCGGCATCCGCTACACCACGGGCGAGGCGGGCGGCGTCCCGGCCCGCGTCGGCGTGAGCCTGGGCGATTCGCTGGCGTCGCTGCACGCCGTGATGGGGGCGCTGATGTCGGTGCTGCGCGTGAAGATGGGCAATGGCGATGGCCAGGTGGTCGACGTGTCCCTCGTGGAGAGCGTATTCAACCTGATGGAATCGCTGGTGCCCGAATACGACCTGCTGGGCCATGTGCGGGAGCGCAGCGGCGGTGCGCTGCCGGGCATCGCGCCGTCCAACACTTACCCGACGCGCGACGGCTCCTACGTGGTCATCGCCGGCAACAGCAACCCGATCTACAAGCGCCTGATGCACGCCATCGGCCGCGCCGACATGGCGGAAGACCCGCAATTCGCGCAGAACGATGGCCGCGCGGCGCAGGAAAAGCTGATCGACGCGGCCATTGCCGGCTGGACGTCGGCGCACACCATCGACGAAGTGCTGGCGGTGCTCGAGCGCGCCGAAGTGCCGGCAGGGCGCATCTACTCGGTCAAGGATATCGTGGCCGACCCGCACTACCAGGCGCGCGGCATGCTGCTCGATACCGAGCTGCCGGATGGCGTGCACGTGAAGATGCCGGGCATCGTGCCGAAGCTGTCCGAGACCCCCGGTGAAGTGCGCTGGCAAGGCCCGACGCTGGGCCAGCACACCGACAGCGTGCTGGCAGCGCTCGGCGTGGCAGCGGCGGAAATTGCCGCGCTGCGCGAGCGCGGCGTTGTAGCTTGAAAGTCGGGGTCAGCTCTGGCAATCGGACATTTGGCTGCGCCAAATGTCCGAT
>CBHWEO010000418.1:0-2883 GCA_966112955.1 uncultured Duganella sp. | reverse complement strand
CGGCCGCCACTGGTCGCATGTGGATGCCGTGCCAGGCCCGGACAACAGGCTGGCGCGCCAGCCGCGATGGACGGCCAATGCCGGCGGCGAATACCGTTCCGGCGCATGGAGCGCTGGCGCCAGCCTGGCATACACCGCCACGGGGTTGGTACGCGTGACGCAATGGCAATCGGTCTACAACGGCGTACAGCGCGACCTGGAAGGCTACGTCAGCTATCGCGTTGCGGACGGCGGCCAATGGCGCATCACCACCG
This sequence comes from uncultured Duganella sp., assembly GCA_966112955.1. Classification (GTDB taxonomy): domain Bacteria; phylum Pseudomonadota; class Gammaproteobacteria; order Burkholderiales; family Burkholderiaceae_D; genus Rugamonas. The sequence goes on along the minus strand of CBHWEO010000418.1, from coordinate 2,629 downwards.
GCAGCCTGCTGCGCCAGCCGGCGTTCTCGCGCAACGTGTACGCCAGCGCCGGCGGCCGCAAGGAGGAAGCGGAAACCGCCGGCACGGCCGCCTGGATACGCGCAAGCTACGAACGCAAGTTCTAATGTCCCGCCGCGCGCTGGCGGCGCCAGTGCCGCCACGCGACAAGTGCATTGATCCAGTAGCCGACGTACAGTGCAGCCGTCAGGTACAGGCCACGGCTGGCGTACAGCGGCACGGAAATGGTGTTCACCAGCAGCCACACCGGCCAGTTCTCGATGCGCCGCCCCATCAGCAGCACTTGCGCGATGATGGAAAACATCAGCACCGTCGAATCGACGAATGGTGCGTAGGCGTTGGTGTAATGCTTCAGCATCAGCCCATACGCTGCCGTGGCGGCGATACCGGCCAGCGCCATCTTCAGCAAGGTGCCCGGCCGCGTGGTGCGGATGTGCAGGGCGTGGCCATGATCGCCGCGCAGCCACTGGCGCCAGCCGATGATGCAGGTGGCGATGAAGAACAGTTGCAGCGCCACGTCGGCATACAGCTGCGAATCGTAGAACAGCACCGAGAACAGCGAGCAGCCGACGATCCCGGTCCACCACGAATGGATGTTGTTGCGCCCCGCCAGGACGATGGAAATGGCCATCACCGCGTTGGCGGCGATTTCGAGGACGCTACTCTGCATGGGTTCCCAATACGACGAGCAAGCCGCGCATGTCTTCGCCGCTTTCCTGGCGCAGCGTGCCCGGGGTGATTTCATGAACGATGAAGCCATGGCTGTGCGCCAGCGCTTCGATGCCGGCGCGCGAATGCGCATAACGGCCGGAAGCACGCAGCATGAAAGCTTCCGTGTCCTCGTGCTCTTCCACCGAGAACGCGAAGCGGCCGCCGCCGCGCAGCGCCAGCCGCGCCACGGAAAATACCGGCTTCAGGTCGCCCACGTACACGAACACATCTGCCGCCACGATCACGTCGGTGCTGGCGGGGCGCACGCGCAGGTAGCCCACCATGTCGCCGCAATACAGGCCGTCGTACAAGCCGGTATCCCGTGCCCGCTCCAGCATGTGCGGCGACAGGTCGACGCCTTCCAGCAGACAGGCCAACGGCCGCAAGAGCGGGCCGCACAGGCCCGTGCCGCAACCTGCATCCAGCACATCGAGTTCGCCTGCCGGCAAGTGGCGGCGCAGTGCTTCCACCAGCAGGGTCGGCGTGCGGTAGCGCAGCACATCGACCAGGTGGTGGTCGAAGTTGCCGGCGTATTGGTCGAACAATGACCTGACGTAGCCGGCCGGCGAAGCGCCAGGCGCGTGGCCGGCCCCCATGATGGCCAGCATGTAGCCGACGGTATCGGCATCGGCGCCAAATGCCAGCGCGGCCTGGTAGGCTTCCACCGCTTCCTCGCGGCGGCCCATGGCGCGTAGGGTGTTGGCCAGGCCGAGCTGGGCGCGTGCATAGCGCGGCCGCACGGACAGCGCATCGCGGAAACTCGACAGCGCTTCCTCATGGTCCTGGGCGCGCAGCAGCAGGGCGCCGCGGGCGCACCAGGCTTCCGCATACTCAGGCTGCAACTGCAGTGCGCGTTCGAAGCCCTCCAGCGCATCGGCCGGCTTGCCCAGCGCCAGCAACGATACGGCCGCGCCGTGCAGCGCCTCCGGATAGGCGCGGCGTGCCATCAGGGCCGCGCCAAAGCTGTCCAGCGCCGCTTCATGGCGCGCGATCGATTGCAATGCCAGCGCGCGGTTGCATAAGGCCTCCGCATAATCGGGCGACAGGCGCAGGGCGGCATCGTAGCTCTCGAGCGCCCGTTCGATATGGCCCAGGTGGCGCAGCGCATTGCCACGGTTGCTGAGGGCCATGGCGTAATCGGGCTGCAGCGCCAGCGCGTGCTCGAAACTGGCCAGGGCTTCTTCGTGGCGGCCCAGGTCCTGCAGCGCCACGCCCCGGTTGCAGTGGGCAATGGCGCGCCGGCTGTCGAGGGCCAGTGCACCGTCGATCAGGGCCAGCGCGCGTTCCGGCTCGCCCTGCTGGCGCGCCAGCACGCCGCTCAGGTGAAGGGCGTCGAAGTTGAGCGGCTCGGCGCGCAGCACGTCGTCGTAGAGGGCTTGGGCCCGGCCTAATTCGCCCTGCTGGTGCCAGGCGACGGCTTGTTGCAGAAGTGCATCGATTTCAGTCATGGCCGTATTACACCAAGCCGTCACACAGGCGTCAAACTGCCGTCATATTCGGGGACCAGAATGCATGCACCTGGCGCCGTGCGCCACTACCGGGGCCGGCGGTCGGGAAATATACCGGCACCACATTCACAACGCGAGCAGCTTTTCTCTTTACAGTCACGCTTTCATCTGAAACACTGTCCTTGTGGATATTCTCAGATGCCGTGGCCATGAGGTTGTTGCTCGCAGCCCTGTTGTTCCTTGCTTGCCATGCTGGTGCGTGCACCCTGCGCATGGCGCCGGAAGAATGGCCGCCGTACTTTTACCATAATGACAAGGCCGCCCTGGACGGCGTTGATTATGAGCTGCTGCTGGCGATTCTTGCCCGGGCCGGTTGCGTGCTGCACCTGGAAAAGGAAATGCCGCCCGCGCGGCGCAATATCTTGTTTCAGCAAGGAAAGCTTGATTTACTG
>CBHWEO010000417.1:0-2904 GCA_966112955.1 uncultured Duganella sp. | reverse complement strand
CGCACGGCCTGGTCGTCGTCGCCTTCCTTGGTCCACTGGCCCATCCAGTCGGTCAGGGTCAGGCCGGACGCGAATTCCTCGGTCGGGTCTTGCGGCATGTAGCCGACGTTGGCGTTTTCCGCCCACTTCACCAGGCCGGTGTCGCTCGACAGGCCGGTGATGTCCTGGCCGCCGATACAGCGCAGCATGGTGGTCTTACCGGCACCGTTGGCGCCGATGATGGCGATACGCTCGCCCGCTTCCACCATCAGGTCCACATTCTTGAACAGGGTGCGGTCATAGGTCTTGGAAATGCCCTGCACTTCCACGGCCAGGCGGTGCAGCTTCTTCTCGCCTTCGAAGCGCACGAACGGATAGGCGCGCGAGGATGGCTTGATGTCTTCGATCTTGATCTTGTCGATCTGCTTCAGGCGCGAAGTGGCCTGGCGCGCCTTGGACTTGTTGGCCGAGAAGCGGCGTACGAAGTCCTGCAGTTCGGCGACCTTCTCCTTGGCCTTGGCGTTGTTGGCCAACTGCTGGTTGCGGGCCTGGGTCGAGGCCAGCATGTAGTCGTCGTAGTTGCCCGGATAGATCTTCAGCGTGCCGTAATCCATGTCGGCCACGTGGGTGCAGACCTGGTTCAGGAAGTGGCGGTCGTGCGAGATGATGATCATCGTCGAATCGCGCTGGTTCAGCACTTCTTCCAGCCAGCGGATGGTGTTGATGTCCAGGTTGTTGGTCGGTTCGTCCAGCAGCAGGATGTGCGGATTCGAGAACAGGGCCTGCGCCAGCAGCACGCGCAGCTTCCAGCCCGGCGCCACGGCGCTCATCGGGCCCTGGTGCAGGCTGATGTCGATGCCGGCGCCCAGCAGCAATTCGCCGGCGCGCGCTTCGGCGGTGTAGCCGTCGTACTCGGCGACCTTGCCTTCCAGTTCGGCCGCTTCCATGTAGTCGTCGTCGGTCGCTTCCGGGTTGGCGTAGATGGCGTCGCGCTTCTGCATGGCTTCCCACATCTCGGTGTGGCCCATCATCACCACGTCCAGCACGCGCATTTCCTCGTACGCGAACTGGTCCTGGCGCAGCTTGCCGAGGCGCTCATTGGCGTCCAGGCTCACATTGCCGGCCGACGGTTCCAGGTCGCCGCCCAGGATTTTCATGAAGGTCGACTTGCCGCAGCCGTTCGCGCCGATCAGGCCGTAGCGGTTGCCATCGCCAAATTTGACGGAAATGTTCTCGAACAGCGGCTTGGCGCCGAACTGCATGGTGATGTTAGCGGTAGAAAGCATGCTGGGAATCAAAATGTGGGAAAAAGCGAATCGGGCATTATACCCCGGCGGACAGGTCTCCGCCTAGGAGCGGCCAGACGGCAGCGGCACCAATCCATTGTCGAACTTACCACGAAATCGAGGCCGCCCGCGCGCCCTTGCCGCAGGCCATATCGCAGGGAGCGGTGTGCCCTGCCTTATCTGCCTCAAAACTCTTAAATCGACTTATTCGCTCTTATTGCCTCTTGTTCGCTCTCGTTTGCTCTTAAATTCGCTGATTTCCTTGCGCATCGACACCGCAGGTTTCCATTCATCCTCTTTCGGAAAGCGAATCCAGATAGTTTTCCATGCGTTCCGATTCACGCCCCCGACTGCGTTGACGAACTGCGCCGGCGAAACGGACTTGCCCTCGAAACGCAACTCCGAACCTTCAACATGGGTCGAGCCTTGGCGCTGAGCGCTGGGCCTGCGCCGCCTCATAGGCACTCATCCAGGCGCCAATTACCTCATCAACAACCTCGTACATTTCCCGCGTTATATCGTGGGCGTACATGAAGTTCCCGAGACCCTGGTATGTTTCAAGCGAGGCCGGCAAACCGAAGAGTATTTTGGTCATGGCAGTCCTCCTTCTTTTTCAAAAGGGCATGCCGACTTGGACCGGTTTAAGAGTAAAAAAGTTCAAACAAGAGCAAAAGAGAGTGAATAAGAACGAATAAGACTTTCGACCGAAATCGCGAACCACTCGCTACTGGCGCATCCAATCGCGCAATTCGTAGTACCAGTAAGTGAGCTGGGCGGCCAATAAGCCGGCGGGGCCGCCGGTGGTGGGCAGGCCCCAGGCCGCGAATTGCTCGACCTTGCTGAGTTCCCCCATCAGGGCGGCGGCGAGCACGTCGCCCGCCAGCGAAGTGGGGCCGACACCGTGCCCGCCGAAGCCCATGCCGTACCACACGCCGTTCGGCAGCTTACCCAGTTGCGGCATCTTGTGGCGGCCGTAACTCATCAAGCCACTCCAGGCGTAGTCGACCTTGGTGCCGGCCAGTTGCGGGTAGACTTTCAGCATGTCTTCGTACAGCAGCCGCGCCACGTCTTGCGGGCTGCGGGAGCGGATCGAAATGCGGCCGCCCCACAGCAGGCGCCTGTCCTGCAGCGGGCGGTAATAGTCGAAGGCGAAACGCGTGTCGTAGATGGCGGCGTCGGTTGCCAACGCTTGCGGCATGCGGGCGCCAAGCGGTTCGGTCACCATCACATAGGTGGCGATCGGCAGGATCGCGCCTGCCAGCGCCGGGTACAGGCGTTCGATATAGCCGCCGCAGCAGACCACCACCTCGTCGCACAGGACCTCACCACCTGCGGTGGCAACCCGCCAGCCTCCGCCCCCGCTTGCGGCGGCGCCGGACGTACGCGGCCTCGCCTCAATGGCGGTGGCGCGGCTCGCCTCATGCACGCGCACACCGCCCGCATACAGCGCGCGGGCCAGACCCTGAGCGTATTTCAGCGGGTGGAAGTGGAAGGCATTTTCTTCATACAGGGCGCCGAAATAGCGCTGGCTGCGTGCCCGCTCGGCGAAATCTGCCGGCGCAACCCGTTGCCATTCGACGCCAAGGTGCTCCTGCATGAAGCGCTGCCGTTCATCAAGTACGCGCGGGTCGTCGAACCA
>CBHWEO010000416.1:0-2941 GCA_966112955.1 uncultured Duganella sp. | reverse complement strand
CAGATGCTGCTAAAGTAGCGCCATGTTTGACATCCTGGTTTACCTGTACGAGACCTATTACCGCCCTGATGCCTGCCCTGAACCCGCAGCATTGGCAAAGAAACTTTCCGCAGTCGGTTTCGACGACGTGGAAATTTCCGAGGCGCTGGTCTGGCTGAACGATCTCGCTGCCATGGCTGGTGGCGAGCAGTCGCTGACGGCCGCATCGACTGGCACGCGTTTCTACGTGCGCCAGGAGCTGGACGTATTGGGCGCTCCTGCCGTCGGCTTCATCCAGTTCCTGGAGAGCGCCGGCCTGCTGTCCCCGCTGCAACGTGAAATCGTCATCGAACGCGCCCTGGCGCTGGACGAAGCCCCGGTGTCGCTGGGCAAGCTGAAGATCATCGTGCTGATGCTGCTGTGGAGCCAGGGCAAGGAACCGGACGCCCTGATGTTCGACGACCTGTTCGGCGCCGAGGAAGACCAGGCGCCACGCCTGTTGCACTGAGCGCACTCTTGCCGGCGTTGCCCTGCGCCGGCCGTTTCCGTAATAATATTTGCAGCATTGTGACTTCCATATGAAGCCACAGGCCAGCTTTTACTTGCGAATGTTGTATTATGCGCGCTGCCGCATACACCGACGAGAACTATAAATATGAGTAAAGCCCTCATCATCGCTGAGAAACCATCTGTCGCGAACGACATCGCGAAAGCCCTTGGCGGATTCAGCAAGCACGATGAGTATTTCGAATCCGACGACTACGTGCTGTCTTCCGCAGTGGGCCACCTGCTGGAAATCGCTGTGCCGGAAGAGCATGACGTCAAGCGCGGCAAATGGACCTTCACCCATTTGCCGGTGATCCCGCCATACTTCGCGCTGAACCCGATCGCCAAGACCGAATCGCGCCTTAAGGTGCTGAACAAGCTGATCAAGCGCAAGGATGTCACCACCCTGATCAACGCATGCGACGCGGGCCGCGAAGGTGAGCTGATCTTCCGCCTGATTGCGCAGAACGCCAAGGCCAAGCAGCCGGTCAAGCGCCTGTGGCTGCAGTCGATGACGCCGAACGCCATCCGCGAGGGCTTCACCCACCTGCGCAGCGACGAGGAAATGCTGCCGCTGGCCGATGCCGCCCGTTGCCGCTCGGAAGCGGACTGGCTGATCGGCATCAACGGCACCCGCGCCATGACCGCCTTCAACTCGAAGGAGGGCGGCTTCTACCTGACCACCGTGGGCCGCGTGCAGACGCCGACCCTGTCGATCGTGGTCGAGCGCGAGGAGAAGATCAAGAAGTTCGTGCCGCGCGACTATTGGGAAGTGCGCGCCGAGTTCGTGTGCGCCGCCGGCGTGTACGAAGGCCGCTGGCTGGACACCAACTTCAAGAAGGACGAGAACGATCCGGAAAAGAAGGCCGAGCGCCTGTGGAGCAAGGCCGCCGCCGATTCGATCGCGCTGGCCTGCAAGGGCAAGCAGGGTAATGTCACCGAGGAGTCCAAGCCGACCACCTCGATGTCGCCCGGCCTGTTCGACCTGACCTCGCTGCAGCGCGAAGCCAACTCGCGCTTTGGCTTCTCCGCCAAGAACACCCTGGGCCTGGCGCAGGCGCTGTACGAAAAGCACAAGGTGCTGACCTACCCGCGTACCGATTCGCGCCACCTGCCGGAAGACTACCTGCCGACCGTCAAGGACACGCTGGAAGTCCTGAAGGACAACCACAATTACAACCAGTTCGCCAAGCAGATCCTGGACAAGGGCTGGGTCAAGCCGAACAAGCGCATCTTCGACAACGCCAAGATCAGCGACCACTTCGCGATCATCCCGACCGGCATCCAGCCCAAGGGCCTGAGCGAGCCGGAACAGAAGCTGTACGACCTGGTCACCCGCCGCTTCATGGCGGTGTTCTTCCCGGCCGCGGAATTCCTGGTCACCACCCGCTACACCGAAGTGGCGGGCCACCAGTTCAAGACCGAGGGCAAGGTGATGACCAATCCGGGCTGGCTGGCGATCTACGGCAAGGATGCCGCAAGCGACGACGACAAGGAAGGCGGCGGCAACCTGGTGCCGGTGGCCAAGGGCGAGAAGGTCCTGACCGAAAAGGTCACGGCGAACGGCCTGGTGACCAAGCCTCCCGCACGCTATACGGAAGCGACGCTGTTGTCCGCCATGGAAGGCGCCGGCAAGCTGGTGGACTCGGACGAGCTACGCGATGCCATGGCCGGCAAGGGCCTGGGAACGCCGGCCACGCGCGCGGCCATCATCGAGGGCCTGCTGGGCGAGAAGTACCTGCTGCGCGAAGGCCGCGAACTGATGCCGACCGCGAAAGCTTTCCAGCTCATGACGCTGCTGCGCGGCCTGGGCGTGAACGAACTGACCGCGCCGGAACTGACCGGCGAGTGGGAATACAAGCTGTCGCAGATGGAAAAGGGCAAGATCTCGCGCGAGGAGTTCATGCGCGAAATCGCCCAGATGACCCAGATCATCGTCAAGCGCGCCAAGGAATACACGGACGACACCATCCCGGGCGATTACGCCACGCTGAAGGCTCCGTGCCCGAACTGCGGCGGCGTGGTCAAGGAAAACTACCGCCGCTTCGCCTGCACCAAGTGCGAGTTCTCGATGACCAAGGTGCCGGGCGGCCGCCAGTTCGAAATCGAGGAAGTGGAACAGCTGCTGCGCGAGCGCACCATCGGCCCGCTGCAAGGCTTCCGCTCCAAGATGGGCCGTCCGTTCGCGGCCATCCTGCGCATCGTGCGCGACGAGGACATCAACAACTTCAAGCTGGAATTCGACTTCGGCCAGAACGATGAGGAAGGCGAAGAAGGCGAAGGCGTCGACTTCAGCGGCCAGACCCCGCTCGGCCCGTGCCCGAAGTGCGGCGGCGGCGTGTACGAGATGGGCCTGGCCTATGTCTGCGAACACCAGGTAGCCAAGCCGAAGACCTGCGACTTCCGCTCCAGCCGC
>CBHWEO010000415.1:0-2977 GCA_966112955.1 uncultured Duganella sp. | reverse complement strand
CCGGGTGTTTTTTTCACCCGCGATACCCGCAAACCCGGCGCCCCCCCCCCAGGGTCGCCCCCGGGTGGCCCGGTTCTCGCGGTTTTCAAGGCTGCACCAGGTAGCGCCGTGCCGTTTCCACAATCTGCTCATTGAGCGCATGGGTGAACGGCGTATCCAGTTCCCACGCATGCCAGTCCAGCGCCACGTCGATGTAGCGCCCCGGCAGCAAGTCCACCAGCGCGCCCTGCGCCAGCGCTTGCGCCGCCTGCAGGTAAGGCAGCAATCCGTAAGCCAGCCCGCCGAACAGCGTATCGTTCAAGGCCGTCGACAGCGGCAGCGTGTGATGCGGGAACGGCCGCACATAGCCCGCCTCGCGCGCCAGGAAGCGCGCCATCAGGTCACGCTCATGCACCACGGCCGGCGCCAGCGCCAGGGCATCCACGGTGAAGCCATCGCCGAACCAGTGCGCCGCAAACGCCGGCGCCGCCACGCACACATAGCGCATGGAACCGAGCGGCGTGGCCGAGGATCCGGCCGCCGCCGGCGACGGCACTTCGGCGCGCGCCGCCACGCAGCCGAACACCGCGCCTTCGCGCATCAGGTGCAGGGCCACTTCGCGCTCGGCACACTCCACGTCCAGCTGGCAGCGCGGCGGCGACAGCAGCGGGCGCAAGGCCAGCGGGAACCAGGTCGCCAGGCTGGCGGCATCGACAGCCATTGCAATTTCCGGCATGCTGGTCTGGTGGCCGAGGTCAATGTCGAGCGCAGCCTCCATCAGTTTGACGTTGCGGTAGTGCGAGATGAGGCGCTGGCCCAGGCCCGTGGCTTCGGCGGGGGAACCGCGCACGATCAGCAGCCTGCCCACCGCGTCCTCGAGCGCCTTGATACGCTGGGAAACGGCCGGCTGGCTGATGCCGAGCGCATTGGCCGCCTTTTCGAAGCTGCCATGGCTGGCAACGGCATCCAGCACCGCCAGCGCGCGGTAGTCCAGATTTTCCATAAGATGTGCTTAATACAAGCGCAATAAGATAAGTCATACTAATGCATTATCAATACCGGAGGCAAGGATGGAGACGATTCAGTGCGACGTGGCGGTGATTGGCGCCGGCACGGCTGGGCTCAGCGCGTACCGGGCGGCACGCAACGCGGGCAAGCACGCGGTGCTGATCGAAGATGGCCCGCACGGCACCACGTGCGCCCGCGTCGGCTGCATGCCGAGCAAGCTGCTGATCGCCGCTGCCGAGGCGGCGCATGCGGTGCGCGAAGCGCCGGGCTTCGGCGTCCTGCCCGGCCCACTGAAGATCGACGGCAAGGCCGTGATGGCGCGCGTGCGCAGTGAACGCGACCGCTTTGTCGGCTTCGTGCTGGCCAATGTCGCCGCCATGCCGGCCGAGGACAAGCTGCATGGCCGGGCGCGTTTTACCGCCCCCAACCGCCTGCAGATCGGCGCCAACCTGGAAGTCGCGGCCCGCGCGGTCGTCATCGCCACCGGTTCCAGCCCGGACCTGCCATCCGCCTGGGCAGCCGCCGGCCCGCGCGTCATCACCAGCGATGCCGTGTTCGAGTGGACCGACCTGCCGCGTTCCGTGGCCGTGATCGGCGCCGGCGTGATCGGGCTGGAGCTGGGCCAGGCCCTGCACCGCCTCGGCGTGCGAGTGGCCATCATTGCGCGCGGCAGCAGCGTGGCGCAGCTGAAGGATCCGCATGTGCTGGCCGCCGCGTCCCAGGCGCTGGGCGACGAACTGGACATCCGCTTCCGCACCGAAGTGGCGGGCATCGAGCGCCACGGCGAAGGGCTGGAGCTGCGCACCCGCCATGCCGACGGCGAGGAGCAGGTCGAACAATACGACTACGTGCTGGTCACCACCGGCCGCACGCCGAACGTTTCCGGCCTCGGCCTGGACCATGCCGGCCTGGCGCTGGACATGAAGGGCGTGCCCAGATTCGACCGCCACACCATGCGTTGCGGCGACAGCAGCATCTTCATTGCCGGCGACGCCAGCGCCGAACTGCCCCTGCTGCCGGAAGCGGCCGACCAGGGCAAGATCGCCGGCGCCAACGCCGCCAGCTATCCCGACGTGAAGCCTGGCCTGCGCCGCACGCCGCTTGCCATCACCTTCAGCGAACCGCAGATCGCCACCGTGGGTCCGGGCTACAAGGAACTATCGAATGGACGCGAACATTTCGCGATCGGCGCCGTCAGTTTCGACGACCAGGGCCGCAGCCGCGTGATGCGCCAGAACAAAGGCATGCTGCGGGTGTATGGGGAGTACGGCAGCGGGCGCTTCCTTGGCGCCGAGATGGTGGGGCCGCGCGCCGAGCACATCGGCCACCTGCTGGCATGGGCCCACCAGGCGGGCCTGACGGTGGACCAGATGCTGGACATGCCCTTCTATCACCCGGTGGTGGAGGAAGGCTTGCGCACCGCGCTGCGCGACCTGGCGAAGGAGCTGCAGAAACCGCCGCCTCCGCCCAAGCCGGTGCCGGACTGCACGCCCGGCTGCTGACGCAATGGCGCGGCGTCAGTTCAGGGTTGAATCCAGGCGGCCCTGGCTGGCCAGTTCGCGCAGCACACGAATGGTGTCGATGTCCGACTCCTGGTAGGCGGAGCGGCGGAAGTCGTCGTACATGGCGTTGGCGGCATCGGTCGCCGCGTCATGGCCGTCGTCGTACTGGAAGCGCACGTACAGGCGATCCGGTTGCGGCATTTCGATCGTCATGGTCAGGCTGGAGGCGCTGATGTCCTTCTGCGCCGGCACGTCGTAGCGCACCACATAGGGCTCATGCAGCACCACGCAGTCTTCGATCACTACTTCGCCGTAGCGCAGGCGGCGGTTGAAACCGGCGTCGGTGCGGTCGGCGATTTCCACCTCGTCCAGGTGGGGCACGAACAGCTTGGGCGACTCCGCGCGCAGCACCAGGCCGCGCCACAACTGATGATGGGTGATGGTGTCCATCAGCGGGTTGAGGAGATCGTTCACTTCTATCAAATGTT
>CBHWEO010000414.1:0-2992 GCA_966112955.1 uncultured Duganella sp. | reverse complement strand
GCTCTGGCAATCGGACATTTTGTCCGATTGCCAGAGCTGACCCCGACTTTCATCTTATACCTGCATGTTCATGATGTCGTGGTAGGCCTGCACCAGCTTGTTGCGCACCTGCACGGTGGCCTGGAAGTTGATGCTGGCTTTTTGCATCGAAATCATCACGTCCGACAGGTTGACCGAGTCGTCCCCCATCTGAAAACGCTTGGTCAAGCCTTCCGCCTTGTCCTGGCTGGCCTGGACCGCATCCAGCGCACCTTTCAGGGCGTTGGTGAAGTCCGGCTTTTCCGCCACCTTCTCGGTCTGGATGGCGGGCGGTGTGGCCGCCGGCCGCGTCGCGGCGGCATGCAGCTGCGCGATCATGGCCTGGATTTGGCTAGAATCAATTCCGCCTGTTCTCATTAGTTGACTCCAAGATACAATATTCCTGTTTTCAGGCTTCCAGAATACCGGCCCCGCCGCAAGGGGATAGCCCTGAGCAGGCAGGCAAACGGCCGGCTATTCCAGCCTTTAAACGGCGCAACAGCGCCTGATAATGTGCAACAGGCCCATTAACCCACAGTGATTACCCATGGCAGCAGCCGCCGAACAAATCGATATCGACGATCCCGATGCCCCGCAGCAGCCGCAGGGCCGCTTCGCCTTCTTACAGACGCCGATGGGCAAGATGGTGATCCGCGGCGCGGCCGTGGCCGGTGTGCTGGCACTGATCCTGATCCTGTGGATGTGGAACAAGGAACCGGATTACAAGGTCCTGTTCGCCAACTACTCCGACAAGGATGGCGGCGCCATCACGGCGGCGCTGGACCAGATGCAGGTCAAGTACAAGCTGGCCGAGGGCGGCCAGGCCATCCTGGTGCCGTCCGAGCAGGTGCACAGCGTGCGCCTGCGCCTGGCCCAGCAGGGCTTGCCCAAGGGCGGCAATGTCGGTTTCGAAGTCATGGAAAACCAGAAGCTGGGCGTGTCCCAGTTCCTGGAACAGGTCAATTACCAGCGCGCGCTGGAAGGCGAACTGGCGCGCTCCATCCAGTCCATCGGCGCGGTCGAGTCGGCGCGCGTGCACCTGGCGCTGCCCAAGCCGTCGGTCTTCGTGCGCGACCAGCAGAAGCCCACCGCTTCCGTCATCCTGCAGCTGCACGCCAACCGCATGATCGATCCGGCCCAGGTCAGCGCCATCGTGCACCTGGTGGCCTCCTCCGTGCCGGAACTGTCGCCGGCCAATGTGACCGTGGTCGACCAGGCCGGCAACCTGGTGTCCGAACTGAACAAGAATGGCAACGCGGCCAATAACGCCAAGAACCTCGATGCCTCCCAGCTCAAGTATGTGCAGGAGCTGCAGAAGCAGGTCATCAAGCAGGTCGAATCCATCGTCACCCCGATCGTGGGCGAAGGCAATGTGCGCGCCGAGGCGGTGGCCGACGTGGACTTTTCCGCTATCGAGCAGGCGGCCGAAACCTACAAGCCGAACTCGCCGCCGGCGGCCTCGGCCATCCGCAGCCAGCAGAGCAGCGAAACGTCCGGCAACGCCAACCAGAATCCGGGCGGCATTCCGGGCGCGCTGTCGAACCAGCCGCCGGGCGTGGCCACCCCACCCCTCACCCCCACGCCGCGGGGCACGGCGGGCGCCCCGGGCCTGCGGGGCAGGGGCGCGGCCGCCACGGCGGCCGGCCCAAGCCATAAGGAATCGACCACCAATTATGAGGTCGACAAGACGGTGCGCTACGAACAGAAGGCAATGGCCGGACTGAAGCGCATGACGGTCGGCGTCGTAGTAAACTACCGTCGGACCATCGATAAAAACGGCAAGGTCATCGTGAAACCGCTGAGCGCGGATGAGATGGCCAAGATCAACAGCCTGGTCAAGGAAGCCATGGGCTACAACCAGGACCGCGGCGACTCCGTCAGCGTGGCCAATGCGCCATTCGATGGGGTCGACAAGGAACCGGAAGCCCCGCTGGAATGGTGGCGCGATCCTGCCAACCTGCCGCTGGCCAAGGAACTGGCGAAATTCCTGATCACGGCCCTGATCCTGCTCTACATCCTGCTGCGCATCGTGCGTCCGATGATGCGTCCGGTATTCAAGAAAATCGACGAAATCAACGAGCCGGAGCCCGAACCAGAACCGGAGCCTATCGTGGAACCAGTCGGCCCGACACCGGAAGAATTGCTGGCGGAAGAAATCGCCAAGATGGAAGAAAACACTGCCCGCACCTACCGCGACAACCTGGCGCTGGCGAAGAAACTCGCGACGGAAGATCCCCGCATCGTCGCCAACGTCATCAAGGAATGGATAGGCAACAATGACTAGTGAAAACACCGGGCTGCAGAAAGCCGCCATCCTGATGCTGGCCATGGGCGAAGCCGAGGCCGCCGAAGTCATGAAATTCCTCGGCCCGCGCGAGGTGCTCAAGCTGGGCGCGTCGATGGCGACCATGAAGAACATCCCGCACGAAATGGTGGTCGATGTGCTGGACGATTTCCGCGACCAGTACGCGGCAGCCTCCACCGTGGGCCTCGATTCAGACGAATACATCCGCCAGGTGCTGACCAAGGCGCTGGGCGACGACAAGGCCTCGGTGCTGCTGTCGCGCATCCTGGGCGGCAAGGATGCTTCCGGCATCGAGTCGCTGAAGTGGATGGATTCGCAATCGGTGGCCGAACTGATCCGCAACGAACACCCGCAGATCATCGCCACCATCCTGGTGCACCTGGAGCGCGACCAGGCCTGCGAAATCCTGGGCCATTTCACCGACCGCCTGCGCAACGACGTGGTGCTGCGCATCGCCACCCTGGACGGCGTGCAGCCGGCCGCGCTGCGCGAGCTGAACGACGTGCTGACCAAGCTCCTGTCCGGCAACGAAAACATCAAGAAATCGACGCTGGGCGGCATCCGCGCGGCGGCCGAGATCCTGAACTTCATGTCCGGCGAGCAGGAACAGAACGTGATGGACAACATCAAGAACTACGACAACGACATGGCGCAGAAGATCATGGACGA
>CBHWEO010000413.1:0-2997 GCA_966112955.1 uncultured Duganella sp. | reverse complement strand
ACGATCACGCCGGCCGCGGTGGAGATCACCAGCGCCGGGATCTGCGCCACCAGGCCATCGCCGATGGTCAGCAGCGTGTAGTTGTGCACGGCGGTGCCGAAGTCCAGGTCATGCTGGACCATGCCCACCACCATGCCCGCGGCCACGTTGATAAACATGATCAGCAGGCCCGCCACGGCATCGCCGCGCACGAACTTGCTGGCACCGTCCATGGCGCCGTAGAAGTCGGATTCCTGCGCCACCTCGGCGCGGCGCTTCTTGGCGGCGGCTTCGTCGATCAGGCCGGCGTTCAGGTCGGCGTCGATCGACATCTGCTTGCCCGGCATCGAGTCCAGCATAAAGCGCGCGCCGACTTCCGCAATCCGCCCCGCGCCCTTGGTGATCACCATGAAGTTGATCACCACCAGGATGGCGAACACCACGATGCCCACGGCAAAGTTGCCACCCACCAGGAAGTGGCCGAAGGCCTCCACCACCTTGCCGGCCGCGTCCGGACCGGTATGCCCTTCCAGCAGCACCACGCGCGTGGACGCCACGTTCAGCGACAGCCGCAGCAGCGTGGTGAACAGCAGCACCGCCGGGAACGCCGCAAAATCCAGCGGCTTCTGCGTGTACATGCTGACCAGCAGCACCATGATCGCCAGCGCGATATTGAAGGTGAACAGCAGGTCCAGCACAAAGGCCGGCAGCGGCAGGATCATCATCCCCAGGATCAGGATGATCAGCAGCGGCCCGGTCATGGCCTTGAGCTGGCCGGCCGAGCGCAGGCCGGGCAGGTTGAAGAGATTGCTCAGAGCGTTCATTCGCGCATTTCCGGTACGGCGAGTTCATCGGGCACCGGCAGGTCCGCCGGCGCCTGCGGCTGCGGGCCCTGCGAGTAGTGCCAGTGCTTCAGTTGATAGACCCAGGCCAGCACTTCGGCCACGGCGGTATAGAGGCCGGCCGGGATTTCCTGGCCCAGCTCCACATGGCGGTGCAGCGCGCGCGCCAGCGGCGGCGCCGACATCAGCGGCACGCGGTGCTCCGCCGCCAGCGCGCGGATGCGCGCGGCGACCTCGCCGGTGCCCTTGGCCACCACGCGCGGCGCGCCCATGCGCCCTTCCTCATAGCGCAGCGCCACGGCAAAGTGGGTGGGGTTGGTCACCACCACATCGGCCTTGGGCACCTCCGTCATCATGCGGCGGCGGGCCATGGCGCGCTGCTGCTGGCGGATGCGGTTCTTGATATGCGGGTCGCCCTCGCTCTCCTTGAATTCCTGCTTGACCTCTTCCTTGGTCATGCGCAGCTTCTTGAAGAACTCCCAGTACTGCCACGGCACGTCGATGGCCGCCACCACCAGCAGCGACAGCGACACCACCAGGCAGCAGAACATCACCAGGTCAACCATGTGCAGCAGCGCCTCCTGCACCGGCGCATTCATCAGCGCGATGGCCTCGGGCAAGCGCCGCCACAGCACCCACGCGCCGACCGCCCCCACCAGCAGCGACTTGGCCACCGCCTTGAGCAGCTCCACCAGCGAATGCGCGGAAAACATCCGCCCCAGCCCCGCCAGCGGCGACAGGCGCGAGAACTGCGGCGCGAACGACTTGGCCGAGAACACCCACCCCCCCAGCAGCAGCGGCGCGGCCAGCGCGGCCACGCCGAACAGCAGCAGCAACGGCAGGAAGGCCAGCAGGCTGTCCCACACCATCAGCGCAAAGCGCGACAGCATGCGCGACGGATCGAACGCCGTCGCCGGCTCGAAGCGCAACGCGCCCTGCATCACCTGGTTCAGGCTGCGGCCCAGGTGGCCGCCCAGCGTCCACAGGCCGGTCACGCCGGCAATCAGCATCACGAACGTGGCCAGCTCGCGCGAACGCACCACCTGCCCCTCCTCGCGCGCCTTTTCCAGGCGCCGGGGTGAGGCGGGTTCGGTTTTCTCGAGATCGCTGTCTTCGGACATCCACGCTCCGTGCGAAGCGGCCAGCCGCTATTCGTCAGCGGGGATTATCGAAGCGCGGGGGTGTTCCCATTCGCACGAAAAGGCGGGGGAATTGGGTGCTGTTTGGGATATGGGGGACGCATCAGGTTAACGGCGGGCCGCCCCGGAGTCTTTAGAGGAAAAGTGACGCAGCCGGCGAGCGGCGGGCGCTTGGAGCAGCTTCTGCCCGCTGACTGAAAGAGCGTTTCACATCGTGGGATTTCTGCTGCCGGCAGCGCCGCGCCGGGTTTCGTTCTGCGAAAAAACATTCCGCATCATGAAAATTGATGCCTAACCCATTGAAATATAAAGACAAACAAAGTCTTATGTCTTATATAAGACTAGGCCGCAACCGAGCCAGATCCCCCTACAATGAGTCCACGCTGTTTGCTTCGACCCACGGTCGGCACGCCAAACGATTTTTCTCAAACGCGCCTTCTCTTAGGAAACTGACATGGCCCAGTATCAAGACGACATCAAGGCAGTGGCTGCTTTGAAAGAAACCCAGGGCAGCGCCTGGAACGCCATCAACCCCGAGTACGCTGCCCGCATGCGCGCGCAGAACAAGTTCAAGACGGGCCTGGACATCGCCAAGTACACCGCCAAGATCATGCGCGCCGACATGGCCGCCTATGACGCGGACCCGTCGAAGTACACCCAGTCGCTGGGCTGCTGGCACGGCTTTATCGGCCAGCAGAAGATGATTTCCATCAAGAAGCACTTCAACAGCACCGAACGCCGCTACCTGTACCTGTCCGGCTGGATGGTGGCCGCGCTGCGCTCCGAGTTCGGCCCGCTGCCGGACCAGTCGATGCACGAAAAGACCGCGGTCAGCGCACTGATCCGCGAGCTGTACACCTTCCTGCGCCAGGCCGACGCCCGTGAACTGGGCGGCCTGTTCCGCCAGCTCGACGCCGCCACCGGCGCCGAAAAGGCCGCCATCCAGCAAAAGATCGACAACCACGTCACCCACGTCGTGCCCATCATCGCCGACATCGACGCCGGTTTCGGCAACGCCGAAGCGACCTACCTGCTGG
>CBHWEO010000412.1:0-3047 GCA_966112955.1 uncultured Duganella sp. | reverse complement strand
CCGTTCGCCCGCGCGGGGCGCGCGGGGGGGGGGCCCCCGGCCCCCCCCCCCCCCGCTGCTGCCCTGCTCCGGCAGCCCCGGCTGCGCCGCTTGGCCGCAGCCTGCACGCTGGTGCTTGCCGTCTTGCACGTCCCTTCCGCGCAGGCCGAGCTGTCGTTCACCGAGGCGGTGGAGCTGGCTCGCCAGGTCTCGCCCGCCGTGCGCGCCCGGCAGGCCGCTGCGGCCGGCGCCCAGGCCGTCGAGCCGGCCGCCGCCGCGCTGCCGGACCCGCGCCTGTCGGTGGGCGTGGAGAACCTGCCCGTCACGGGCGTCGACCGCTGGCGCCTCAGCCGCGACTTCATGACGATGCAGCGCATCGGCGTGATGCAGGACGTGCCCAACCGCGCCAAGCGCAAGGCCCGGGCGCAGCTGGCGCAGGCCCGCACCGAGCGCGGACGCGGCTTGGCCACCGTCGCGGAGCTGGTGGTCCTGGCCCTGGACGCCGAGCGCGCGGACCTGCGCGCGCGCGTAATCACCTTGATCGCCAACTGACCGCCATGGAAATCCAAACCAAGAAGATCGCTGCCGCCGTCGCGCTGCTGGGCATGGGCTTGGTCACTTGGCGCACCGCGTCGCGCGCGTCTGCCAAACAGGCCGCCGCCCCGGCCGTGCCAGCGGCCTCGGTCGAGCGCGCGGTGCTGTACTGATACGACCTGATGAAGCCGGACCAGCACTTCGACAAGCCAAGCGGATCACCCTCAAGGCTGTCCGCCGGCGCCCAGGCAATCCGCCGGGCCTGTCCGGCCAACCACGCACCGGTCACTGATGGCCGGCCATTCACTTCTTGATATCAGGAGGTTGTCCATGCAAGCTAAGCCACTTCGCATTCTGATTGGCGCTGCAGCGCTGGCTGTGGCCGCCGTGGCGGTGCAAGCTACCGAGCCACCGCCTGCCACGTCCTCGCAGGTGCCACCCGTGACACCGGCCGTGCACCTGGCCATTGGTCAGCTCGTCGACTTCGACGCCCAGCAGCGGCTGCTGACGGTGGCCCATCAGGACATCCCCAGCCTGGGCATGCCAGCCATGACGATGGACTTCCCGGTGCATCCGGCCGTCAACGGCACAGGCATCGCCGCCGGGAAAACGGTGGCCCTTGTCTTGGCGCTGGTGGACGGCAAGCTGACCGTCACGGCGCTGCAGGCGGTCGATCGCGTCGCGGGCGACGCCGCGCCCGCCACCGGCCCCTCCGCCATGCCCGGCCACCCGATGAAGCCCGGCACGGGCATGTCAATGATGGCGGCATGCCACGAGACGATGCACGGCCGGTAAAGCCGTATTCGCTGCCGGTGGCCAAACCCAGATGACCACCGGCGCTTTCCTACCTTCCACTGGAAACCCAACGGAGAGATCCCCGATGAAGAAGATTGCGCTTGCCACCATGGCTGTCACCCTTGCCTTCGGCTCCGCGGCCGTATTCGCCCAGTCCAACATGGACGGCATGAAAGGCATGCCGATGGGCAAGATGCCATCCGATGCCAAGGGCGCCGCCCACAAGGCCAAGGGCACGGTCAAGAAAGTCGATGCCAAGGCCGGTGTCGTGACCCTGGCGCACGGTCCGGTACCCAGCCTGAACTGGCCCGCCATGACCATGGGCTTCAAGGTCAGCGACCAGACGTTGCTGGGCAAGGTGGCCGAAGGGCAAACGGTGGAGTTCGAATTCGTGCAGTCGGGGAAGGACTACGTCGTCACGGCAATGAAGTAGGCTTTCTGAGTCCGGCAGTTTCGTTGCGTCCTCCACTGCTACATCGAAATAAAGACACTACGAAGGCAGGAATATGTTTTTGGGATCATGGATCTGTGGCCCTTGGGCCGATTAATCCACAAGTGCGAAAGGAGCATTGACGTGTACATGGTGATGTCATTTCTGTGCGGGCTTGCCCCAGCTGCGCTGCTCCTGGCGGGCGCTGCTGCAGTGAAGTACCTGTTCTTCGATGACCGCAGCAGCGAACAACCAGCGGCAGCCTCTTCCAGGGCGTAATCGTGCCTGTGAAGATCGGCGTCGGCTTGCTTGCATCTCCTGCCGCGTGGAAATTGCGGCAAGAGGCTGCGAGCAAGCCAATCCCCCGCGGGGAGTGATTCCAATGTGAAGCCGGTCTTCATCCCGGTTCGACAACGGGCGGACGGCGAATAGCAGTTCTTGGCCACCTTGGCGTGGCCGTGCGGGGAACCATCAGCGCGGTGGCGTGTCGAACTCAGGTCAAACCGTGTATTTGCCATGGATCCTTGCTATGGCCCGTGTACGAATCGTCTGCCTTTGGCTCGTGCTACTTGCCGTGCCTCTGCACGGCCTTGCAGGGGTGGGGACTGACCGCTGCTTGGGCATGTCGGTTGCCGCGTTGCAAGTGGCACATCACAACGGCGCAGTGACCGTGTCACCAGCGCCTTGTGAACCGATGGACGCCGTCGCGCCATTGCCGAACCAGATTTCTCCGTGTGGCCACTCCGCCACATGCCCGGCCACCACAGCTGCTGCGCTGCTGGAGCCGGCGCCGCTCGGTCCACTCTCGGACACGACACCGCTGCCCGCGGCGCCACTGCTACCGAGTGTTGCCTTTCTAACGAGCGCCCCGGATCGCCCACCTCGATCTCACGCCTGAAGAAGCCGCTGTGCGCTTCTGGGGCCGCCGGCGATTCGCCGGCAGGCCGCCGAGTATCTCGAATTGCCAGATCGATCGAGGAATCGCCATGAACCGAATCTCAATCCACACCGCATTCCTGTGCGCTGCCCTGACCGCGCTCGCGGCGCCGGTCGCCGCCGGCGCACAGCCGGCATCCGCGCCCGCTGCCAGCAAGGCGGACATGCCGATGCAACACGGGATGATGGGCAGCGACAAACCCATGGGCGGCGACGCGTCCATGATGGCCATGATGCATTCGTGCCAGTCGATGATGGGCGGCACTGCTGGCCCCACCGCCTTGCCCAAGCTGCCGCCGGGCAACGAGAAGCTCGAACTGCAGATGCATGCCGAGATGATGCAGAAGATGGGCGAGATCGCTGCGCGGTATGC
>CBHWEO010000411.1:0-3048 GCA_966112955.1 uncultured Duganella sp. | reverse complement strand
TGCCCTGGCGGCGCGCCACCAGGTTCTCGGCGGCGAGTTCGTCGATGGCCTTGCGCACCGTGCCCTGGCTGACCTTGTAGCGCGACGCCAGCTCCATCTCGCTGGGAATCATCTCGCCCGGCTTCCATTCGCCGGATTGCAGGCTGCGCGTGATCAGCGCCTTGATCTGCTGGTAAAGCGGGCTGAACGTGGGCGATGGCACTGACTGCAGACCGGAAGCGGGACCAGGAGAGGCACCTGAAGCGGCACCAGTTTGCGGGGCGGCCTGCGGCGCGGCGGCCGGCGCTGGCGGCGAAAGCGGCTGCGTCCCGGCGCCAGGCGTGGCGGCGCCAGATTCCTGCGCGCCGGGTGTGGCCGCGCCGGTCAGGGACGTAGGCAGGGAGGACATAGCGCGATTTCACCACAAAAGGGCGAGTAACGTCCAGCCTTACGTTAATTGTCTTATGTCTTATATAAGACATATGAATTGACAGGATGAAGAGGCCGGGCCTACACTCGCGCTGGTCCACGCCCGCGAGTGCCCGCCCCCAGGCCCGTCAGCTGCCGCCCCAGGACGGAAATGTACCGCGCCCGCGGCGGCACGGTCTGGAAATGGCGCCTCGCTTCGCAGTAGACTAACGCCTTGTTGCATCACCATGACCCGTTGTGGCTCTCCCCCACCGGCCCCGCCACCTGGCTCCGGCGGACGGCCGCTCCCCGCTGTGGCGACAACCAGCACCCGGTGACACACCGCGCGCCCCTGCATGGCGCCGGCGCGCCACCGACCGGCATTCCCCCTTCTATCGTTTGGAGATTTACTCATGGCTAAAGCCCCAATGCGCGTCGCAGTGACCGGCGCCGCTGGCCAGATCGGCTACTCCCTGCTGTTCCGCATCGCCAACGGCGACATGCTGGGCAAAGACCAGCCGGTCATCCTCCAACTGCTCGACCTCCCGCAAGCCCAGCAAGCCGTCAAGGGCGTGGTGATGGAACTGGAAGACTGCGCGTTCCCGCTGCTGGCCGGCGTGGTCATCACCGATGACCCCAAGGTTGCTTTCAAGGACGCCGACGTGGCCCTGCTGGTGGGCGCCCGTCCGCGCAGCAAGGGCATGGAGCGCAAGGACCTGCTCGAAGCCAACGCCCAGATCTTCACGGTGCAGGGCAAGGCGCTGGACGAAGTCGCCAGCCGCAATGTCAAGGTGCTGGTGGTCGGCAACCCGGCCAACACCAACGCCTACATCGCCATGAAGTCGGCCCCGAACCTGCCGCGCGAGAACTTCACCGCGATGCTGCGCCTGGACCACAACCGCGCGCTGTCGCAGATCGCCGCCAAGACCGGCAAGCCGGTGTCGTCGATCGAGAAGCTGTTCGTGTGGGGCAACCACAGCCCGACCATGTACGCCGACTACCGCTACGCCACCGTCGACGGCCAGAGCGTCAAGGACCTGATCAACGATCCGGTGTGGAACAACGACGTGTTCCTGCCGACCGTCGGCAAGCGCGGCGCCGCCATCATCGAGGCGCGTGGCCTGTCGTCGGCCGCCTCGGCCGCCAATGCCGCCATCGACCACGTGCGCGACTGGGTGCTGGGCAGCAACGGCAAGGTCGTCACCATGGGCATCCCGTCCAACGGTGAGTACGGCATCCCGGCCGACACCATGTTCGGCTACCCGGTCACCACCGCCAACGGCAAGTACGAAATCGTCAAGGGTCTGGAGATCGACGCCTACAGCCAGGAAAAGATCAACATCACCCTGAAGGAACTGGAAGAAGAAAAGGCCGGCGTGCAGCATCTGCTGGGCTGATCTTCCGAACGCTCGAGGAAAGACCGGGGTTCCGCAACGATTCAAGAATCGGCGCGGACCCCGGTTTTTTCATAGGCAGCGCCCAGGCGCCCTGCCCTGTCCGCCAACTTCAACTTTCCGAATCCACGTGCATCCTTCCGAGGTCTTGTTCCAGGGCGAAGCCATCCCGGTCCAGCTGCCGGTGTGTGACCATTACGCGGGCAGCGAAAAGCTGATGCGCAAGTCGCTGGCCCTGCAACAAGAGCTTGGCCCGGTCTTCGACATCACCTTCGACTGCGAGGACGGCGCCGCCGTGGGCCATGAGCGCGAGCACGCCGAACTGTGCGCGCAGCTGGTCAACAGCCCGCTCAATGCCCACAACCGCGTGGGCGTGCGCATCCATGACCCGGCCCATTCCACCTGGCGCCAGGACGTCGACGTGCTGGTGCGCGCCGCCGGGGCGCGGCTGGCCTATGTGGTGGTGCCCAAGGTCACCGACGTGGTCGAGGTCGCGCGCGTGACCGACCATGTCAACCAGGTCGCGCGCAGCGCCGGCATTGCCCGCCATATCCCGATCCATGTGCTGATCGAAACCCATGCCGCGCTGGAGCAGGCCTTCGACATCGCCGCGCTGGTGCAGGTGGAATGCCTTAGCTTCGGGCTGATGGACTTTGTCTCGGCCCACCACGGCGCGATTCCCGGCGACGCCATGCGCTCGCCGCAGCAGTTCGAGCACCCGCTGGTGCGGCGCGCCATGCTGGAGATTTCCGCCGCCTGCCACCGCCACGGCAAGGTGCCGTCGCACAACGTCAGCACCGACGTGCTGGCGCCGCAGCGCGCCGGCGACGATGCGCTGCGCGCGCGCTGCGAATTCGGCTACCTGCGCAAGTGGAGCATCCATCCGGGCCAGATCGCGCCGATCGTGGCGGCGTTCCGCCCCGGCGCTGACGAGATCGGCGCCGCCAGCCAGATCCTGCTCGCCGCGCACGAAAACAACTGGGCGCCGATCCGCCATGAAGGGCAGCTGCACGACCGCGCCAGCTACCGCTATTACTGGTCGCTGCTGCAGCGCGCGCAGGCCACCGGCACGCCGCTGCCGGCCAACGTGGAAGCGCTGTTCTTCGGCTGAAGCCCCCAAACCCATCCCCACCCTCATCCGCAGTGCCCAAGGAGACACGGATGCCTGCCTCGAAGCTTGCCGCAACCGACCCCACGCTCGACCCCGCACCCGACTCCGGGGCCAGCGTGCCGGCCGCGCCGCGGGCCAAGAAATCCGTCGCGCTGT
>CBHWEO010000410.1:0-3052 GCA_966112955.1 uncultured Duganella sp. | reverse complement strand
GAACCGGAAAACCGGGGTCAGACCCTCGGGGTATGACCCCGGTTTTCCGGTTTCCCCGGTTCTATCGGCGCCCTGCAAATTCATTGAGGTAGTCGACCAGCGCTTGCACGCCTTCGATCGGCATCGCGTTATAGATCGATGCCCGCATACCACCGACGGACTTGTGGCCCTTCAGCTGCAACAGCCCGCGCGCCTTCGCGCCGGCCAGGAATGCTTCATTTTTCGATTCGTCGCGCAGGTAGAACGGGATGTTCATGCGCGAGCGGTATTCTTTTGCGACGCGGTTCTGGTAGAAGTCGTCGGCATCGAGCGCCTGGTACAGCAGCTCGGCTTTTTCAATATTACGCTTTTCCATGGCGGCCACGCCGCCCTGCTTCTTCAGCCACTGGAACACCAGGCCGGCGATATAAATGCCGTAGGTGGGCGGCGTGTTGTACATCGATTCATTGTCCGCCACGTTCTTGAAGTCGAACGCCGACGGGCAGAATGGCAGCGCCTTGCCGATCAGGTCATCGCGCACGATCACCACGGTGACGCCGGCCGGACCGATATTCTTTTGCGCGCCGCCGAAGATGACGCCGTACTTGCTGACGTCCACGGGCCGCGACAGGATGTGCGAGGACATGTCGGCTACCAGCGTGGTGTCGCCCTGGGCGGTCGGCACGAAGTTGAACTCCACGCCGTCGATGGTCTCGTTGGTGCAGACGTGCAGGTAGGCCGCGCCCGGCGTCAGCTTCCACTCCGCCTGGTCCGGCACGCGGTCGAAGCCGGTGGCCTGCGACGAGGCGGCCACGTTGACGCGCGCATAGCGGGCCGCTTCCTTGATCGATTTGGACGACCAGGAACCGGTCTGGATGAAATCGATGGTGCTGTCGGCGCCGGCGCACAGGTTCATCGGCAGCACGGCATTCTGCGACAGGCCGCCGCCCTGCATGAACAGGATCTTGTAGTTGTCCGGCACGGACAGCAGCTCGCGCAGGTCGCGCTCGGCGGCGCGGTAGATCGAGATGAATTCCGGACCGCGGTGGCTCATCTCCATGACGGACATCCCGCTGCCCTGCCAGTCCAGCATTTCAGCGGCCGCCTGCTGCAGCACTTCCTTCGGCAGCACGGCCGGGCCGGCGGAGAAATTGTAGATGTTCGCCACGTCAGACTCCTTCGATTACTTTTTCTGCTTGAATTGCTCGATCACGCGCTGCACGCGCGGCTGCATCAGTTTCTGGCCGATCTGCATCGATTCCATCATCAGCTGCGGCATGGCCTGCAGCGCCTTCTTGCCGGCCGGGGTGCGGTAGAACTCCGTGATGGCCTTCATCTCGTCCACGGTGAAGTGGCGCGAGTACAGCGGCACGATCTCGGCGTACATCTCATCCACCAGTTTCGGGTCGTTGAATTCCTTCTGCAGGGCCGCCGACAGGGCCGGCAGCTGCTGCTCGACTTTCGCCAGTTCCGCCTGGCGCTGTTCCGGCGTCAGCTTGGGGTTGTTGCGCAAGCCCATTTCGGCGTTGGCGCGCATCATCTGCGGCAGCGATTTCGACAGCTGCTGCAGGCTCGCCTGCAGGCTGGAACGCGTATTCATCGAATCCATCAGGGCGCGGATGGTGGCCTGGTCGGCTGCCGATGGCGCGGCCGCCGGCGCGGAGGCCTGGGCAGCGGCGGATGCGGAAGCCGGCGCAGCATGGGCGCCTGCCGTGAATGCCAGGCCGGCCGCCAGTGCCAACACGATTTTCTTCATTTGTTTATGCGCTTTCTGAATGTCGATCGTTAAAAAACTAACGGGCCCGGCCTGATTCGCTCAGACGGGGCCCGTTGCGGGTCAGCCTTATTCGGCTGCTTCGCCGTTTTCGGCTTCCGCTTCCGGCTCGTCGGCGTCCGCCTCAACGATGCGCTGCAGGCCCGAGAGCTTGGTGCCGTCCTCCACCGCGATCAGGGTCACGCCCTGGGTGGCACGGCCCATCTCGCGGATCTCCGACACGCGGGTGCGGATCAGCACACCGCCGGTCGTGATCAGCATGATCTCGTCGGTCGCCTGCACCAGGGTCGCCGCCACCACCTTGCCGTTACGCTCGGAGGTCTGGATCGCGATCATGCCCTTGGTGCCGCGGCCGTGGCGGGTGTACTCGGTGATCGGGGTACGCTTGCCGAAGCCGTTCTCGGTGGCAGTCAGCACCGACTGCTGCTCGTTCTCGGCCACCAGCAGCGCGATCACGTTCTGGCCCTCTTCCAGGTTCATGCCGCGCACACCGCGCGCGGTACGGCCCATCGGACGCACATCGTTCTCGTCGAAACGCACCGCCTTGCCGGCGTCGGAGAACAGCATCACATCGTGCTTGCCGTCGGTCAGCGCGGCGCCGATCAGGAAGTCGCCCTCGTCCAGGTCCACGGCGATGATGCCGGCCTTGCGCGGGTTGGAGAAGTCCTTCAGCGGGGTCTTCTTCACGGTGCCCAGGCTGGTCGACATGAAGACGTAGTGGTCTTCCGGGAAGGTGCGGTTTTCGCCCGACAGCGGCAGCACCACAGTGATCTTTTCGTTGTCCTGCAGCGGGAACATGTTCACGATCGGCTTGCCGCGCGAAGTGCGCGAGCCCTGCGGCACTTCCCACACCTTCAGCCAGTACATGCGGCCGCGGTTGGAGAAGCACAGGATGTAGTCGTGGGTGTTGGCAATGAACAGCTGGTCGATCCAGTCCTCGTCCTTGGTCGCCGCCGCCTGCTTGCCGCGGCCGCCGCGCTTCTGGGCGCGATATTCGGACAGCGGCTGGGCCTTCATATAACCCATGTGCGATAAGGTCACCACCATGTCCTGCGGCGTGATCAGGTCTTCGGTTTCCAGGTCGGTCGCGTTGTTCTCGATGGTCGAGCGGCGCGGATCCTTTTCGCCGAATTCCAGCTTGGAGGCGTTCAGTTCGTCGGTAATGATGGCGGTCACGCGGGCCGGCTTGGACAGGATGTCCAGCAGGTCGGCGATCAGGGCCATCACGTCCTTGTATTCGTTGACGATCTTGTCCTGTTCCAGGCCGGTCAGGCGCTGCAGGCGCATCTGCAGGATTTC
>CBHWEO010000409.1:0-3060 GCA_966112955.1 uncultured Duganella sp. | reverse complement strand
CATGATGCCTTCCTTGGCGACCGGCTCGAAACCGCCGGTATCGATGACCAGGAACGGACGGTTGCCGACGCGGCCCTCGCCGTAGTGACGATCGCGCGTCAGGCCAGGAAGGTCCGCCACCAGCGCATCGCGCGAGCGGGTCAGTCGATTGAATAAGGTCGATTTCCCGACGTTCGGGCGACCAACAAGTGCAATTACCGGCTTCATCTTATTTTTATTCGACCGCGATCGCGGCCACAGTCCCATTCTGGGTTTGGAAAATCACATTCGAACCGGCCAATAGCGGCGCCGCCTTGATGGGGCTGCCGTCGGTGGCGATCCGGCCTAACATCGTGCCGTCTTCCCGCGACAGGAAGTGCACATAACCTTCTACGTCGCCCACGGCCACGAAGCGGCCATAGGACACCGGGGCCGACAGGCGGCGGTACGCCAGCTTGTCGTTCTTCCAGGCCGAGGCGCCGCCTTCGCGGGCAAAGGCCTGTACCGCGCCCTTTTCGTCCGACACGAAGACGAAGCGCTGGTCCACGCCCACGCCCACGTCCGACGACGCCGGCTTGGTCCAGCGCGCCACGCCCGTATTGATGTCGAGGCAACCCACCTTGCCCTGGTAGCTCACGGCGCACAGGTCGTTCTCGAACACGGTCGGCGTGCCGCTGATGTCGGACACGCGTTCCAGCTCGGTGGCGCCGCGCGGCTCGGACAGCGGCACTTCAAAGCGCGGCACGCCGTTCGACAGCGCCAGCGCCAGGATGCGGCCCGCCGGCTGCGCCGCGTAGACGTTGCCGTTGGCGATCACCAGGCCCGGCATATTGCGCAGCGTCAGCGGCGGGGTCACGCGCTGGATGAACCAGCGTTTCTTGCCGTTGGCCGCGTCGTACGCCGTCACCTTGTTGTCGACGGTGCGCACCACCACCACGTCCGTGCCCACTGCGGGAGCGGACAGGATTTCGCTCGACGCCTGCACCTTCCACAGTTCCTTGCCGCTGCCGTCGAAGGCGATCAGTTCGCCCTTGACGGCGCCCACGGCCACCAGCTTGCCGTCCGGGCTGACGCCGACGCCAGCGGTCAGGTCGGTGCCGGCCTTGCTGCGCCACTGCACCTTGCCGGAGGCGGCATCCAGGCGCTCGATCACGCCGTCGGCATCGGCCACGAAGATGCTGTTGTCGGCCAGCGCCGGCGCGAACACGTTCACGCCCGCCTTGCCCACGCTGTGCTTCCAGACGATGCGGGCCGGCACCGGCGACTTGATTTCTTCCAGCTTGGCCGGGGCGAACTTGTCTTCCTTGGCGAACGGATTGAGCTTGCTCATGGTGCTGCAGCCGGAGGCCAGCGCCAGCACGCCCAGCGCGATTACGGTACGGGTGGTCACACGCATCGGTTTACGCCTTCACTTCCGGCACGCTGCCGCCAATGGATTCGAGCTTCAGCTGGATCAGCTGGCGGCCAGGATTGTTCTTGTCGGCGGCCTCCAGCGCGGCCTTGTAGGCGCTGCGGGCTTCTTCCATCTTGTTCTGTGCCGCCAGGATGTCGCCCTTGCGGTCTTCCACCGCGGACTTGAACTGCGGCAGGGTGGCCACGGCCAGCGCCTTCAGCGCCGCGTCGTAGGCCTTCTCGTCCAGCAGCACGCCGGCCAGGCGGATCGAAGCGATGTTCTTGTGCTCCTCGTTGCCGTGCGCGACCACCCACTCCAGCTGGGCCTTGGCGGATTTCAGGTCGTTGGCGTCGAAGAAGGACTTGGCGGCGCCCAGGGCGGCCAGCGACGCATAGCTCGTGCCGCCGAACTTGGCCTCGATGTCGGCCGCCACGCGCGCCACCTTGGTGTTGTCCTTGGCGTTGATCGCAGTCTGCATTTCATCGAACAGCACGGAAGCTTGCGCCGCCTGGTTGCGCTGGTAGTACTGCCAGCCGTTCCAGCCCGAATAGGCGGCCAGGCCCGCGATGAGCACCCAGGTGGTCACGTTGCCGTACTTTGCCCACCACGCTTTGAGGGTAGCAAGCTGTTCTTGTTCTTCGAGATCGTATGCCATGTTTCAGTCTGCCTGTTTCTTGATGGATTAATGGTGGTGGTGATGGTCGTGGTCACAATCGTCTCCGCATGTGATCTGGTCCACGACATAATCGACAACGCCTTCGAAGGCGACGCTCTGCTGCTGGCCTTCGCCTTCTTCAGCGCGCATTGCCTTGACGACGGCAGTGTTGTTGGCCACTTCGTCTTCGCCGATGATGACGGCGAAGGTTGCGCCGGTGCCATCGGCTTTTTTCATCTGCGATTTGAAGCTGCCGGCGCCATTGCTGCCGGCGCAGTGCAGGATCACATCCAGCCCGGCGTCGCGCAGGCGCTCGCCCAGGATGAAGGCTTGCATCTGGGCCGCTTCGCCCTGGTGCACCAGGTACACGTCGCACTGGCGCGGCGCGGCGGTGTCGCCCACGCCCTTCATCAGTTCGATCAGGCGCTCGATGCCCATGGCAAAACCGACCGCCGGGGTTGGCTTGCCGCCGAACATTTCGATCAGCGGGTCATAGCGGCCGCCGGCGCACACGGTGCCTTGCGCGCCCAGTTCGTCGGTGACCCATTCGAACACGGTGCGGTTGTAGTAGTCGATGCCGCGCACCAGGCGGGTGTTGACGGTGTACTGGATGGCGTTGGCGTCCAGGATCTTCTTCACGCCTTCGAAATGCTTGAGCGACTCTTCGCCCAGGTAGTCCAGCAGCTTGGGCGCGCTGTTGACGATGGCTTGCAGGGCCGGGTTCTTGGTGTCCAGGATGCGCAGCGGGTTGGTATGCAGGCGGCGCTTGGCGTCGGCGTCCAGGTGCTCCTCGTGCTGCTCCAGGTAGGCGATCAGGTCGACGCGGTGGCGCGCGCGCTCCTCGGCGTCGCCGATGGAATTGATTTCGAGGCGGATGTTTTCCAGGCCCAGGTCGTCCCACAGGCGGCGGCACATCACGATCATTTCGGCATCCACGTCCGGGCCGGTGAAGCCCACGGCTTCCGCGCCGAACTGGTGGAACTGGCGGTAGCGGCCGCGCTGCGGGCGCTCGTGGCGGAACATCGGGCCCTTG
>CBHWEO010000408.1:0-3061 GCA_966112955.1 uncultured Duganella sp. | reverse complement strand
CAAACACCCCGCCCTGCGGGCCGTTTTTGTACCTTTGCCCTCTGCTGACCCCGACTATTTTGACGCAAGTATGAGTAGTCATACTACTGTAGCTTTATTCCGCAATGTAGCATTGCAGCCTACTTTGCGGGGTTCTTGTACCCAAACTACAAATAAATCCTTGCGTCCCGGCTAACAAATCCCTTAGGATTAGGGCTCAACTTAATAGCTTGTGCCCCATGACTGCCCAGACTCACTCCGCACCGTCCGCCGCCTTCTCCAGCCCGCGCCTGCTGGCCGATATCGGTGGCACCAATGCCCGGTTTGCGCTGGAGTTGGCTCCCGGCAGGATCGAGCATATCCGGGTGCTGCAGGGGGCGGACTACGCCACGCTGGCCGATGCGCTGAAGGCCTACCTGGCGCTGCCGGAGGTGGCCGCCGCCGCGGGGCAGGGTATCCGCCATGGCGCGATTGCGATTGCCAATCCGGTCAATGGCGATTTCGTCAAGATGACCAACCATCACTGGGAATTTTCGATCGAGGCCATGCGCGTCGAAGTCGGATTTGACGTGCTGGTGGTGGCCAATGACTTTACGGCGCTGGCGCGTTCGCTGCCGCTGCTGGCGGACGACCAGAAGCGCCAGGTGGGCGGTGGCCAGCCGCAGGCCGGCGCGCCGCTGGGCCTGATCGGCGCCGGCACCGGCCTGGGCGTGTCGGGCCTGATCCCGTCGGCCTCGGGCTGGACTGCGCTGCTGAGCGAGGGCGGCCATGTCACGTTCTCGCCGATGAATCCGGAAGAAGTGGCCATCCTGCAGTACGCCTGGACCGAATTTTCGCATGTGTCGGCCGAGCGCCTGCTGTCGGGCGTCGGCATCGAGCTGATTTACCGCGCCCTGGCGGCCCAGCGCGGGACCAGTGAACCGGTGCTGCCGGCGCCGGAGATCGCGCGCCGTGCCCTGTCCGGCGAATGCCCGCTGTGCGACACCGTGATCGAGCACTTCTGCACCATGCTGGGCACCATCGCCGGCAACCTGGGCGTGACCCTGGGCGCGACCGGCGGCATCTATATTGGCGGCGGCATTGTGCCGCGCCTGGGCGCGCGCTTCGACCGTTCCGGCTTCCGTGCCCGCTTCGAGGAGAAGGGCCGCTTCAACAAATACCTGGCCGCGATCCCGACCTATGTGATCACGGCGGAATACCCGGCATTTGTTGGCGTTTCGGCAATCCTTTCCGAGCGCCTCGGCGGCTAGTTGCACTTCTCCCCGGTTTTATCAGGTACAATTGACTTAGTTGGATGAAGCGGCGCCCGTCGCCCGCCTTGTTTTCGCCCTGAAAACGCTCTCCACCTGAGACTCTCGCCACGGCGCGCAGCGGTCCGGCGCCTTCTTGCATGGTTTTGCAACCAATTTAGTGTATGGATAATGTAGAGGCTAAGAAAGTCCTCGAAGCCGCGCTGCTTTGCGCTCGTGAACCCTTATCGATCCACAGCCTGAAAAAGCTGTACGTCGAAACCGACGACCAGGGCAATCCGCTTGGCGCCGGGGTTGGCGCCGATACGATCAAGGAGTTGTTGGAAGAACTGCGCCAGGATTGGCAGGGGCGCGGCATTGAGGTGGTCAGCCTGTCCAGCGGCTGGCGCTTCCAGAGCCGGCCTGAAATGAAGATGTACCTGGATCGCCTGAATCCGGAAAAACCGCAGAAGTATTCGCGCGCCACGCTGGAAACGCTGGCCATCATCGCTTACCGCCAGCCGGTCACTCGTGGCGATATCGAGGAAATCCGCGGCGTCGCGGTGAACTCGCAGACGATCAAGATGCTGGAAGACCGCGGCTGGGTCGATACGGTCGGCTACCGCGATGTGCTGGGGCGCCCCGCTTTACTGGGCACCACCAGGCAGTTCCTGGACGACCTGGGACTGGAATCGCTGGCGCAACTGCCGCCCCTGCAGCAGATCAGCGATACGCAGGATGAAAACCCGCTGGAAGTGCTGGAGGCAAGGCTGACAGAAAACTTCGAGAAGGCGGCACACGAAGCACAAGAAGCACAAGAAGATGAGGCGACGCCCGACGAGGCGCCGCCGGTAACAGACGACCCGGCGCCCGATAACGTCGAGCCCTTAGCAGAAACGAATAATGAACAAGCCTGACAATACCTCCGAGACCGGCACTCCGGCTGCCGAAGCTGCACCCGCCAAGCCGAAACGCCGCACCAAAGCCCAGATCGAGGCCGACAACGCTGCCGCCGTGGCGGCCGGCGAAACGCCCAAGCCGAAGCGCCGCACCAAAGCTGCCGTAGCGGCGGAAGCCGCGGCCGGCGAGCAAACTGCCGCCGGCGCCGAAGCGGCTCCTGCGAAGAAAACGCGCGCCAGGAAGGCTGTGGCGGCGGAAGCCGCGCCGGCAGCGGAGGCTGCGCCATTGGTGCAGGCGGAGGCCGCCAACGGTGGTGACGCCGGCGAGGATGCGGGCAATGAGCGCAGCCGTGCGCCGCGCGGCCCGCGCCAGATGCGCGAACAGCGCGCGCTGCGCCAGGCCGAAAAGGCGGCGGCAGTGGCTGCCGTAGCGTCGGAGTCGGCAGGGGCGCCCGCCGAGGGCGCGCCAGCGGAAGGCGGCGAGGGCGCGAGCCCATGGCCGGCGGCTGTCCCGGCTGAAAAGCGTCACGACAAGCACGGCAAGCACAAAGGCAAGAAGGGCAAGCACGGCAAGCAGGCGCATGGCGAAGGCCAGGGCGCGCAAGCTGAGGGCGCGCAAGGCGGCGGGCAGGGCCAGGGCGGCAAAGGCGGCCAGGGCAAGCAGCGCGTGCCGGGCGCCTTCGGCAACAAGATGAAGGCCAAGGATAAGTCGTCCGAAGCCGATGCCGTGTTCTCCTTCGTGACCTCGGACGCGTTCGACCGCGAAGAGGGCGGTTCCGGCAAGCCGGTCAAGGCGCGCCGCGACCTGACGGCGGAAGACGATGCGCCGAAGCTGCACAAGGTGCTGGCGGAAGCGGGCATGGGTTCGCGCCGCGACATGGAAGAATTGATCATTGCCGGCCGCGTGTCGGTGAACGGCGAGCCGGCCCACATCGGCCAGCGCATCCTGCCGAC
>CBHWEO010000407.1:0-3128 GCA_966112955.1 uncultured Duganella sp. | reverse complement strand
AGGCGCGCGCCATCGCCGGCATCGCCGAAGCGGACCGCATCCCGCAGATCGGCGTCGGAGTAGGCGCCCAGCGCGCCCGCGCTTCGGCGCTGTCGCTGGGCGTGCCGTCCAGTACCGCCATTGCGCCGCAGACCACTTACAACGCCAGCCTGACGGCCAGCTATGAAGTGGACCTGTTCGGCCGCGTATCGAGCAATGTGGCCGCGGCCCTCAGCGACGCCGCGCAGGTGGAAGCGAACTACCGCTCCGTCCTGCTGTCGCTGCAGGCCGACGTGGCACAGACCTATTTCCGCCTGCGCGCCACGGACGCCGAACTGGCGACTGTGGAGCAGACGGTCCGTTTGCGCGACGAGAGGGTGAAGGTCAACCAGCGCCGTTTCGACCTGGGCGACATCGGAGAATTCGACCTCTCGCGCGCCAAGACCGAACTGGCAACCACCCGCGCGGAAGCGATCGGCCTGCAGCGCCGCCGCGCCACCACCGAGCATGCGCTGGCCGTCCTGCTGGGCAAGCCGGCAGCGGCCTACACGGCCGGCAACAGCCCGCTGCTGGACTCGGCGCTGCTGCCGGCGATTCCGGCCGGCCTGCCGTCCGCGCTGCTGGAGCGCCGTCCCGATATCGCCTCCGCGCAGAAGGCGATGGAAGCGTCGAATGCCCGCATCGGCGTGGCCCGCGCGGCCATGTTCCCGGCGCTGGACATCACCGCCAGCGGCGGTGGCGCGGCCGGACACTTCAGCGACGTGTTCAAGTGGAGCAGCCGCTCCTGGGTGCTGGGCGCCTTGCTGTCGATGCCCCTGATCGACGGTGGCCGCAACAGCAACAACGTCACGCGCAGCGAAGCGGCGCTGGAAGAGTCGGTGGCCGGCTACCGCCAGACGGTGCTGAACGCCTTCGCCGAAGTGGAAGACAACCTGGCCGGCTTGCGCATCCTGGGCGGCCAGACCGCGCAGATCGACGACGCCCTGGTGTCGGCGCGCCGCTCGGCCGACCTGGCGCAGAAGCTGTACGACGCCGGCCGTTCCAGCTACCTGGACCTGCTGGATGCCCAGCGCAACCTGGCAACGGTCGAACGCAACGCCGTCCAGCTGCGCGGCGACCGCGCCGTGACCACGGTGGCGCTGATCCGTTCCCTGGGCGGCGACTGGAACTGATTCCCTGACGATCAGCCCTTGACGGCGCACCGCACTTGCGGGCGCCGTCTTTTTTCGCTACGATTGCGACAAATGTCACACAAAGGATAATATGGTCACAAGCCGATTGTTGAGCAGCGTGCCCGGCCTGCGCCACGGCTTCGGCACGGCGGCGGCGCTGGTGCCCGCCGCGCTGGCGGAGCTGTGGGCGCAACGCCCGCTGAAGCGCCAAGTGCACGGCACGCGCGTCGCCACGATTACCGCAGCGCAGCAAGAGGTGGGCGATGCCGACGGCTTCGTCACCGCCGAGCCCGGCATACCCGTCAGCATCATCACCGCCGACTGCGTCCCATTGCTGCTGGCCCGCCGCGACGGCAGCCGCGTCGCCGCCATCCACGCCGGCTGGCGCGGCCTTTACGACGGCATCATTGCCGAGGCCGTGTCAACCTTGGGGTCAGACCCTTTGGTTGACACGAGCCCAGCCATGTCAACCAAAGGGTCTGACCCCAAGGTTGACACGGGCTCGGCTGCAGTGGCGGATCTCGTGGCGGCGGTGGGGCCGACCATTTGCGCCGCCTGCTATGAGGTCAGCGAGGACATGGCGGCCGATTTCGTGCGGCGCTTCGGTGCGGCAGCTGTGCCGACCTTCCGCCACCTGGACTTGCGCGCCATCGCCGAACTGCAACTGCGCGCGGCGGGCGTGGAGCAGATTGAAC
Source organism: uncultured Duganella sp. (assembly GCA_966112955.1). Taxonomy (GTDB): domain Bacteria; phylum Pseudomonadota; class Gammaproteobacteria; order Burkholderiales; family Burkholderiaceae_D; genus Rugamonas. The sequence continues at coordinate 1,282 of CBHWEO010000407.1, read as the reverse complement.
ATGTCGGCGGCTGCACTTGCTGCGCCCGCGATGCCGCCGGCGAGCCCATTTACCGCAGCTACCGGCGTGGCGACCGTGGGTCGCAAATGCATTCCGGCCTGTACATCACCACCAGAGGAGAACAATGAAAGTCATCGCTTCGATCATCCTGGCCGCCTTTGCGGCTACCGCCCACGCGCAGGACCGCGACTGGAGCGCGCCGCAGCAGCCGTTCACGATCTACGGCAATACGCACTACGTCGGCACCGCCGGCATCAGCGCCATCCTGGTCACCTCGCCGCAAGGCCATATCCTGGTCGATGGCACCACCGGCAAGGGGGCGCAGGTGGTGGCGGCCAATATCCGCACCATGGGCTACCAGCTGAAGGACGTCAAATACATCCTGAGTTCGCATTCGCATGAGGACCATGCGGGCGGCATTTCCGCCTTGCAGAAACTGACCGGCGCCACCGTGCTGGCCGGCGCGGCGAATGTGCAAGCTTTGCGCACCGGCGTATCGCCCAAAGCGGATCCGCAATTCGGCAGTCTGTCCAGCTTCGCCGGTTCGAAGAAAGTGCGCGCTGCGGCCGATGGTGAAGTCATCCGGCTTGGGCCATTGGCGGTGACGGCGCACAGCACGCCTGGCCACACAGCGGGCGGCACCACATGGAGCTGGCAGTCCTGCGAGAAGGATGTGTGCAGGAACGTGGTCTTTGCCGACAGCGTGTCGGCGGTGTCGGCCGACAGCTACCGCTTCAGCGATCATCCGGAGGTGGTGGCGCAATTGCGCGGCAGCTTCGAGACCATGGAGGCGCTGCCATGCGACATCGCCATCGCCGCGCATCCGGAGCTGAATGACTTGTGGGGCCGCCAGCAGCGGGCGGAAAAGGAAGGCAGTGCGGCCTACATCGATGCGAACGGTTGCCGCACGATCGTGGAAGCCGGCCGCAAACGGCTGGAAGCCCGCCTGGCCAGCGAGAAGCGCTGACCGGGACGGGCCGGGGAAGGGGGGCTCCCCGCCAGGGCCAGCACGCAGCACCGTTTTGGAGGCGGCTTGACGCGGCGCGCTGGCGGCTGGGGAGCCGGCAGCTGCAGCTTACTTGGCTGGAGCGGCTTCCTTGGTGGCCGCTACTTCCTTGCCGTCTGCAGCTTTCTCTTTCTTGGCATGCTTGGTTTTCTTCACGGCCTTGGTGCTGGAGTGCTCATGGTCGGCGGCCGGGGCGGCAGCAGTGGCCGAAGACGCTGGCGTCGCGGCAGTGGCCGGGCTGGCCGGAGCGCTGCTCGCTCCGACGACGAGCCTCAA
>CBHWEO010000406.1:0-3211 GCA_966112955.1 uncultured Duganella sp. | reverse complement strand
GGTATTCGCGCTGCTGGAAGTCGACCCTGGTGACGGTGTTCTGCTGCTCGCTGGCCGTGATCTGGCAGCTGGGCATCGTGCGGCTGCTGGGCTTCGGGCTCGATCCGTACTCGATCCTGGTGCCGTTCCTGACCTTTGCCATCGGCGTCTCGCATGCGGTGCAGAACATCAACACCATGGCGGCGGAGCGGCTGTCCGGCAAGTCGGTGATGGATGCGGCCAAGCTGACCTTCCGCCAGCTGTTCATCCCCGGCACCATTGCGCTGCTGTGCGATGCGGTGGGCTTCTCGACCTTGCTGGTGATCGAGATCGGCGTGATCCGCGAGCTGGCCATTTCCGCTTCGGTCGGCGTGGCGGTGATCGTGCTGACCAAGATGTTCCTGCTGCCGGTCCTGATGTCCTATGTGGGCGTGACCGACGCCTGCCTGCGGCACCAGGCGAAGAAGGCGCAGGGCAAGCACCGCTTCATGCACGTGCTGTCACGCATCGCGGAACCGAAATTCGCGCGGCTGGCGGTGCTGGGAGCGCTGGCGGTGTTCGCCACGGCCTTCGCGTTGAACCGCGACCTGAAGATCGGCGACCTGGATCCGGGCGCGCCGGAGCTGCGGCCCGATTCGCGCTACAACCGCGACAACGCCTACATCACCAGCCACTACTCGACCAGCTCGGACGTGTTCGTGGTGATGGTGAAGACGCCGGCCGGCGAGTGCGGGGCTTATCCGACGGCGGAAGTGGTGGACCGCTTCCAGTGGGAGATGGAGAACGTGCCGGGCGTCGAGTCGACCACCTCGCTGTTCACCGTGCAGAAGCGCATCATTTCCAACGTCAACGGCGGCAGCCTGAAATGGCAGGCGCTGTCGCGCAACCGCTTCGTGAGCAACTCGGCGCAGCGCATGATCCCGTCGGAGTTGTACAGCAACGATTGCTCGATGCTGCCTGTGCTGCTGTTCCTGGCCGACCACAAGGCGGACACGCTAGCGCGGGTGGTGCAGGCGGCGCAGGCGTTCGCGAAGGAGAACAATTCGCCGCAGGCGGAGTTCATCCTGGCGGCGGGCAATTCGGGCATCGAGGCGGCCACCAATATCGTGATCAAGCAGGCCGAGATCACCATGCTGGTGCTGGTGTATGCCATCGTGGCGCTGCTGGTGTGGTGGGAGTTCCGCTCGCTGCGGGTGACCATCTGCATCATGGTGCCGCTGTATATCACCTCGGCGCTGTGCGAGGCCATCATGGCGCGCCTGGGGCTGGGGGTGAAGGTGGCGACCCTGCCGGTGATCGCGCTGGGCATCGGGATTGGCGTGGATTACGGCATCTACATCTACAACCGCCTGCAGTGCTTCCTGGACCGGGGCATGGCGTTGAAGGAGGCTTACTTTGAAACGCTGAAGACCACCGGCGTTGCCGTGGCGCTGACCGGCGTGACGCTGGCGCTGGGGGTGCTGACCTGGGTCTGGTCGGACATCAAGTTCCAGGCCGATATGGGCCTGCTGCTGATGTTCATGTTCCTGTGGAATATGGTGGGGGCGATTGTGATGATTCCGGCGCTGGCGTCGTTGCTGTTGCCGAGGCGCTGAAACCATTAAAACCGGACAACCGGGGTACGACCCTCAGGGTCGGCCCCCGGTTGTCCGGTTCTTCAGGTTTTTACTCCTGGCGTTCCCAAGTCTGCGACCGCCCCAGCAGCGGTACGCCAATATAGCCGCGTACTTTCAGCTTCTTGCCGCCGTCGGCCACTTCCAGCTTGCTCTTGTATACCTTGCCGTTGTTGGGGTCGAGGATCTCGCCGCCATTGTATTCACTGCCATCCTTCTTCAAACCGGACACGATCACCATGCCGACAATCGGCTTGTCCTTGCGGGCGTCGGTGCACTTGTCGCACACCGGGTTCTGGTCTTCCGCCGGAGCACGGAACAGCTTCTCGATCCTGCCTTGCAGCGTGCCGTTTTCTTCAGTGATGCGGATCAGGGCTTTCGGCTTGCCGGAAACGTCATCGATGTTTTTCCACAGGCCGACGGGGGAGGGGTCTTGGGCGAATGCCGGTACGGCAGCCAGCAAGGCTGCCGCAGCCAGCGCCACGGTGCGGGTTAGGCGCATGGGGTGTCTCTTCTTTGGATTTTTGGGGAAAACCAGTGTAGCGCAGGTCCCGGCGGCGCAGCGCACGGTCATGCTTTTTTTGGAGGGAAGACTCTAGAACCGGATCGAAACCGGCACAACCGGACAACCGGGGTACGGCCCGCTGGGCCGGACCCCGGCGGATATTACGCCGGCAGCTTGGCCAGCTGTTCCTGCATCTTGGCCAGGGTGGCGCCGAAGGTGGCGACACGCTCTTTTTCCTGCGCCACCACGGCGGCCGGGGCGCGGGCGACGAAGCTCTCCGAAGACAGCTTGCCGGATGCCTTGGCGATCTCGCCTTCCAGGCGGGCGATCTCTTTCGACAGGCGCTCACGCTCGGCCTTGACGTCGATCTCGACCTTCAACATCAGCTTGGTGGTGCCGACCACGGACACGGCGGCCGGCGATTCCGGCAGCACGTCCACGATCTGCACTTCCGACAGCTTGCCCAGCATCTGGATGTACGGCGCGAAGGCGGCCATGCGGGCCTTGTCGGCGCCGGCGGCTTCCACGATCAGCGGCACGCGCAGCGATGGCGCCAGCTTCATTTCGCCGCGCAGGTTGCGGGTGGCGTCGGTCAGCGCTTTCAGTTCGCCCATCCAGGCTTCGGCGACAGGGTCGATGGCCGCTTCGTTCGGCAGCGGGTAGGCCTGGGTCATGATGGACTGGCCTGCGCCACCCTTGCCGGCCAGCGGCGCCACGGTCTGCCACAGCTGCTCGGTGACGAACGGGATGATCGGGTGCGCCAGGCGCAGCACCACTTCCAGCACGCGCAGCAGGGTGTTGCGGGTGGCTTGCTGCTGGCCCGGCGTGCCTTGCTGCACCTGCACCTTGGCCAGTTCCAGGTACCAGTCGCAGTACTCGTACCAAACGAACTGGTAGATGGTGGAGGCGATATTGTCGAAGCGGTAGTCGGCAAAGCCCTTGTGCACTTCCTGTTCCGCGCGGTTGAGGGCGGAGATGATCCACTTGTCGGCGGCGGACAGGTCGGCGTCGTTGGCGCTGCAGTCATGGCCTTCGGTGTTCATCAGCACGAAGCGGGTGGCGTTCCACAGCTTGTTGCCGAAGTTGCGGTAGCCTTCGCAGCGGCCCAGGTCGA
>CBHWEO010000405.1:0-3220 GCA_966112955.1 uncultured Duganella sp. | reverse complement strand
TGAATTCTTCAACAGGAATGAAAGCTTCCGATTTCAGGCCGGCGTTAACGATCACAAAGTTGTGGTCCAGACGCACGACTTCAGCGGAGATCACTTCGCCAGAGCGCATGTCTTGACGGGACAGGGACTCTTCGAAGAGGGCTGCGAAACTTTCCATTTAAAAATTTTCCAGGTTAGCCAGTAAGGCTCGCACAATGCGACTTCAACTGGGTTGAGGGTTGAACAAAAACAGCTGCTTATTTATGGGCGGCGGCCCACCACTTCAACACCTGCTCGGCCGCTTCGTCAGCGTTCATGGCGGATGTATCGAGGATGTGCGCCCCCTCTGCCGGTGCCAGCGGCGCGATGGCCCGGTTCATATCCCGGTCGTCGCGTGCCTTCAAATCCATCAGCAGGTCTTGCATACTAGCAGAAATTCCCTTTCCGATCAATTGCTTATAGCGGCGATCGGCGCGCGCTTCGACGGAAGCGGTCAAAAACACCTTCAATGGGGCGTGCGGGAAGATGACCGAGCCCATGTCGCGCCCGTCCGCTACCAGGCCCGGAGCCTTGCGGAAACTCAGTTGCAGGGCGTACAAGGCTTGTCTTACCGCAGGGAAAGCGGCGATTTTCGATGCCGTATTGCCAACTTCTTCCGCGCGGATGGCTTCGGTGACGTTTTCTTGCGACAAATAGATGGCGTCGCCCGTGAAACTGATGTGCAGGTGCTCGGCCAGCTTGGCCAGGGTGTGCTCATCGTTCAGGTTGGTGCCCCGGCGCAGGGCCTGCAGCGCGGTCAGGCGGTACAGGGCGCCCGAGTCGAGCAGGTGGAAGCCAAGCTTGTCCGCGACCTTGTGGGCCACGGTGCCCTTGCCGCTAGCGGTCGGGCCGTCGATGGTGATGACTGGGATGTTCGATGTTGGCATATTTTTAATAATTAAAACCGGCAAACCAGTGTCAGGCACAAGTGCCTGACACTTTGGTGCCTGACCCCGCGGGTCAGGCACCCGGTTTACCGGTTTTGGCTAAAAGTTAAACGCTACCACGCTTGGCGATCCCGGCAAACGCGGTGAAATACTCAGGGAAGGTCTTGGCAACGCATTTTGGATCATTGATGCGGACTTTGGCGCCCTGCCGGATGAAGCCATCCAGCGACGCCAGCGAGAAGCACATCGCCATGCGGTGGTCGTCGTAGGTGTCGATGGTGGCCGGCAGCAGCGTCGCGGGCGGGGTCACGGACAGCCAGTCGGCGCCCTCCTCTACGTGCGCGCCCAGCTTGCGCAGCTCGGTGGCCATGGCCGACAGGCGGTCGGTTTCCTTCACGCGCCAGGAAGCGATATTGCGCAGCGTGGTGGTGCCTTCCGCGTACAGCGCGGCCACGGCGATGGTCATGGCGGCGTCTGGAATGTGGTTGAAGTCCATGTCGACGGCCTTCAGCGGGCCGGTGGCGCTGGCTTCAATCCAGTTGTCGCCCATGACGATGGTGGCGCCCATCTGCTCCAGCGCCTGCGCAAAGCGCACGTCGCCCTGGATCGATTCGCGTCCCACGCCCTGCACCCGCACCGGGCCGCGGCCGATCGCGCCGGCTGCCAGGAAATAGGAGGCGCTGGAAGCATCGCCTTCGACATGGATGGTGCCCGGGCTCTGGTAGACCTGCCCGGCCGGAATGATGAAGGACGACCAGCCATCCTGCACCACGACGGCGCCGAAGCGGCGCATCAGGTTCAGCGTGATCTCGATGTACGGCTTGGAAATCAGCTCGCCTTCCACGTCGATCACTACTTCATGGTCGCGCGCCATCAGCGGCGCCACCATCAGCAGTGCGGTCAGGAACTGGCTGGACACGTCGCCGCGCACCGACAGGCGCTGCGAGGTGAACGCGCCGGTGCGGATGTGCAGCGGCGGGTAGCCCTTGTTCATGGTGTATTCGATGTCGGCGCCGGCCGCATTCAGGGCGTCGACCAGGTCGCCGATCGGGCGCTCGTGCATGCGCGGCACGCCGTGCACCTTGTAGTCGCCGCCGATCACGGCCAGCGCCGCCGTCAGCGGGCGGATGGCGGTGCCGGCATTGCCCATGAACAGGTCGGCGCTGCGCTGCGGCCAGCTGCCCTTCACGCCATGCACCACGTGCACGGTGCTCTCGCCTTCGCGGTGTTCGGTCCACTCCACGCCCAGCGAGCGCAGCGCGGCCAGCATCACGGCGGTGTCGTCGGAGGCCAGCAGGTCGACCACGCGGGTTTCGCCTTCGGCCAGGGCAGCCAGCAGCAGGATGCGGTTGGAGATCGATTTCGAACCTGGCAGGCGCACCGTGCCCTGGGCCCGGGCGACCGGCAGCAGGTCGAGGTAATGCGGATAATCAGTCATGCGTGTTCCTTATTCTGCCGCCGCGTCTTTCGGCTGCGGCGGCTCTGCCGCCTCGATGGTCTCGATCCATTGCCGGCGCGCGCGCTGGGCGTTGGCGTAGGTGGCCTCGAGGGCGGCGGCGTCGCCAGCGGCGAGGCTGGCGCGCAAACGGGTTAATTGTGCCAGATATGCATCCAGCTCAGTCAGGAGTGCGGCCTGGTTGGCGAGGCTGATATCGCGCCACATTTCAGGCGAGCTGCCGGCGATGCGGGTGAAGTCGCGGAATCCGCTGGCAGCATATTGGAACAGCAAATCCGAGTGGGGCTTGCGCTCGATGTCGTCTACCAGCGCGTAGGCCAGCAGGTGGGGAAGATGGCTGACGGCGGCGAACACCTTGTCGTGTTCTTCCGGGGTCAGGGTGTGGATGATGGCGCCGCAGGCGCGCCAGGCTTGCGCCACGCGCTCGATGGCGGCTGGGGCGTTTTCGGCCAGGGGCGTCAGGACGGCTTTCTTGCCTTTGTAAAGGTCCGGGATCGCGGCGTCGGGGCCGTTGGTTTCGCGGCCGGCGATGGGGTGGCCGGGGACGAACTGGCTTACTCGCTGGCCCATGACGGCGCGGGCGGCGGTTACCACGTCGGATTTGGTGCTGCCGGCGTCGGTCACCACGGTCGCGGCGTCGAGGTGCGGCAGGATCGATGCCAGGATGCGGGCGGTCTGCGCGACAGGCGCGGCAAGCAGGATCAGGTCGGCGTCTTTTAAGGCGTCTTCAACCCTTGAGAACCGGAAAACCGGGGTACGGCCCGCAGGGCCGGACCCCGCTGGGGGGCGGGCCAGGGGGGGGTGGGCCCCCGGTTAGGGTTGGGGGGGGTTTGGGGGGGGGGGGAATGAAACAACCCAC
>CBHWEO010000404.1:0-3261 GCA_966112955.1 uncultured Duganella sp. | reverse complement strand
GTCTGGTCGTAAATGATGACGGTGCAGCCAGGCAGTTCGCGCAGTTCGCGCTGCACGGCATCCATCTCCTTGCGGTCGTGCAGGGAAACGATGTTCGGCAGGGCGGAACGGTCGGTGTAGCGCGACAGGTCTTCCGTCACCAGGGCGATGCGCTTGATGCCTTCCGCCGCCATCTGCTGCGCGATCATCGGCACGGACACGGTGCCGTCGACCGGCTGGCCGCCGGTCATGGCCACCGCATCGTTATACAGGATCTTGTAGGTGATGTTCACCTTGGCCGCCACGGCCGCGCGGATCGCCAGGTAGCCGGAGTGGAAGTAGGTGCCGTCGCCCAGGTTCTGGAATACGTGCGGCACCTTGCTGAACGCAGCCTGGCCGATCCACGGCGTGCCTTCGCCGCCCATATGGGTGGTCAGCTTGTTCATCTCCGGGTAGATCGAGGTCGCCATCACGTGGCAGCCGATGCCGGCCAGCGCGAAGGAACCTTCCGGCACCTTGGTCGAGGTGTTGTGCGGGCAACCGGAGCAGTAGAAGGCCGGGCGGAACGGGGTTTCGATGGCCTTCTTCAGCACCGCGTCCTTGGCTTCGAGGAAGGTCAGGCGCGCCTTGATCTGGTCTTGGATATTGGTATCGGTGATGTAGCGGGCCACGCGGCTCGCGATCACGCGCGCCACTTGCGACACCGAGAAGTCAGCCTTCGGCGGCAGCAACCAGTCGCCGCGCGGAGCCACCCACTCGCCCTTGTCGTCGAATTTGCCGATCACGTGCGGGCGCACGTCGTCGCGCCAGTTGTACAGCTGTTCCTTCAACTGGTACTCGACGAACTGGCGCTTTTCTTCCACCACCAGGATTTCGTCCAGGCCCTGGGCGAATTCGCGCACCGAATCCGGCTCCAGCGGCCACGGCATGGACACCTTGAACAGGCGCAGGCCAACCTTGGCCGCCATGTCCTCATCGATGCCCAGTTCTTCCAGCGCTTCCAGCACGTCCAGATAGGACTTGCCGGAGGCGATGATGCCCAGCTTGGCGTCCTTGGAATCGATGGTGGTGTGATTCAGCTTGTTTTCGCGGGCGTAAGCCAGGGCCGCGTAGATCTTATAGTCCTGCATCAGCGCTTCCTGGTTGCGCGCCTGCTGGCCCAGCGGGATCGAGGACAGGCGGGCATTCAGGCCGCCTTCCGGCATCACGAAATCCTTCGGGATGCGGGTCTCAACGCGGAACGGATCGGCATCGATGGAAGCGCTCGACTCCACGGTGTCGGCCAGCGCCTTGAACGCCACGGCGCAACCGGAGAAGCGCGACATGGCCCAGCCATGGATACCGAGGTCGATGTATTCCTGCACATTGCACGGATACAGCACCGGGATCATGCAAGCGGAGAAGATGTGGTCCGACTGGTGCGGCAGGGTGGAGGAGTAGGCGCCGTGGTCGTCGCCCGCCACCAGCAGGATGCCGCCGTGCTTCGACGTGCCGGCGTGGTTCATGTGCTTGAAGACGTCGCCGCAGCGGTCCACGCCCGGGCCCTTGCCGTACCACATGGCGAACACGCCGTCATACTTGGCCGGGCCGATCAGGTCCACCTGCTGCGAACCCCAGACCGCGGTCGCCGCCAGGTCCTCGTTCACGCCGGGCACGAATTGCACATTGTGCTTTGCCAAATGCTGCTGGGCCTTCCACAGGTTCTCGTCCAGGCCGCCCAGCGGCGAACCGCGGTAGCCGGAAATGAAACCGGCAGTGCTCAGGCCGTCGCGCGCATCGCGTAGCTGTTGCATCATTGGCAAGCGCACCAGGGCCTGGATACCCGAGAGGAAAACTTTGCCGGAGGTGGAAGTGTATTTGTCGTCGAGGCTGACGTCGTTGAGTACAGGCGCGTGGCTGCCTGGTGCCGTGCAATCTGGCATGGGGTGGTCTCCAAAATCATGATTCGGTGTTGTGCCTGGCACAGGTGGGCGCCGGGTAAGCGCGTCCTTGCCTAAGTCACAATGCCTGCGGGTGTGCAGGCCTTTTCAAGGGGGCAGTTTACGGTTTACTTTACGTATACGGAAATACGGTTTGGGGATGGGGGTATAAGAAAAAATGATAGCAAGGCGAGATGTATTGGCCGGGATGGCGGTCATGCTGGCGGCACCGCGGCTGGCCCTGGCCGGCGTGGCGCACAAGATGCGGCTGGTGACCAGCCATTTGCCGTCCCTGGTGCATGAAACGGGGCGGCCCGGCGGCTTGCAGGAGCTGGTGGACGAGTTATGCCGGCGGGCCGGCGTCAAGCCGACGACCCGTTTCGTCCCCTGGCGCCGCGCACAATTCCTCGCCACCACGATGCCGGCCACGGCCATCTACCCGCTGACCCGGCTGCCGGAACGCGAACGGCAATACCGTTGGCTGGTGCCGCTGTACGAAGAACAGTATGTGCTGCTGGCCGTGCACGGCAAGCTGTTGCCGGTAGAACAGATGAAGGACAAGCGCATTGCCCTGCTGCGCGGCGCGGCGCAGGGAGCGATCCTGAAGGAACAGGGCTTCACCCGTTTGGTCGAAGGCAGCACGATCGAAGAAGTGCACCGCTTCCTGCTGGGAGGCATGGCGGATGCCGCGTTTGGCGAACGCCGGATCATTTCCGCATCGCTGAAGGTGCACGACGCCAGCGCGAGCGATTTCGACATCAGCCCACCGATCCGCAGCACCACCGCCTGGCTGGCCGGCTCCCTCGACTTCGACGACGAAGACATCGCCCTCTTCCAGCGCGCCCTCGAATCGATGCAAGCCGACGGCACCCAACGCCGCATCCTCGCCAAGCACAAGCTCGCGTGACAGCTGACTTCGTGTCAACCTTGGGGTGGGGGGCTGACGGGGAAACGGCCAGGTGCCTGGGGGTGGCCAGCGGGGGTGGCGGCGACGGGTTTCGCCGCACGCGCCTTGCTGAACCCCGGGTCGGTCGCGTACTCCACGTGCATCTCGGCGGTGTTGCTCGCACGGGCCCAGACGATCGCTGACGTAGCGGTCACATCGCCGCTGGCGACGCTGTGCGTGATGCGCAGTTGGCCCAGGTGCTGCATCAGCGCCTTCATGAACGCCTCGGGCACGTAGGGCGAGTCGCTCCGCATTTCGGCGGGAGCGGGCATCGGCTGGGTTTCGCCATCGATCGTGTACTGGTCCTTGCCGGGGGTGACGACTACTTCCGCATCGCGCACGAACACCTTAACTGCGTTCGTTGACTGATCCCAGGCGAGAGTGCCGCCCATCGCCTCAATCGCGGGGCGCAGCGCC
>CBHWEO010000403.1:0-3263 GCA_966112955.1 uncultured Duganella sp. | reverse complement strand
GTTCCTGGTCATCGATACCGGCGGTTTCGAGCCGGTCGCCAAGGAAGGCATCATGTTCCAGATGGCGCTGCAGACCAAGCAGGCCGTGGCGGAAGCCGACGTGGTGGTGTTCCTGGTGGATGGCCGCCAGGGCATGACCCCGCACGACAAGACGATTACCGATTTCCTGCGCAAATCCGGCCGTCCAGTGCTGCTGGTGGTGAACAAGGCCGAAGGCATGCGCTACACGGCTGCCGTGTCGGACTTCTATGAGCTGGGCCTGGGCGATCCGTACGCGATTTCCGGCGCCCACGGCGACGGCGTGCACGACCTGGTGCAGGAAGCGCTGGACAAGGCCTTCGCCTCGCGGCCGGCCGACGAGGAAGAGCTGCTGCCGCCGGAACGCGGCGTCAAGATCGCCCTGGTGGGCCGCCCCAACGTGGGCAAATCGACCCTGATCAATACCCTGGTGGGCGAGGAGCGCGTGATCGCCTTCGACATGCCGGGCACCACGCGCGACTCGATCGAGATCCCGTTCGAGCGCGACGGCAAGCACTACACCCTGATCGACACGGCCGGCATCCGCCGCCGCGGCAAGGTGTTCGAAGCGATCGAGAAATTCTCGGTGGTGAAGACGCTGCAGTCGATCTCGGAAGCCAATGTGGTGATCCTGATGCTGGACGCCCAGCAGGACATCTCCGAGCAGGATGCCCACATCGCGGGCTTCATCCTGGAGTCCGGCCGCGCCCTGGTGGTGGCGGTCAACAAGTGGGACGGCCTGCAGTCGGACGACCGCGACCAGGTCAAGATGGACCTGGACCGCAAGCTGGACTTCCTGTCCTTCGCCAACATCCACTTCATCTCGGCCCTGAAGGGTACCGGCATCGGCCCGCTGATGAAATCCGTGAACGGCGCCTATGCGGCCGCCACGGCCAACCTGCCGACGCCGAAGCTGACCCGCGCCTTGCAGGAAGCCATCGAGAAGCAGGAGCCCAAGCGCAAGGCCGGCGTGCGGCCGAAAATGCGCTACGCGCACCAGGGCGGCCAGAACCCGCCCATCATCGTTATCCACGGCAATTCGCTGGATGCCGTGTCCGAGCCGTATAAACGCTATCTGGAAAAGCATTTCCGTGATAGCTTCAAGCTGGTGGGCACGCCGCTGCGCATCGAGTTGCGCAATGGCAAGAACCCATTCGATAAACGGGAAAAGTAAGCTGGCCTTAAGTTTATCGGGCTGCAAGATTCGAAAAAACAAGGTACAGTGTCTTTGGAGCAGCATCCCCAGCACTTGAAATACAGGCGCAGCGTCTCCAATTCGTACACAACAACATAAAACGGAGCTGTTATGAGCAATAAAGGGCAATTGTTACAAGACCCATTCCTGAACGCGCTGCGCAAAGAGCACGTTCCAGTCTCGATCTACCTGGTGAACGGCATCAAGCTGCAGGGCCATATCGAGTCGTTCGACCAATACGTCGTCCTGCTGCGTAACACCGTCACCCAGATGGTCTACAAGCACGCCATTTCCACCGTGGTGCCTGCCCGCGCCGTCAACCTGAACATCGACAACTCCTCCGAGGCAGCGGAGTAAGCCCCCTTCGTATGCGTGCAGCTTTAGTCGGGGTAGATTTCGGTCAGGGCGACTTTGCTGCCAGTATCGAGGAGTTGATGCTGCTGGCCCGCTCCGCGGGCGCAGAGCCGGTCACCACCATCACCGGCAAGCGGTCCGCGCCGGATGCGGCGTATTTCGTCGGCAGCGGCAAGGCCGACGAGATCGGCCACGCGGTGCAGGACCACCAGCTCGAAATCGTCATCTTCAACCATGCGCTGTCCCCAGCCCAGCAGCGCAACCTGGAAAAACGCCTCAATGTGCGGGTGCTCGACCGCACCAGCCTGATCCTCGACATCTTTGCGCAGCGCGCGCAAAGCCACGAGGGCAAGCTGCAGGTCGAGCTGGCCCAGTTGCAGCACCTGGCCACGCGCCTGGTGCGCGGCTGGACCCACCTGGAACGCCAGAAGGGCGGTATCGGCCTGCGCGGCCCCGGCGAAACCCAGCTCGAGACCGACCGCCGCCTGATCGGCGAGCGGGTCAAGATGCTGCGCGCCCGCCTGGCCAAGCTGCGCAAGCAGCACGAAACCCAGCGCCGCGCCCGCGGCCGCAGCCATACCTTCTCGGTGTCCCTGGTCGGCTATACCAACGCCGGCAAATCGACCCTGTTCAACACGCTGACCAAGGCCGGTGTCTACGTGGCGGACCAGCTGTTCGCCACACTGGACACCACCTCGCGCCGCGTCTACATGGGCGAGGAAATCGGCAACGTGGTGGTGTCGGACACGGTCGGCTTCGTGCGCGAACTGCCGCACCAGCTGGTAGCCGCCTTCCGCGCCACGCTGGAAGAGACCATCCACGCCGACCTGCTGCTGCACGTGGTGGACGGTGCGTCGCCGGTGCGCATGGAGCAGATCGAGCAGGTCAACCTGGTGCTGCGCGAGATCGGCGCCGACCACATTCCCCAGATCCTGGTGTGGAACAAGATCGATGCGGCCGGCCTGGAGCCGGCGGTCGAGCGTAATGAGTATGATAAGATTTCCCGCGTATTCATCAGCGCACGCACCGGGGCCGGCCTGGACCTGCTGCGCGAGGCGATCTGTGAGGCAGCACGGGATGAGCAGGAGGCGCTCGCCAACCCCAAGGAGGAGGTGGCGCCGGACAGTATTCTCACCTTTACCCAAGTAGGATCTCACTAAGAAAAATATGCCTTTTTCCTCTCTCAAGAAAAGACTTGGCCTGAAGCTGTCCTTGAACGACCACAAATGGGGCAACGACAAGGACAATAACAAGGCCCAGGAAGGCAAAAAGCCCGGCGAAGGACCGCCGGACCTCGATCAACTCTGGCGTGACTTCAACCAGCGCCTGAACGGCCTGTTTGGCGGCGGCAAGAACCGCGGCAGCAATCCGGGCGGCGGCGGCAACGGCGGCGGCGACATGAAGGGCGCCGGCTTCACCTTTGGCGCAGTCGCTTCGGTGGCAGCCCGGGTGTGGCTCGCTTCCGGCGCATTCATCGTGCAGGAAGGCCAGACCGGCGTGGTCACCACGTTCGGCAAGTTCAGCCACACCACGCCGGCTGGCTTCAACTGGCGCTGGCCGTACCCGTTCCAGGGCAATGAAATCGTCAATGTGTCCCAGGTGCGCACGGTGGAAGTGGGTTACCGCGGCAGCGCGAAGTCCAAGATGGCTTCCGAAGCGCTGATGCTGACCGAAGACGAAAACATCATCGACATCC
>CBHWEO010000402.1:0-3274 GCA_966112955.1 uncultured Duganella sp. | reverse complement strand
ACGCGGCCGCCGCCAAGGTGTACGAAGGCACCACCCCGCTCACCGCCGACGATATTGCCAACACAGCTTTCTGGATTGCAACATTGCCGCAACACATCAACGTCAACTCGATTGAATTGATGCCCACTTGCCAAGGATTCTCCCCATTTGCCATCAAACGCAGCTAAAATGCCGGCCCATATAAGGGAAAACCGTAAGCAATTGTTACGAGATTGTGCAAATAGAGATTTCGACCATTTAATTGGCGTAAAATGTTGCCGATTCTCACTTAGTAGCCGTTCAATCTATGTCGTCTGAATTCACCTGGGATGTCCGTGTCTATTACGAAGACACGGACGCCGGCGGGATTGTCTATTACGCGAACTATTTAAAGTTCTTCGAGCGCGCGCGCACGGAATGGTTGCGCTCCCTCGGCGTCAACCAGGACATCCTGCTGCGCGAGCATGACGCCATGTTTGTTGTCAAGAATGTCAGCGCGGACTACCACGCGCCAGCACGATTGGACGATGTAATAAAATTGACGCTTCGCATAGAAAAGCTGGGCCGCGCATCGATCCAGTTTGTCCAGGAGGCGTGGTGCGGCGACCGCCTGCTGAATACTGCCCACGTGAAGGTTGGCTGCGTCGATTCCGCCCTGCGCCCGCGCGCCGTGCCGGATGCTGTCGCGGCCCGCATGCGCGCATAATAATTAGATTGAGAAACAATGAACGTCACCCAAGACCTTTCCTTCATCGCCCTCATCACCAACGCGCACCTGATCGTCCAGCTGATCATGGCGCTGCTGCTTGCGATTTCCGTGATGAGCTGGACCTATATTTTCAAGAAGCTGTTTGACGTGCGCGGCGCGCGCAAGCAAACCATCGAATTCGAAAAGACCTTCTGGGCCGGCGGCAACCTGCATGCCCTGCACGCGAGCGCCGGCAGCAACCGCGCCAACAGCGGCGCCCTGGCCCGCATCTTCGAAGCCGGCATGGGCGAGTTCATCAAGGGCAAACAAGCTGCCGCCGCCAGCCGCGACATGGACCTGGGCGCCGTGCTGGATGGCGCCCGCCGCGCCATGCGCGCCGCCTTCCAGCGCGAAATGGATGCCCTGGAAGCGCACCTGGCCTTCCTGGCCTCGGTCGGTTCCGTCTCCCCTTACATCGGCCTGCTCGGCACGGTGTGGGGCATCATGAACGCCTTCCGTGGCCTGGCCAATGTGCAGCAGGCTACCCTGTCGGCCGTGGCGCCCGGCATTGCCGAAGCGCTGATCGCGACCGCCATCGGCCTGTTCGCCGCGATTCCGGCCGTGGTGGCGTACAACCGCTTCTCGCACGATATTGACCGCCTGGCGATCCGCTTCGAGAGCTTCGTGGAAGAATTCTCGAACATCCTGCAGCGCCAGTCCCGTTAAAAGGCGAAACCGAAGATGGCTTCCTCCCTCTCCAGCAGCATGCGCGGCGGCCGTGGCCGCAAGCTCAAGTCCGAGATCAACGTCGTGCCGTATATCGACGTCATGCTGTGCCTGCTGATCATCTTCATGGTGATGCCGACCTCGAACAACCCGCAATCGATCGACCTGCCGCACGCCGAAAAGGCGTCGCGCCCGCCGGATGCCTACATCCAGGTGCAGGTGAAGCCGAATGGCTCGCTGTCGATCGGCATTGCCGGCAAGGCGGCCGAAGCGCCGGAAACCGAACCGAACCGCGACGCCCTGGTGCGCAAGCTGCGCGGCCTGCACGAACAATATCCTGATTACCCGGTACTGATCGCGGGCGACAAGGAAAGCAAGTACGACGATGTGATCCAGCTGATTTCCGAAGCGAAGAAGATGGGGATTAACCGCGTTGGGCTGGCAACGAAGTAAGGCATGGCAATGACGATGGCAAACGCAGGCGGACCGTACCGTGTGCCCAAGCGGCACGGCGGTACGCGCGCGTTTGTGTTCGCGCTGGGCATGCACTGCCTGCTGTTCGCCTTCCTGTGGGTGGGCATCCGCTGGAACAATGACCCGGTCGGCGTGGACGCCGAGATCTGGGACATGACGACGCAGATGGCCGCGCCGAAAGCGCCCGAGCCTGAACCGCAGCCCGAGCCCGAACCGGAACCGCCGGCACGCGAACCGGAGCCGGCCACGCCGCCGCCGGAAGTGGTGAAGCCGCTGCCGAAGGAACCGGACATCGCGCTGCAGAAGAAGAAAGAGAAGGAAAAGAAGGAAGCCGAAGAGAAGAAACTGGCCGAGCTGAAGAAGAAGCAGGAAGAAGAGAAACGCCTGGCCGAGCAGGAAAAGAAGGACAAGGCTGAAAAGGAAAAAGCCAAGAAACTGGCGGAACTGAAAGAGAAGGAAAGGCTGGCCAAAGTCCGTGCTGCGGAGATGCAACGCATCATGGGTTCGGCAGCTGCCGGCTCCACCGGCACGGCAGCCAAGTCCACGGCCCCGCGCCTGGACAGCGGCTACCTGGCAGCGTTGCGCACCAAGATCATGAGCAATATCGCCTATGGCGGCAGCAAGCAGGACATCGAAGCCCACTTCGCGGTCAGCCAGTTGCCAACGGGCGAAGTCATGTCGGTGAAGAAGACCAAGAGCAGCGGCGTGCCGGCGTATGATGCGGCGGTGGAGAATGCGATCTGGAAGTCCTCCCCCCTGCCCAAGCAGAAGGATGGCACCGTGATGCGCGACCTGACTCTCGTGTTCAATATGAAGGACGTACCTTGATGAACAAAGCTAAATTGATGTTTGTGGTGGCCGGCACGGCGTTCGCGCTGTCGGCACAGGCACAGCTGCGCGTCGAAATTTCCGGCGTCGGCAGCAACCAGATCCCGGTGGCGATCGGCCCCTGCGCCAACGAGGGCTCGGCACCGGCGCAGATCTCGGAGATCATCAAAGCCGACCTGACCCGCAGCGGCATGTTCAAGATTATCGATGCCAGCCCGACCACCAACCTGATGCAGCTGGATGCCACCAGCTGGAAATCGCGCGGCGCCGATGCGCTGGTGGGTTGCTCGGTCACACCGATGGGCAACGGCTATTTCGACGTGCAGTACCGCCTGATGTCGACCGTGCAGGGCAACGACCTTTCCACCATGAAGACCCAGGTGCCGAACCAGTACGGCCGCCTGGCAGCGCACAAGATTGCCGACGACGTCTATGAAAAGCTGACCGGCATCAAGGGCATCTTCTCGACCCGCATCGCCTACGTGGTCCAGCAGGGCAAGCAGTACCGCCTGGAAGTGGCCGATGCCGACGGCGAAAACGTGATCCCGGCCCTGACCTCGACCGAGCCGATCATTTCCC
>CBHWEO010000401.1:0-3284 GCA_966112955.1 uncultured Duganella sp. | reverse complement strand
CCGTCAAGCCGCTGTTCGAGCTGATGGGCAAGAACATCACCCTGGTCGGCGGCAATGGCGATGGCCAGACCACCAAGGTCGCCAACCAGATCATTGTCGCGCTGAACATCCAGGCCGTGGCCGAGGCATTGCTGTTCGCTTCCAAGGCCGGCGCCGATCCGGCCAAGGTGCGCGAGGCCCTGATGGGCGGTTTCGCTTCTTCGCGCATCCTGGAAGTGCACGGCGAGCGCATGGTCAAGCGCACCTTCAACCCGGGCTTCCGCATCGCCCTGCACCAGAAGGACCTGAACCTGGCCCTGCAAGGCGCCAAGGCGCTGGGCGTGTCGCTGCCGAATACGGCCGCCACGCAGGAGCTGATGAATGCCTGCGCCGCCAACGGCTTGTCCGGCCTCGACCACTCGGCGCTGTGCCAGGCGATCGAACTGATGTCCAACCACCGTATCGCGCAGGCCTGATATGACGTCCGCCCCAGCCCCACGCGAGCTCCTGCTCGACCTGTACAACGCCGCCATCAACGCCGTTCACCCGCGCAACCTGGTGCAGGACTACCTGCCGCCCCCGCCTGCCATGGGCCGCACGCTGGTGATCGGCGCCGGCAAGGGCGCAGCCGCCATGGCACAGGCGGTCGAGCGCAGCTGGCAAGGCCCGCTATCGGGGCTGGTGGTGACGCGTTATGGCCATGGCGCCGAGACTCGCCACATCGAGGTGGTGGAAGCCTCGCATCCGGTGCCCGACGACGCCGGACAAAAGGCGGCGGCCCGCATGCTGGAGATGGTGCAAGGCCTGGCCGAAGATGACCTGGTGCTGTGCCTGATCTCCGGCGGCGGTTCTGCCTTGCTGGCGCTGCCGGCCGAAGGCATCTCACTCGCCGAGAAGCAGGCGCTGAACAAGGCGTTGCTGAAAAGCGGCGCCACCATCGGCGAAATGAATTGCGTGCGCAAGCACCTGTCGGCGATCAAGGGCGGGCGTCTGGCGCTGGCCTGCGGCAAGGCGCGTGTCGTGACGCTGCTGGTTTCCGACGTGCCGGGCGACGACCCGCGCGTCATCGCCAGCGGCCCCACCCTGCCGGATGCCACCACCAGCGCCGAAGCGCTGGCCATCCTGTGCAAGTACCGGATCGAAATCCCGAAAAGCGTGCTGGCCCACCTGCAGTCGCCGGCCAGCGAGACACCGAAGCCGGGCGACCCGCGCTTTGAAGGGCATCGCCACCACGTGATCGCCACCGCCCAGCATGCGCTGGAAGCTGCCGCCGCCCGCGCCCGCGAGGCCGGCCTGACGCCTTACATCCTGTCCGACGGCATTGAAGGCGAGGCACGCGACATCGGCCTGATGCACGCCGCCCTGGCGCGCCAGGTAGTGGCGCGCGGCCAGCCCTTCCAGCGGCCATGCGTGATCCTGTCCGGCGGAGAAACCACCGTCACAGTGCGCGGCAATGGGCGCGGCGGCCGCAACGTGGAATTCCTGCTCAGTTTTGCGCTGGCGATGGAGGGCGCCGCCGGCGTCCACGCCATTGCCTGCGACACGGACGGCATCGACGGTTCGGAAGACAACGCCGGCGCGACCTGCGGCCCCGATTCGCTGGCGCGCGCCGAGGCAAAGGGCGTGAGCGGCAAGCACCTGTTGGCAAACAACGATGCCTACAGCTTCTTCAGCGTGCTGGGCGACCTGGTCGTGAGCGGCCCGACCCGCACCAATGTGAACGACTTCCGCGCCATCCTGATCCTTTAAGAAGAGAGACACCGATATGCGTCGCGAACGCAAAGCAAAAATCGTTGCAACCCTCGGCCCCGCCAGCTCGGACTACGCCACCATCAAGGCCTTGTTCGAAGCGGGCGCGGACGTATTCCGTTTCAATTTCAGCCATGGCAGCCATGCCGACCATGAAGCCCGTTACGGCATCGTCCGCGCCATCGAGCGCGAACTGGGCCGTCCCATCGCCATCCTGGCGGACCTGCAGGGGCCCAAGCTGCGCATCGGCCAGTTCGAAGGCGGCAAGGCCGCGCTGCGCGAAGGCGCCGAGTTCCAGCTGGACCAGGCGCCCGCCGCCGGCAGCGCGGCCCGCGTATGCCTGCCGCATCCCGAATTGTTTGCCGCAGTCAGCGCCGGCCAGTCGCTGTTGCTGGACGACGGCCGCATCCGGCTCGAGGTGCTGGCCAGCGATGCCGGCACCATCCGCACCCGCGTGGTGAACGGCGGCGTGCTGTCCGACCGCAAAGGAGTGAACGTGCCGGATGCCGTGCTGCCTATCCCGGCACTGACCGCCAAGGACAAGGCCGACCTCGAATTTGCCCTGGGGCTTGGCGTGGACTGGATCGCCCTCTCCTTCGTGCAGTTGCCGGAGGATGTGGCCCAGGCCAAGGCGCTGGTGCAGGGCCGTGCAGGCGTGCTGTCCAAGCTGGAGAAGCCAGCCGCGCTGGAACGGCTGGAGGAAATCGTCGCCGTGTCCGACGCCATCATGGTGGCGCGCGGCGACCTGGGCGTGGAGTTGCCGCCCGAACGCGTGCCGGGTGTGCAGAAGCGCATCGTGCGCCTGTGCCGCAAACACGGCAAGCCGGTGGTGGTGGCGACGCAAATGCTGGAGTCGATGGTCGCCGCGCCGGTGCCTACCCGCGCCGAAGCGTCGGACGTGGCCAACGCCGTGTACGAAGGTGCGGATGCCGTCATGCTGTCGGCGGAATCGGCCAGCGGGGCTTATCCCGTGCAGGCCGTCGCCATCATGAACCGCATCATTTGCGAAGTGGAGCGCGACCCGCTGTATCCGGCCATGATCGAAGCGCAGCACCAGGCGCCACTGCCGAACAAGGGCGACGCCATCAGCGCCGCCATGCGCGATGCCGCGCGCATCATGGGGGCGAAGGCCATGGTGGCGTACACCACTTCGGGCCACAGCAGCCTGCGCACGGCGCGCGAACGGCCGATGGCGCCGATTGTCAGTATTACGCCCAGGCCCGAGACGGCGCGCCGGCTGGCACTGGCGTGGGGCGTGCATAGCACGGTCAGCAAGGATGTGAGCAGTGTGGATGAAATGGTTGCGGCGGCCTGCCGTACCGCGCTGCGGGAGGGGTTCGTGAAGGCCGGCGACCAGATTGCCATCGCCGCCGGGACGCCGTTTGGACAACCTGGCAGCACCAACCTGCTGCGGCTGGCCGAGATATGGCCGCAGTAAAGGCAAAGTACATTCTTTCTCTTGTAACGCCGGGCCTCCAACCGGCGTCTTTTTTCTCTCAAACCCGGCAAACCGGTGCCTGACCCGCTGGGTCAGGCACCTGCCCTACCGGTTCTAC
>CBHWEO010000400.1:0-3307 GCA_966112955.1 uncultured Duganella sp. | reverse complement strand
GGTTATCTGGCGGCGGTGGGGCCGGACCTGGTTGATTTTAACGGCGTGGCGCGGCTGTTTGAATTGAATAATTCGAATATGCGCAAGCTGATGGTAAAAATGGGCGCCTTATTCCCGGCGCCCCAATTTATTGGTGAGAAAGCGGTCTGGCATAGTGCCGATATTCTCGGCCTGATTGCCGCGCAAGCGTGGCGGGATATCCCGGAAGCCGAACTGGAATTAGCCCATTTCGCCCGCTCCATCAATCGGGCCCTCCAGCTACATGCCAGTCCATAGCGTGTTCATGCCAGTAGCTGGCATAACCACCTGCGCTCACGCCCCTGCGTACGCTTCGCGCAGGTAGGCCAGTACCTCATCGGTCATCAGGCGGCCGGCTTGCAGCGCAGGCTCATTTTCGAGCGCCTGCCGGAATCGCAGCCGGGCATCTGGCGCATTCCCCACCATATCGGTAAATAATTCAAACCATTGCCGCGCCAAATCGCGCGCAGCCGGATTTGCCGGCGACGGATCGGCTTTCATTTGTTCCCGAATAGCGCCGAGCAATTGCGGCCATTCATGCGCGCGGCATCGGAAATGTTTTCGCATGATGGCGATTTCGTCCGGCAGCATATATTTTGCGTACAGTGCCAGCCGGGTTTCCGCCTGGGCCGCAGCAATGTAATTGCGCATATCCAGCGTGACGCCGCCTTGTTCGCGGAAAAACTCTTCGCGCAGCCACATATTGTCGAGGCGAGCCATCATCTCGGGATTATTGCCGGCCTGGCGGCGGAATAATGCCATCCATTTTTCGGCCAGCGCTTGAACGGAGGGATCGCTCGGCGGGATTCCTGCCGACATTTTTTCCTGTACCGCCGCGATGAATGGACGCCATTCGCCGCGCGCGGCAGGATCGTTAAATATCGGCAATTGTGCGAGCTCTTGCTTGGTAAAGTATTTGTCGTACACGGTCATTTGCTCCAATGTGGTTAGCCAGGAAGCCAGGTCCGGTTCCTTGCCATCGAGCAGTTGCCCGCGCAAATCCGCCAGGCGCTCGCGCAGCCGGGCTGCTTCGGCGATCTGCTGGTCGAGCGCGTGGATTTGGCGGGCAATCAGGTCGGGCAGGGACGCGCCGGGCCGGGCCAGGAAATGTCCGATGTCGGCCAACGCCATGCCGAAACGGCGCAGGGCCTGCACCTGGTGCAGGCGCGCCACGTCGTCGCGGTTGTAAAGGCGGTAGCCGGCATCGGAACGTCCCGATGGCTTGAGCAAGCCGATGCTGTCGTAATGGTGCAGGGTGCGGACGGTCAGGCCCGAACGGCGCGCCAGTTCTCCCACTTTCAACATCATTGCTTAGCTCCTTGTCATCGTTTCGTTACCGACATGCTGGAGCCTGACGTGGCGTGAGGGTCAAGCGCTTTCGTTGGGGTGGTCGGCGAGGCTGGCCCACAGGTGGGCAGCCGCCATTGTGCGGTGAGGTTGCCATTGCTGCAATATGCGCTCGGTGCGCGCGATATCGGGCTTGCTGTCTTCGCCGAGCAGGCGTTGCAGGGCAGCGCGGATTGCCACGTCGCCATGCAGGGAACAATCGGCGTAGCCATAGCCGCGCAGCAGGGCATAGTTGACGGTCCAGGGGCCGATGCCTTTCACGGCCAAGAGGTTCGTGCAGATGGCCGGGATCGGGTTGCCGGCGCGCTCCTCGAGATCGAGCTCGCCGGCGGCGACCAGCTGGGCGACGCGGAGCAGGGTTTCCGCCTTGGCGCGCGAGAATTTGCGGGTGGTCAGGTCTTCCACGGTGAGCCCGGCCACGTCGGCCGCCTCCGGGTAGCACCACAGGCCATCCCGGTGCTGGCGGCCGGCCTGCAGGATGAAGGTGCGGCGCAGGGCAATGGCAAAGGACAGGTTGATCTGCTGGCCGATGATGGCCCAGGTCAGCGCTTCGAACACGGTGGCCGATTGCACGATGCGCAGGCCCGGCTGGCGCGCCACCAGGGGGCCGAGCAGGGCGTCCTTGCGGGCGAACGCCACGAAGGGCGCGGGATCGATGTGCAGGCCCAGGATATTGCGGGCGGCCGCCTCGATGCGTGCCGCCAGTTCGGCCGGCACCTTGCGGGCGCGGGGCAGGTCGATATCCGCCTCGCAGGCCACTTCTTGCGGCGACAGCCCGGCGCGCAGCACGACCGGCACCCCGCCCAGCAGCATGCCCTTGCGGATGGCATCCGGGGTGACCTGCTCGGCGACGCTCTCCGCATCGCGGCTATGGAAGGCCAGGACATCCTGCACGCGGTAGCCGGCGGGCAGGGCAAGCGAAAACGAATGCTTCATGCCGCTTCAGTCTTGCGCATCCAGGGCAGCTTGACCTTGTAGCCGGTCACCAGCATGGTCCCCGTGATGACGATGGCGGCGCCCGCGATGGTATGCCAGCCCACCACCTCGTGCAGGAACAGCGCGCCCCACAGGATGCCGAACAGCGGATTCAGGAACGTGACGGTCAGCGCCGAAGTCGGCCCCACATCGCGTACCAGCCCGAAATACAGCAGGTAAGCGATGCCGCTGCACAGCACGCCGAGCGCCAGGGCGGCGCCCATGATGCCCACGGTCGGCTGGCCCGGCTGGGGGAAGATGGCCAGCGAAGGGAGCGTCAGCAGCGCCGCCGCCCACATGCTGCCGTGCGCGTTGGCGAAAGGTTCGACGCCCTGCGCCGACTTCGCCACCTTGGTATAAGTCGTGGCGATGCTGTAGCTGAAGGCTGCAAAAGTCGCGGCGGCGATGGCCAGCGCCGCGCCTTCCTTGCTGCTGACGTGGTCGAAGCCTACCAGCATGGCCACGCCGACGGTGCCGAGCACCAGGCCCAGCATCACCCGGCCCGTCACCATATGGCGGTGCCACACGGCGCCGACGATAGCGCCCCAGATCGGCGCGGTCGCGTTCAGCACCGACAGCACGGAAGCAGTAAGGGTCTTGGCCGCGAAGGCAAACAGCAGGAAGGGCAGGGCCGAGTTGAAGAAGCCGAGCACCAGGTAATGCTTCCAATGCCGGCCCAGGTCGAGGCGCTTGCGCAGCACCAGCGCCACGACAGCCAGGAACACGGCCGCGAAGGTCACCCGGTACTCGATCAGCACCCCCGGTCCCAGCACAGGCGCCGCGATCCGCATGAACAGGAAAGAGCCGCCCCAGATGGCAGCCAACAAGATCAGTTTCAGCAGGTTTGCAGTATTCATACGGTTCAGTTCGTGTCAACCTTGGGGTCAGGGTGTTTTGTTGTAACGGGGGGGGCCCCAGTGCACCAAAGTGCCTGTCCCCCAGGGTTTCACGGGGGCGGGGGGTAGGG
>CBHWEO010000399.1:0-3332 GCA_966112955.1 uncultured Duganella sp. | reverse complement strand
CGGCCAGGCTGAAGCATACGCCGTAGCCGGTTTCCTGCTTGCCGACGTGTTCCTTCAGCGCGAGGTCATGCTCGGCGATCCATAGCTCCACGTCCTGGGGTGTTTCCAGCGCAGTCCATGGCACCGGTCGAAAGCGCGGCTTGGCCGCTTCGTCATCGTGATTCAACATGGGCAGGAGTGTAACCGAAACGTTGGGAGGCAGTATGAAAGTAAACGAATATGTATCTGAGTTCGAACGCTTTTTCGGCAAGCTGCTGGAAGAGCATCCGGAACTGGTGGAAGACCAGCGCCGCGGCTGGAATATCTGGTGGGACCATAAGGTCGACCTGGAGGCCGAGCGGCTGGCCCGCACGGATGCGGTGCCGACGCCGCCTTACTACTATCATTGACCCAAAACCTCGCAAACCTGACACCCGGGGTCCGACCCTGAGGGTCAGACCCCGGTTTTCCGGTTTCCAAGGTTTTCAACCCTTCCAGGTACGCTGCAGCCCCGTGTCGGCATGAATCCACCCGCCGCGCGGCCCTTCACGGTAATAGAACCCCACCCCACCCTGGCGGAAACTCTGCACCAGACTGCCCAGCACTTCCGCGTTCAGGTTCGGGATGCGGATGTCGGCCGCCCGCCCGCTCATGTGCAGCGACTGCCGCGCCGCCGGAATCCCCTGCTCGATCAAACGCTTGTTGGACGCCGGCGTGCGGTAGCCGGACAGGATCTCCAGCGGGCTGTCGATGCCGAAGCGCTGCACGAAGGCTTGCGCGCCCCACAGCGTCTCGAACAGTTTGGGGTCGATCGGCGCGGTTTCCTTGCCGTTCACATCGCGCAGCAGGTGGCACAGTTCCTGGTAAGCCGAATCGATGATGTCGCCATCCTTCCAGTACAGCAGCCGGGCCTTCTCCCCGCTCTGGGGGCGGATCAGGGTGATGGTGCGCGGCTTGACCCAGAACTCCAGGTCCAGCATCTGGGCGTCGAAGATATCGGGCGGCGGCTCCGGCTCCTGCTGGGAGCGGCTGTGGCCGGCCAGCGGCAGGCCCGCCAGCGCGGCGCCTGCCATCATGTGAAGGAAGTCTCTGCGAGTTGCCATGGGCAAAGTCCAGCTATTGCAATAGCGCTTACTATAGCAAGTGCGGGGGCAATTGAGAAACCCCTTTAAGAAGTTGTCGTAAACCGGGCCGCCGGCGCTATGAGCACCAGGTCGGATTCCGCCACCGCCACGCAAGGCAGGATATAGCCTTCCGCCTTCTCTTCCCGGCTCAGGCCCGGCCATTCGATCAGGTGGCGCGCGCTACCGCGCTGCACCTGGCAGAGGCAGGTGCGGCAAGTGCCGTTGCGGCAGGAACTGGGCAGCACGACGCCGGCGCGGGCCGCCGCCAGCAGCAGGCTGGCTTCGCCATCCGTTTCGAACGATAATCCCTTCGGCTCAACTCTTATCTGAAACACAATGCCTCGCTATATTGCCCTGCTCCGCGGCGTCAGCCCGATGAACTGCAAGATGCCGGAACTGAAAGCCGCCTTCGAAAGTGCCGGATTTTCCAACGTGAAGACGCTTCTTTCAAGCGGCAATGTCGCCTTCGACGCCCGCGCCGCCAGCGAAAGCACGCTGGAACGCAAGGCCGAGGCCGCCATGGAGCAGGCCATGGGCCGCAGTTTTTACACCATTATCCGCTCCCAGCAGCATTTGCAGGAGTTGCTGGCCGACGATCCCTTCCCTGCCCTGGGCGCGCCGGCCACCGCCAAGCGCGTGGTCAGTTTCCTGCGCGCCGCGCCAGCGTCCGGCACGGCCCTGCCGCCGCCCATGAGCGGCGCCCGGGTGCTGGGAGTACGCGGCCGCGAAGTGTTGTCATCTTATGAACCCAGCGCCGACGGCCCGGTCTTCATGCGCCTGATCGAAAAGACCTTCGGCAAGGACATCACCACCCGCACCTGGGACACGGTGCGCAAATGCGCCGCCGCATAACCCTACGCAATACTCCCGATTATCAATATTTGCCCAATAGCGCGTACAATATGCGCCTTTAGTCCGCAGGACACCATCCGCATTTGAGGGAATAAAACATGTCTCAAAAGTCCAAAATCATCTACACCCTTACCGACGAAGCGCCGCTGCTGGCGACTTATTCCCTGCTGCCGATCGTGCAGAAATTCGCTGAACCTGCCGGCGTGGACGTCGTGACCAGCGATATTTCGGTGGCCGCCCGCGTGCTGGCCGCCTTCCCGGAATGCCTGACGGACGAACAGAAAGTGCCGGACAACCTGGCCGAACTGGGCGCCCTGACCCAGCTGGCGGACACCAACATCATCAAGCTGCCCAATATTTCGGCATCCGTATCCCAGCTGATCGCCTGCGTGCGCGAACTGCAGGCGCGCGGCTACAAGCTGCCGGACTACCCGGAAGACGCGAAGACCGAAGAGGAAAAGGCCCTGAAGGCGCGCTACGGCAAGTGCATCGGCTCCGCCGTGAACCCGGTCCTGCGCGAAGGTAACTCCGACCGCCGCGCACCGAAGGCCGTCAAGGAATACGCCCGCAAGAACCCGCACTCCATGGGCGAATGGAGCCAGGCATCGCGCACCCACGTGTCGCACATGCACCATGGCGACTTCTACCACGGCGAAAAGTCCATGACCCTGGACAAGGCCCGTGACGTGAAGATGGAACTGATCACCGCTTCCGGCAAGACCATCGTGCTGAAGCCGAAGGTCGCCCTGCAGGAAGGCGAGATCATCGACTCCATGTTCATGTCGAAGAAGGCCCTGCTGGACTTCTACGAAAAGCAGATCGACGACGCCTACAAGACCGGCGTGATGTTCTCGCTGCACGTGAAGGCCACCATGATGAAGGTGTCGCACCCGATCGTGTTCGGCCACTGCGTGCGCATCTTCTACAAGGACGCGTTCGCCAAGCACGCCAAGCTGTTCGACGAACTGGGCGTGAACGTGAACAACGGCATGTCCAACCTGTACGAAAAGATCGAGAAACTGCCGGCCTCGCAGAAGGAAGAAATCCTGAAGGACCTGCACGCCTGCCACGCCAACCGTCCGGAACTGGCCATGGTGGATTCGGCCAAGGGCATCACCAACTTCCACTCGCCGAACGACGTGATCGTCGACGCATCGATGCCGGCCATGATCCGCATCGGCGGCAAGATGTGGGACGCCAACGGCCGTCCGAAGGACGTCAAGGCCGTCATGCCTGAATCGACCTTCGCCCGCATCTACCAGGAGATGATCAACTTCTGCAAATGGCATGGCAACTTCGATCCGAAGACCATGGGCACCGTACCGAACGTGGGCCTGATGGCGCAGCAAGCCGAGGAATACGGTTCGCACGACAAGA
>CBHWEO010000398.1:0-3360 GCA_966112955.1 uncultured Duganella sp. | reverse complement strand
TAGGCGAGTTCCCCGGGTGTCTATTCGACCCCCGCCCCCCCCCGCCGGCGGGCGCGCCCGCCCGCGCCCCCCCCCCCGGTTTTTCCGGTTCTTTATGTTTTAGGATTCACCTGCAACCAAAACGTCACCGGCCCATCATTGGTCAGCGACACCTTCATATCCGCCCCGAACACGCCGGTACCGACCATGGCGTGCTTCGCGCGGGCCTGCGCCACAAAATACTCGAACAAACGCTTGCCATCGGCCGGCGCGGCTGCCGGACTGAACGAAGGCCGCGTCCCCGAATTGGTATCCGCAGCCAGGGTGAACTGCGGCACCAGCAGCAATCCCCCCGCCACATCGGTCACGGATTTGTTCATTTTGCCAGCATCATCGGAAAACACGCGATACGACAGGAGTTTGGCTAGCAGCTGGTCCGCCTCCTTCTCCGTATCGCCCTTCTCCGCGCACACCAGCACCATCAGGCCGGCGTCGATGGCCCCGGTGGTTTCGCCATCCACCACCACCTTGGCCGACGAAACCCGCTGCAGCAGCCCGATCATGCCGACAGGGTCACTTTCGCAAACTTGCGCTTGCCGACCTGCAGCACGAACACGCCCGGCTCAACCTTCAGCGCCTTGTCGCTGATCACGGTGCCGTCGATGCGCACGCCGCCCTGGTCGATCATGCGCAGCGCTTCCGAGGTGGACGCGCACAGGTTGGCCTGCTTCAGCAACTGGCCGATGCCCACCGGCGCGCCGGACAAGGCCACTTCCGGCACATCGTCCGGAATGCCGCCCTTGGAACGGTTGACGAAGTCGGCCAGCGCATCCTCCGCCGCCTGGCGCGAGTGGAAGCGCTCGACAATCTCCTGCGCCAGCGCCACCTTGGCATCGCGCGGATTCGCGCCGCCCTCGATCGCCTTCTTCAGGCCGGCGATTTCCTCGATCGACTTCCACGACAGCAGGTCGTAG
Organism: uncultured Duganella sp.; assembly: GCA_966112955.1. Taxonomy (GTDB): domain Bacteria; phylum Pseudomonadota; class Gammaproteobacteria; order Burkholderiales; family Burkholderiaceae_D; genus Rugamonas. Next base: position 2,407 of record CBHWEO010000398.1, on the reverse strand, counting down.
TAGCGCCACATCATCACGTCCGAAATCGACATGACCTTGGCAAACATGGTGTTGGCCGGCTCGGTGATGCCAATATAGTTGTTCTTGGACTTGGACATCTTCTCGACGCCGTCCAGGCCTTCCAGCAGCGGCATGGTCAGGATGCACTGCTGTTCCTGGCCGTAATCCTTCTGCAATTCACGGCCCACCAGCAGGTTGAACTTCTGGTCGGTACCGCCCAGTTCCAGGTCGGCCTTCAGCGCCACCGAATCGTAGCCCTGCATCAGCGGGTACAGGAACTCATGGATGGAAATTGGCGTGCCGTTCTTGAAACGCTTGGAAAAGTCATCACGTTCCATCATGCGGGCCACGGTGTAACGCGAAGACAGCTGGATCATGCCGCGCGCGCCCAGCGGGTCGCACCACTCCGAGTTGTAGCGGATTTCGGTCTTGCCGGCATCCAGCACCAGCGAAGCTTGCTTGAAGTAAGTCTGTGCGTTGAGCTCGATCTGCTCGCGGGTCAGCGGCGGACGGGTCACATTGCGGCCCGACGGGTCGCCGATCATGGAGGTGAAGTCGCCGATCAGGAAGATCACCTGGTGGCCCAGGTTCTGCAGCTGGCGCATCTTGTTCAGCACCACGGTGTGGCCCAGGTGCAGGTCCGGCGCGGTCGGGTCCAGGCCCAGCTTGATGCGCAGCGGCACGCCGGTCTTTTCCGAGCGCGCCAGTTTTTGAGCGAATTCGCTTTCGATAATGAGCTCGTCCACACCGCGTTTGGTGATGGCGAGGGCTTCCTGGACGCGATCGCTCAGCGGCAGGGTTTTGTTGTCTGTATCCATGTTTCGCGAAATTCTCTCAAATTGTTGGCACGGCTCAGGACTTTGTTATAATGCCCGATCCCATCAATCTTGCCCGATGAAAACGAATTAAATCAACAACTTAGAACAAAATACCAAGAATCCTAAAAGTTCAAGCGGCAAATTTTAACTGATTGCATGAACCCTATAAACAAGTTCACAAGCTCACGCTTGTACAATCTGCTAGGTTCGACGCGAAAAGCGCGGATCATCAGCGCATCGGCCCTCTTGCTGGCCGTATGCGCTTTTGGTGCGGCTGGCGTGGCTCCGCTGGCGCCGGACGCCAGCGACCTGCCCGTGAAGACCATTGCCCAGGATATCCAGCTACCCGACCTTTCCTCGCAGATCACCGCCCTCCAGCAGCAGGAAGCCACCCAGAAATACGTTCACGAAGAAAAGATCCGCGCCGGCGACACGCTGGCGACGCTGCTGAACCGTTTGGGCGTGGAAGATGACGCTGCCGAGAATTTCATCAAGAAGGACAAGACCGCGCGCGCCATCATGCAGCTGCGCAGCGGCAAACGCGTGCAGGCGCAGACCGACGAAAACGGCAACCTGCTGTGGCTGAAGGCCACCGTTGTGGACGGCAAGGACAATCCCGTCAAGAATATTATGGTCACCCGTTCGGGGGACGCCGAATTCACGGCCGAAGAAGTGGCCGCCAAGCTGGAACGCCGCGTCGAGATGCGTTCGCGCGAGATCACCACCACCCTGTATGCCGCGACCGACTCCAGCTCGGACGGCAGCAGCCTGCCCGACTCGATCGTCGCGCAGATCATTGAAATGTTCTCCACCAACATCGACTTCCGCTCCGACCTGAAGCGTGGCGACCGCTTCAACGTGGTGTACGAAACCTTCTGGCAGGACGGCGAGTTCGTGCGCGCCGGCCGCATCCTGGCGGGCGAGTTCACCAACAAGGGCACCACCTACCAGAGCGTGTGGTTCGAAGACCCGCTGACCAAATCGGGCGGCGGCTATTACAGCTTCGACGGCAAATCGCTGAAGAAAGCATTCCTGAAGTCGCCGCTCGAGTTCTCGCGTATCTCGTCCGGCTTCGGCATGCGTTCGCACCCGATTTCCGGCAACTGGAAGCAGCACAAAGGCACCGACTTCGCAGCCGCGGCCGGCACCCCGATCCGCGCTGCGGGTGACGGCGTGGTCGACTTCGCCGGCGTGCAAGGCGGTTATGGCAACGTGGTCGTGATCAAGCACTGGGCCAATTACTCCACCGCTTACGCCCACATGAGCCGTTTCGGCAATGGCATCCGCAAGGGGACCAAGGTCAGCCAGGGCGACGTGATCGGCTATGTCGGCTCGACCGGCTGGTCAACCGGCGCCCACCTGCACTACGAATTCCGCGTGGCCGGCGAAGCCAAGGACCCGGGCAAGCTGAACATCCAGGCCCAGGCCCCGCTGACGACCGCCGAGCTGGCCCGCTTCAAATCGGTCGCCGGCGACATGATCCACCGCTTCGCCCTGCTGCGCCCGAACGGCAACATCAACAACCTGGCTGCCAAATAAAAAGTCGGGGTCAGCTCTGGCAAACGGACAAAAAGCGCACTTTTGTGCGC
>CBHWEO010000397.1:0-3377 GCA_966112955.1 uncultured Duganella sp. | reverse complement strand
CCGTTCAGCATGAAGCGGTCGCGGTTGATCGACACCGAGCGCATGGCCGTGTAGGAGCGCACGCGGTCCAGCACCTGGCCGTTGCCGTATAAGGTCAGTTCCGCATCGAGCAAGGTGGGACGTTCGGGACTCCACAGGATTTCGTTGCGGGAATCGTCGATGCCGGGGTCGGACAGCGCGATCTTGCGGTTGGCTTCCTGCCCAACCAGCAGGTAGCTGTCCGCCGCCAGCAGCCGTTCGCCATGCCAGACCTTGACTTCGACCGCCAGCCCGGGCGCGGCGTCGCCGCCGGCCAGCACTTCGCAACCCAGCTCGTAACCATCGAAAATCGGGGTCCAGCGCAGGCGGCGGATGTAGGTCGAGCCGACATTTTCCAGCCAGACCGTCTGCCAGATGCCGGTGGTGCGCGGGTACCAGATCGAGTGCGGCTCGCGCTGCCAGTCCTGCTTGCCGCGCGGCTTGGCCAGGTCGGCCGGGTCGTCTTCGACGAACACGACCAGGGTCTGTTCGCCGTCCACCAGTTCGTCCGTGATATCGGCCGTGAAGGAGGTGTGGCCGCCTTCATGCTCGCTCACCATGTGATTGTTGATCCACACCCGCGCCTGGTAGTCGACGGCGCCGAAGTGCAGCAAGGTACGCGTACCGCGATTCTCGACCTTGAAGCGGCAGCGGTACCAGCATGCGGAGTGGAAGTCAGTGTCGCCGATGCCGCTCAGTTCCGTTTCCGGTGCGAAGGGAACATTGATCTTGCGCGACCAGGGGATGTCGTCGGACGGCAGGCTGTACCTGTGCTCGTCGTCAAACTCGAAGTCCCATTGTCCGTTCAGCGACTGCCATTGTTCGCGTACCAGTTGAGGCCGCGGGTATTCGAATTGCGCCATTGTTTTCCCTGCCCATCGTGACTTTCGATGGGCCATCGTAGCAGCGCACCTGCGACAGTGCGCTCACGATACGGGACGGAAAAGATTGCAGCGCTCGGCAGGACGGCTGTAGATACGGGCAGTATGCAAATTGCCGCGCCTGCCGGTTAATTCAGCGGGGTGAGCCGCCCAGGACGCGGGCCGGCAACAGGACGATTGCACGCAGCAATTCGAACACCGCTTCGACGCCGATGCCGAGCAGGCGGAACGGCAGCATCAGCAGCCAGACGATGGGATACATGACCAGGGCCAGCAAGGCCAGCGGCCAGCAGAGGAAGAGCAACAGCAGCCATAACAGAAAGCCGAACATCCGATCACCTCCCAATGAAGTTGAGGCAACTTTAAAGCGGACGTCCGGCCCGGACAACGGACATGCGACCAAATGCAGATTTCGCCGACAGATGGCGGAAAAGCGGGGTCAGGCTGCGACGGCCGGTTCCTGCACGACGATGGCCCGCATATTCGCTTGCAGCGACTGGATCTGGCCACCCGCGCGGTAGGCGAAGCTCACCTGCACCAGCTGCCCGGCCCGGACTTGCAGCGGTTCGGCCAGCGGCAAGGTCATGTAGTGGTTGAGCCAGTCGATCGTGCTATTGCGCTCAGGAACCACGGCCAGGATGTTCTTGGTGACGAAGCGCAGCGCATTCAACATGCCCTCCTTTTCCACCATGAACTGGCCTTCCCAGCGGTAATGCAGCTCATTCGGCTGGGTGAAGTCGATCAGGGCGTAGACCTGGGGCTGGGCCAGTTCGACGGTGCCGTTCTGCAGCTGGCCGGGCTGCTGGAATTGCACGATCGGCGCATGGAAGCCGTCGAAATCGTATTCCTGCTGCACGGCTTGCACCGCCATCAGCACCGCTTCCGGCAGGAAGACAGGCAGCGGGCCGCCGAAACGTTCCAGGTAGCGCTGCTTGAAGAGTTCGATGACCTCGACCTGCTTTTCGCGCAGCATGGCGACGTGGATCATTTCGCAGATCACCACGTCCACCGGCTCGGGCGGCAGGTATTCGAAGGCGTCGGCATGGATCACTTCCACCCGTTCGCCATCCTGGTTGATGGACAGGAATTTGCGGGCTTCCTGCACCATGTCGGGGTTGAATTCGACGCAATACACTTTGCTGGCCTTCTGGGCGGCGAAGAAGGACAGCACACCGGTGCCCCCGCCCAGTTCCAGTACCTTCATGCCGGGCTTGACCGCGTAATCGATGGCTGCCTTGAAATTGTGCATGCGGTTGGCGTCCATCAGCATATTGTGGTGGTAATGCACGGGGATGAACTGGCCCAGGTAGCAGCTTTCGATTTCGCGTTCGTTCAGCATGGCGGCAGCGCAGGATGCGCAGTTGGTTGTCGACAATGGCATTGTCGCCCCAAGCGCCGCGCGGCATTTGCACGATATGAAAGGGAAATACTGCCTTATTTCCGCGCCAGGTGGCGGCGGATCTGCTCGGCGATCCAGGGTTTCTGCACGCGCATGGCGAAGCCGGCGGCATCTTCGCGCCAGGCCTGGTCTTTCAGGGTGGCGTCGGCGCCCTCTTCCAGCAGCAGCTTGACAGCGCCCTCCTGGCCTTCCTGGGCGGCCAGCATCAGGGGCGTGGTGCCGGTGGGGGATTCAGCGTCGATGTAGGCATGGTGCTCCAGCAGCAGCTTCATGATGTCCAGGTCGCCCGCTGCGGCGGCGTAATGCAGGGCTGTGAAGCCGGGACGGTTGACCTGGGCGCCCCGGGCCAATAGGGCCAGCACGGCGGGCTTATTCTTCTGATAAGCAGCCATCATCAGGGCGGTGTTGCCGTTGGGTGCTTGCGCGTCGACCTGCAGTTGCGGGTGGGCCAGCAGCAGCTGGGCGACCTTCATGGCGTCGTAGCGCATGGCAATCACCAGGCCGGGCTCGCCGCGCTCGGGGTCGCGCAGGTTGGGGTCGAGGCCGCGCGCGAGCACGGCTTTGACCGTGCGGTCGTCGTCCAGTTGCAGTGCGCGGAAGAAGGCGACGGTGTCGGCCTCCGCGTTGGCGCCTTCCCCGGCCGCTGTAGCGCATCCGGCGCCGGCAAGTCCCGCAGCCAGCGCGGCACCGGCCAGCGCCCAGCGGGCGGCACTGCGGAGCGCGGCGCGGCGCGATGGCATCAGACGGCCGCCTTGAACAGTTCGAAGAAATTGGCCGTGGTCTGTTCGGCCACCTGCTCGACCGGTACGCCCTTCAGCCTGGCGATGAATTCCGCCACGTGCGCCACATAGCCGGGCTCATTCATCCTGCCCCGGTACGGCACCGGCGCCAGGTAGGGCGAATCGGTCTCGATCAGCATGCGTTCCAGCGGCACTTCCAGGGCCACGGCTTGCAATTCCCTGGCGCTCTTGAAGGTCACAATGCCGGAGAAGGAAATGTAGAAGCCCTGGTCCATCGAGGCGCGCGCCACTTCCAGCGATTCGGTAAAGCAGTGCATCACACCCGCCACGCCGCCCTGG
>CBHWEO010000396.1:0-3379 GCA_966112955.1 uncultured Duganella sp. | reverse complement strand
CCCCCACCCTAACACCCGGGGGGGAGCAGTCCTCCACCCCCCACCTGGGCAGGGCGCCCCCCCCCGCCCCCCGACTTTTATCCGCTAAGGCGACACGGGCGCGCTGGCGAAAGGCCGCGCGTCCATCGGGACGTCGATCAGGAAGGTGGTGCCTTCCGCCGCCGAACTGGTGACCACGATGCTGCCGCCATGGCTTTCGGCCACGCGGCGCGCATACGGCAGCCCGACGCCCCAGCCATCCTTGGTGCATTTGCCGCCGCGCGCCCTCCGGTAGACCTGGAAAATCATTTCCAGCTCTTCCGGCGGGATCGGCTCGCCCTCGTTGTGCACCGACAGCTGCATGCGCTGCGCGTGGCTGGCCACCTTTACCTTGATCGGCGTGCCCGGCGCCCGGTATTTGATGGCATTGCCCAGCAGGTTCTCCAGCGCGCGCTGCAGCGAGGCGCGGCACCAGTAACCAACCGCCGATGCGAACTCGATTTCCAGCTGCGCCGTGCCGCGCTCGATGGTCTGCTGCACCACTTCATAGGCCAGCACGGCCGCGTCGAATTCTTCCAGGTTCAGGGGCAAGCGCTGGCCGCCTTCGAACACCATGCAGTCGAGCAGGTCGCGCGTCATCGATTCGATGCGCTGCGCATTGGCCAGGATGCGCTCGGCCAGCTTGCGGATATCCTCGTTCGGCGCCTTGTTTTCTATCACTTGCGCGGCCACGCTGACGGTCGACAGCGGCGTGCGCAAATCGTGCGTCAGCGCGGCAATGAATTGTTCGCGCAGCGCCGACTGGATCAGGGCGAACGCCGTCACGCTCTCGCGGATGGCGTTGTCGATCGAGGTATCGATCGCTTCGCGCTGCTCGTGGCTCAGGACCAGGCCGTGCGTGCGCAACAGCTTGAACAGGATTTGCCGGAACAGCTGGTATTCGCGGATCAGGGTGGTGGTGTCGTAACCGCTCAGGCGCGCCCGTTCGCCGCCGTGTTCCTGCGCGAAGACGGCCACGTCCACGCCACTGGCCTGGTAAAACGCCGGCGTCAGCAAGCGCGCCAGGTGTTCATAGAAGGCCGGCAAAGTATTCAGCAAGATGGGATCCGGCAATTCGCCGGCCTTGCGTAAGCTCTCCCGCACGGCCTGGGCCCAGGCGTCGATCACCTGGTTGCGCAAGGCCAGCATCGCTTCCGATGTAGGAGACAAACCGACCTCAGCCATGCATCCCCCAATAACGTCAATTGTGAGATGAAAGAATGTGCCGCCGCGTCTTGCGTGTCAATATGTGGCGTGCACGAAATCCGTTACCGGCAGGTACAGAATTGTCCCCTTGCCCCGGCGGGCAGGCTTTGGCCCTTGACCGCCGGTTACAGCGTGTGTTGCAAACTTGCTGCGGCAGCGCTTATTTGAGCCAGCCCCGGCGGCGGAAGTACAGCAGCGGGGCCACGGCGCTGATCAGCATCAAGCCCAGCGCCCACGGGTAGCCCATGTCCCACTTCAGCTCCGGCAGGATGTCGAAGTTCATGCCATACACGGAAGCGATCAGGGTCGGCGGCAGGAAGGCGACCGAGGCCACCGAGAAGATCTTGATGATCTTGTTCTGGTTAATGTTGATGAAGCCGACGGTGGCATCCATCAGGAAGTTGATCTTGTCGAACAGGAAGGAGGTGTGGCCGTCCAGCGATTCGATGTCGCGCAGGATCTGGCGCGCTTCCTCGAACTGGTCGGAGTTCAGCAGGCGGCCGCGCATCAGGAACGACACCGCGCGGCGCGTGTCCATCATGTTGCGGCGGATACGGCCATTCAAGTCTTCCTCGTGAGCGATGGCGCTCAGGGCGTCGGCCGCGTCCTTGTCGGTGAATTCTTCCTGCAGCACGCGGCCGGACACTTCTTCCAGCTTCATATAGATGCCTTCCAGCGCGTCCGCCGAATACTCGGCGTCGGTGGCGTACAGGTCGAGCAGCACGTCCATGTAGTCGGCGATCGAGCCGGGGCGCGAACGGGCGCGCATGCGCACCAGGCGGAATACCGGCAAGTCGTCGGTGTGGACGGAGAACAGCATTTTCTTGGCGAGGATGAACGCCACCGTCACCACGCGCGAGGGGCCTTCATCTTCTTCCAGCAGGAAATCGGTACGCAGGTGGAGGTCGCCGTTTTCCGCCTCGTAGTAACGGGCGGAGGCTTCGATGTCCTTGACTTCGTCTTCGCCGGGCAGGATGACGCCGTAGATGGACTTGACCCAGGCGCGCTCGTCTTCTGTCGGGTCCGTCAGGTCGACCCAGACCGGTGCCGCTTGTTCAAGGTCTTCGCGCGTCTCAATGGGCACCTGGTTGAGCCGGCCATTTTGTAAAACGAAAACATTGATCATAGGCAATCTCAGCCGGACAGGGGATGTAGAGCGCGGGTTCTAAAAAACTTCGCAAGTGTACCCGCAAAGGGGGGCGTGCTGCCACCCCGGCGATGCATATTTTTAACGCGCTGCCCGCTCAATGGCGCGGTCTGTCGCGCTGGGCATCGCTTCCGGCGCCGGCTTCGGCGGCTCTTTCGGCGCTTCGATTCCGCGCGAGTCGTGGATCTCGATGACTTTGCCCTTCTGGCCGCACTCGGTGTTGGAAATCACCGTGGTGCCATTGATGACGCACTTGCGCATCGGCGCGGCCGGCGGCGTCGCTGCTGCCACCGCCGGCGCCGCCACTTCGGCGGCCTTGGCGCCGGCCTTGTTCAGGCCTTCGGCAAACAGGTTGCGCTCCTGCCGCATCGAGATCAGGGCAAACGCCGCCGCCGCGCCCAACACGCCCATGATGACCGCTACCGCGACCAGGCTGATACCGGTTTGATGTTTTTTCAAGGAAGCTCCGCTGAGTTCATTCTTTGCATGATGATGCCGGCCCGCCGCGCCAGGTAGGCCGATTCACGGTGCGCATCAAAGTATTTGGGACGCGGCAGCATCACTGCCAGCCGCGCCGCCTGTTCCGGCCCCAGTTTCGATGCCGGAATGCGGTAATAGTGGCGCGCCGCCGCTTCCGCGCCGTAAATGCCGCGCCCGAATTCGGCCACGTTCAGGTAAATCTCGAAGATGCGGCGCTTATCCATCAGCATCTCCAGCATATAAGTGATGATCAGCTCCTGGCCCTTGCGCAGATAGCTGCGCGAGCCGGACAGGAACAGGTTCTTGGCCAGTTGCTGGGTGATCGTCGAGCCGCCGTGGATCTTGGTCTTGGCGCCCTTCTTCTTTTCCTGGTTATGCTCATAGGCCTTCTGCATCGCCTCCCAGTCCACGCCCTCGTGGTCGGCGAAGTTGGCGTCTTCCGACGCGATCACCGCGCGTTTCAGGTTGGCCGAAATGGCCTGGTAGCTGACCCATTGCTGCTGCACGCGCGCTTTCGGGTCCTTCTCC
>CBHWEO010000395.1:0-3379 GCA_966112955.1 uncultured Duganella sp. | reverse complement strand
ACCTTCATGCCGCCCAGCGTGATGATGGCGGCGAAGATGGCCAGGAACAGCATGCAGGGCAGCAGGGCGATGCCGGACAGGCTGGAAATCGCCAGCGCGCCCAGGTACAGGATCGAGGTCAGGTTGACCACCACGTACAGGCCGAGCCAGAACAGGGCCATGGTGGTGGCCACCGCCTTGCCGTAGCGCTGTTCCAGGAACTGCGGCATGGTGTAGATGCGGTTTTTCAGGTACACCGGCATGAAGAACACGGCCACGATCACCAGGGTGGCGGCCGCCATCAGTTCGTACACGGCGATCGCCATGCCGATCTTGTAGCCCGAGCCGCTCATGCCGATGAACTGCTCGGCGGAGATGTTGGAGGCGATCAGGGAGGCGCCGATGGCCCACCAGGTCAGCGAACCTTCGGCCAGGAAGTAGTCATGCGAAGCCTGGCCGGAACTGCTTTGCTTGCGGCGGTAGATCCAGATGCCGTAGCCGGCGACGGCGATGAAGTAAATCAGGAAGACAATCAAGTCCAGGGTTGAAAAGGTACTCATGTGGTGCTCACAAAGTGGGGTTGTCTCTGGGCGGGGCGCGTGGGCGGCGCATCGCACTGTGTTATTGAAGCGTTATCGGGCAATCGTAGGCGATGGGCGCCTTCAATTTCCAATAACACTTTTGCATGCAGCTATATCGGTTTTGACATAGGTTGGCCCCATTCCTGCCATTTCGACCCGCTGCGCTGGCATTATTGCCCATTCCCGCCTGTCGTAGTCCCCCTATTCGGGCAGTTAGCCAGAATCGTTCGGCGCCTTGGTGATTTTCGTAATTGAATCCCCATGCGCCGGATTGCAGAATGGCATTGTGCCAATCCACGGGCACAGGAAGCCCGATCTTTTAATGATGACCAAACCTTTTTCCGGCACCATGCCAGAGGCGGACGAACACCGCCTGTTTACACTCAGGAACACCAAAGGCATGACGGTGACGATCAGCGAACGGGGCGCCGCCCTGTGCTCCTGGCGCGCGCCGGACCGATATGGGCGGCTGGCCGACGTGCTGCTGGCCGAACCGCAACCATCCCAGGCGCCACTGTGGCAGGGACGCCACGCCGACGGCGGCGTGTCGTTGCTGCTGATGGGGGAGGGCGCCTCCGCGACGCAGATGGTCAAGTACCGCCTGGACGACGGCGGCAGCCTGACCATCGAGCATGAAGTCATGGCGCTGGCGCCGTCCACGCTCGACGTGGCGTCGCGTCCCTGTTTCAACCTGAATGGCACGGCGGCCGACGTCGGCGACCATATGGTGCAAATCGATGCCGACTACTACGTGGAAGTGGATGCCGAGGGCGCCCCTGCCGGCGTGGCGGCCGTGCGCGGCACGGCGTTCGACTTCCGCCAGCCGGCCCCGATCGGCGCCCGCCTGCGCTGGCCGGAAAGCCAGATCGGCGGCCAGGACGGTTTCAACCACTGCTTTTTCGTGCGTAACCATTTTGCCGGCGGCCAGGGGCCGCTGCGCAAGGTGGCGCGCATCGTCGATCCGGCTTCGGGGCGCTGCCTGCAGGTTCACACCACGGAAGCGGCGGTGCAGTTCCGCGCCGGCTACCAGGGCGGCTTCTCGGTCGACCCCGAGGCCCGGCCGGAACTGGCCTGCGCCGCCTGGCCGCACGTGATCGTGGCGCCGGGACAGGTGTACCGCCAGACCACCGTCCTCGCGCTGTCCCTGCACATTTAGAAGAAGAGGCGGGTCAGACCCTCGGGTCTGACCCAGGTTTACCGGTGTTGCCCCCCGGCCGGCGCAAGGAAAACCAGCAAACCGGTGTCAGACCCTCGGGTCGGACCCGCTTGGCGGCAGCCCGCGGTACTGGAATTGCCGCGCCCTGACGGCGCCGCTGCCGGCGCTGTAGATGCCGACCTTGAGGCTCATGAAGCCGCCGAACACATTGTGGTGGAAGCCGGAGACCTCCATCTGCCACGGGTGCTTGATCCACTTCACGCCATCCGTCGAATAGTGGAAGGTCAGCACGTTGGCGCGGTTGGCCAGCCTGATGTGAATGGTCCGGGCGTCCACCGGTTGCCGCATCCAGCCTTGTTCTTCACTGCACTGGTAGGTGTGCATCTGCGTTTGGCTGAAGCCGATGCCGCAGTAGGCGCGCTGGCTGTAATACAGCAGCAGGCCGCCCTGGGCGCTTTCGCCGATGTCCAGCACCACCGACGCTTCGTAATCGCGGTCGCCCACGATGCAGGTCAGCGGCGAGCAATCCGCCGGCGAACTGCCCTTGCCCTGGATCAGCAGGCCCTTGCCGTCGTAGCGGGCGCGCCGCATTTCGTCGGGGCCGGGAGCGAAGAAACTCCATTGCACGCCGAAGCGGTCGCGCGAGAAATCGTCGGACAGGGCCTGGCCGGCCGGGGAAGGGCGCCCGCCTTTCGGCTTGGGCAGGGCTTTCGCCAGCGTGCCGCCGCGCGCGCGGAACCAGCCGTCGCTGGTCCACTCGATGGGTTCGAGCAGGGTTTGCCGGCCCAGCGTGCGGAAGCCGTTCTCGTAGCCGTGGTACACCATCCACCAGTCGCCGCCGGGACCTTCGACCACGGTCGCATGGCCGCGCGACCACCACGGCTCCCCCGCGCTGTGCGTGCGGACGATGGGGTTGTGCGGGCAGTGCTCCCACGGCCCGTGGATGGAGCGCGAGCGCGCCGCCGTCACCATGTGGCTGGTCGGCGGGCCGGACGTGCCGCCCACGGCCGACACCAGGTAGTACCACTCGCCGCGCCGGAACAGCTTGGGGCCTTCGGGCGCGAACATTTCCACCACCCAGTCTTCCGGGTAGCGCCAGGGGCTGTAGACCTGTTCCAGCGGGCCGGCCGTCGACAGGCCGTCGTCCGCCAGCGCGATGCGGCGCACGCCGTTGAAGAACAGGTAGCGCTTGCCGTCTTCGCCGACCGCGTGGCCGGGATCGATGCAGCCGTCCACCTTGAGGTCGATCGGATCGCTCCACGGGCCGCGGATATTGTCGGCGTGGATGACGTAATTCGCGTTGTCGGCCGGGATGTAGATGAAGTAGCGGCCGTTGTGCTTGACCAGGTCCATCGCCCACACCGAGCCGATCGGCTTGGTCAGCGCGGCGCAGACGGGCGCCCAGTTGACCAGGTCGCGCGAGTGCCAGATCACGGCGCCGGGGTAGGACAGGAAGGACGAAAACGTCATGTAATAGTCGTCGCCGTCCTTCAGGATGGTCGGGTCGGCGTGGTCGCCCGGCACCACCGGATTGACGAACATGCCGTTGCCCAGGTCGGCCTTGCGCTGGCCTTCGATGCCGTAGGCCGGCTGGGGCGGCAGGGCGCAGCCTTGCGCGCCGCCGCCGGGCGTCCTGGCGGCCTTGCCCGCGCCGGCCGCGAAC
>CBHWEO010000394.1:0-3408 GCA_966112955.1 uncultured Duganella sp. | reverse complement strand
GGCCGCGGGGGGCCGGGTGGGGGTGTGGTGGCCTTTTCCCGAGCGAGCCACGCTGCGGGGCGTGCTCGCGCTTGGCCCGGCTCCCCGCCAGCATTTGCTGCTCTGAAGAGAGCTCGCGAATGGCCTGGTTCAGCGTCGCGGTCGTGGTGGTGATGGCCCCACCCAAGCTCGCGATTTCCTGCTGCAGCACCGCGATGCGAATGCGCTTCTGGTCCGGCGTGCCGGTAGTGGCATTCTTTGCCTCCTCCAGCTCCTGCAGCTTGCGCGCCAGCTGTGCGCGCAATTCGCGCAGGCGCTTGATCGCATCCTTGGCCTGATCGGGCAGGCCGCTGTCGTCGACATCGCTGTTGTCGCGCACTGACGCGGCCTTGTCGCCACCAGCCAGCGCGTGGCCGGGGGCCGAGATATGGATCTCGGTACTGGCCGCGGGCCGGCCGCGAATCCCCGGCGCGTCGCCGGCGCTTTCGCTGGTGGTGGCGGCCGGTGCCGCAGGCGCATCCATCGACACGGCAGCCGCTGTCTTGGCTGCAATCGGTTCGATCATCGTCACGGTGGTACTTCTCCTGGTTTGCCGGCGCTGGGCAATTCGTCCGCGGAAGCTGCCGGCTCAAGGCGGATATCGGCTGCTTTGTGCGCGGACTTGAGTCACGGCTTCCGTCAGGCCGAAGCCTTCTTTCTCCAAACGTGAATTCACGTCGCTCTGACGGTCGATTTATCGTCATTCGACGCCGCGCCACGACCACAACACAGAAGCATGGCGCGGCCGTAACAGGAGACGACGATGAAACAGGCTTTCAACGGGCTGTCGCTGGCGCTTGGTGTTGCCCTCATAGCGGCCCAGGGCGCGGCCCTGGCAGCATATCCCGACAAGCCGATCCGGCTGATCGTGCCGGCGGCTGCTGGTGGAACGACCGATATCGCCTCGCGCCTCGTCGGCAAGCGCATGGGCGAGTTGCTGGGCCAGCCGGTGGTGGTGGAAAACCGCGCCGGCGGAGGCGGCATCATCGGCGCGCAGGCGCTCAGGCAGTCGGCCGCCGACGGCTACACGCTGATGATGGGCAATATCGGGCCCAATGCCATCAACTACAGCCTGTACCGGCAGTTGCCTTACCGCGCAGAGGACTTTGCGCCGGTCACCCTGGTGGTGTCGGTGCCCAATGTGCTGGTGGTCAATGCCAACGTGCCGGCCCGCACCGTCGCCGAACTGGTTGCGCTGGCCAGGGCGCAGCCGGGCAAGTACTCCTTTGCATCTTCGGGCACCGGCCAGTCGGTCCATCTGTCCGGCGAGCTGTTCCGCAAGCGCACCGGCACCGACCTGATCCACGTTCCGTACAAGGGCGCGGCGCCGGCCGTGGCCGACCTGGTGGCAGGACAGGTCACCATGATGGTGGACAACCTGCCCAGCTCGCTGCCGCATATCCGCTCGGGCAAGCTGCGCGCGCTGGCCGTGACCAGCGCCAGCCGCGTGCCCGAGCTGCCCGACGTTCCCACCATGAAGGAAGCCGGCGTGAACGACTTCCAGGTGACGGCATGGTTCGGCCTGGTGGCGCCGGCCGGCACGCCGCCGGAGTTGATAGACCGGCTGCAGAAGACAGTCGCCGGCATCCTGGTCGAACCCGAGATCAAGTCAAGGCTGGCGGAGCTGGGCGGCATCCCGGGCGGCGATACGCCGGCCCACTTCGGCACCTTTATCAAGAGCGAGCACGAGCGCTGGGCGCGCGTGGTCAGGGACACCGGGATTCCGCCGCAATGAGATCAACCCGCATGGCGCTGCTGCGCCGGGCCGACTGTTCAGGCCTGCCCGGCACGGCGTGCGGACGTGCGCGACAGTGCCGCCCAATCCAGGTGGCCTTCGCCATGCGCCAGACTTTCGATATGTGTATCGCGCAGCGTACTGGCCAGGGGCAGGGGGACGTTGGCCTGTTCCGCAGCCTCCAGTGCCAGGCGCACGTCTTTGAGGCCGAGCGCCAGCTTGAATCCAGCAGGCTCGAAGCGCTCTTCGGCGATGGCCTGCCCATAGCCCTTGTAGACGGGAGCAGCGAAGGCCGTAGACGTGACCAGTTCCAGAAAGCCGGCCTTGTCCACCCCATGGCCGTGCGCCAGTGCCACGGCTTCGCCCATCGTGCCGATGGCGCTGGCGATCATGAAGTTCACGGCGAGCTTGGCGGCATTGGCCTGTTCTGGCCGTTCGCCCAGGTGCCACGTCTTCTGCCCGATTGCATCCAGCAGCGGCTGCACGGTTGCAATGGCGTCGGAATTGCCCGCTGCCAGGATGTTGAGCTGGCCCGCTTCAGCAACGTTTGCCCGGCCCAACACCGGTGCGGCGACATAGTCCACGCCTTGCGCCTGGTGCAGCGCCGCCAGTTCGGCTGCCAGGGCCACCGATATCGTGGCCATGTTGACATGGATGGCTCCCCGCTTCAGCGCAGACAATGTCCCTGCATCCACTATCTTGGCACGGGTGGCGGCATCGTCGGCCAGCATCGAGATCAGCACGTCCGCATCGGAGACCGCCTCGACGGGCGTGGCCGCGCCCTGCGCGCCGAGCGCTGCCAGTTTCGCCACCGGCGCGGGCGAGCGATTCCAGCCGCGCACTGCATGGCCGGCCTTTAGCAAGTTTGCAGCCATTGGCAGGCCCATGGTGCCCAGTCCAAGAAAAGCGATCTTCATCGGTGTTCTCCTCGGTCAAAAATGGAATCGATTGCTTCCTAAATAGCGAAAAAAATTTTCAGGCTAATACCTGCAGCGCGGCCGTCGCCACGGCTTGCATCTGTTCGCGGCTGCGTCCGGTCTTGCCGACCACCCGCATGCCTTGCGTCAGGCACAACAGCATCCGCGCGGTAGCTTCGACGTCCACATGGGCCGGGATCGAGCCGTCTTGCTGGCCCTGGCGGATCAGGTCGGCCAGCAACGCCTCGTTGCGCGACATCGCTGCGGCAATGTGGCTGGCCACCGGTTTGTCGAATGCCGACAGTTCCACCGCGCTGCCGACGACCAGGCAACCTTGCCGGCCAGTGGCGCCCTGGGCGGAGTCGGCATAGAAGTCCAGCGTGGCGCGAAGGCGTTCCAGCCCGGTGCCGGCCTTGTCGATGGCCCGGTGCAGCTTCTCCGACCGCTGCGCGCGGTAGCGATCGAACGCCGCCAGGAACAGCGATTGCTTGTCCTTGAACGCCTTGTAGAGACTGCCCTGCGCAAGACGCATGGCGCGGGTCAGGTCGGAGATAGAAGCGCCGTGGTAACCGCGTTCGCTGAACACGCGCACAGCCCGATCCAGCGCCTGGTCGACGTTGAACTCGCGCGGGCGGCCGCGGGAACGCGAGCGCGTGGGGACTTGTGGCTGGGGTACGGTCATGCTGCCAGACGGGCAAATTAGGAAACGATGGCTCCCAATATAACACCTGATCGGAG
>CBHWEO010000393.1:0-3409 GCA_966112955.1 uncultured Duganella sp. | reverse complement strand
GGCTGCGGCAAGTCGACCCTGCTGCGCACCCTGAACCGCATGTACGACCTGTACCCCGGCCAGCGCGCCGAGGGCGCGATCCGCTATCGCGGCCACAACATCCTGGAAGCGGGCCTGGACGTGAACATGCTGCGCGCGAAAGTGGGCATGGTGTTCCAGAAGCCGACCCCGTTCCCGATGTCGATCTACGACAATATCGCCTTCGGCGTGCGCCTGTACGAAGACCTGTCGAAGGGCGAGATGGACGAACGCGTGGAGTGGGCGCTGAAGAAGGCGGCACTGTGGGGCGAAGTAAAGGACAAGCTGGCCAAGAGCGGCCTGTCGCTGTCCGGCGGCCAGCAGCAGCGCCTGTGCATCGCGCGCGGCGTGGCGGTCAAGCCCGACGTGCTGCTGCTGGACGAACCGACGTCCGCGCTGGACCCGATTTCCACCTCCAAGATCGAAGAACTGATCTCCGAGCTGAAAGAGGACTACACCATCGCCATCGTCACCCACAACATGCAGCAGGCCGCGCGCTGCTCCGATTACACCGCCTATATGTACCTGGGCGAGCTGGTGGAATTCGGCGAGACCGACCAGATTTTCATGAATCCTGTGCGCAAAGAGACCCAGGACTACATCACCGGCCGCTTCGGCTAACCAGAAGAAGAGAGAGAAGAGATCATGATGGGAGAACATTCCTCCAAGGCCTACGACACCGAACTCGAAGGCATCCGTTCCAAAGTGCTGCTGATGGGCGGCATGGTCGAGACCATGTTCCTCGACGCGATGACGTGCTTTCGCATCGGCAACCTGGACCGCGCCGAGCGCGTGGTGGCCGAAGACGCCACCGTCAACCAGCTGGAAGTGCAACTGGACGACCAGTGCAGCCACCTGATCGTCAAGCGCCAGCCCACCGCCAATGACCTGCGCACCGTGATGGCGACCCTGAAAGTGATCACCGACCTGGAGCGCATCGGCGACGAAGCCGCCAAGATTGCGCGCATCGCCAAGGCCCTGCACAGCCGCGGCGCGGTGACCCTGAACCACTACGAAATGGTGCGCAATATCGCCACCGCCACCAGCGACCTGCTGCACGACGCGCTGGACGCCTTCGCCCGCAGCGACGAAAAGGCCGCGCTGCAGCTGATCGCCCAGGACGCGGTGATCGACCACGAATACCGCTCCATCATGCGCAACCTGATTACCTTCATGATGGAAGATCCGCGTACAATCTCGGCAGCGCTGGACACAATGTGGGTGGCCAAGGCCATTGAACGCATTGGCGACCACGCCAAGAACATCGCCGAATACGTGATCTATGTCGTGGAAGGCAAGGATATCCGCCACTCCCATGCGGTGGCCCAGGAAGCAAGCAAATAATGGCATCCGATAAGACGACTGTACTGATTGTTGAAGATGAACCGGCGATCGTCGAGCTGGTGAGGTTCTCGCTGCGCGAAGCGGGCTGGCACTGCGTGGTGGCCCAATCCACGCAGGAAGCCTGGGAAGCCATGCAGGCCCGCACACCGCAGCTGGTGCTGCTGGACTGGATGCTGCCCGACCAGAGCGGCCTGCGCCTGCTGGCGCGCATCCGCGGCGACCGCCACTTCGCCAATGTCCCGGTCATCATGCTGACCGCCAAGAGCATGGAAGAGGACAAGCTGGCCGGCTTGAACGGCGGCGCCGACGACTACATCACCAAGCCGTTCTCGCCGCGCGAGCTGCTGGCCCGCGCCCGCGCGCTGCTGCGCCGCAAGAGCCCCGAGCTGGCGGAAACCCAGCTCAAGGCCGGCCCCGTCACGCTGGACCCGGTCAGCTGCACCGTCTCGATGAACGACAACAAGATCGACATCGGCCACGCCGAATACAAGCTGCTCAAATTCTTCATGGCCCACCCGGAGCGCGTGTTCTCGCGCAGCCAGCTGCTGGACAAGGTATGGGGCGACCACGTGGTGATCGAAGAGCGCACGGTGGACGTCCACGTGCTGCGCCTGCGCAAGGCGCTGAAGGACGCGGAGCACCTGATCAAGACGGTGCGCAGCGTGGGCTATATGCTGACCGAGAAGCCATGAATCCAAAAGTCGTGTTCTGGGTACCGGTTGCGCTGCGGCTGGCCATGCTGCTGGCCGGCGCGGGCCTGATGTGGTGGTGGTTCGGCACGGCGGCGGGCATTGTCACCGCCTTCCTCGGCGTGCTGGCCGCCGTCTTCATCCAGCTGCGCTACCTGTACCAGCTGAGCGAATGGCTGGACCAACCCGAATCGGGCCGCCTGCCGGACGGCTGGGGCGAATGGACCAACATCTTCTCCCGCCTGTACCGCCTGCGCCGCGACGACGAAAAGAACCAGGCCGAATTGACCGAATGGCTGGCGCGCTTCCGCCAGGCCATGCACCTGCTGCCGGACGGCGTGGTGATCATGGACGACGTGCTGTTCCTCGAATGGTGCAACCCGGCGGCGGAAGAGCACCTGGGCCTGCAGCAGGCGCGCGACAAGGGCATGCGGGTGACCAACCTGGTGCGCAGCCCCGATTTCATGGACTACCTGATCCTGGGCCGCTACGACCAGCCGCTGACGCTGAACTTCCGCGGCCGCAAGCTGGTGGTGCACATCATCCCGTTCGAAAACCGGCGCCAGATCCTGGTCACGCACGACATCACCGAAACCCAGCGCGCCGAGATGATGCGCCGCGACTTCATCGCCAACGCCTCGCACGAGCTGCGCACACCGCTGACGGTGATTGCCGGCTTCCTGGAAATCGCCGCCTCGATGGAACTGGACGCCGAGACCCGCGCCGCGCATTTGAAGCTGATGATGGAGCAGAGCACGCGCATGCAGCACCTGATCGAGGACATGCTGACGCTGTCGCGGCTGGAGTCGGTGGACCACCCGATGCGGCCGGAGCACGTGCACATCAGCGCCCTGCTGGAGCAGGTGCTGCACGAAGCGCGCGCGCTATCGGGCGGCAAGCACGATATCTCGCTGGAAGTGCAGGGTGGGGACGTGATGGGCAATATGGACGAATTGCACAGCGCCTTCGGCAACCTGGTCTCGAATGCCGTGCGCTACACACCGGCCGGCGGCGCGATCCGCCTGCGCTGGGAAGACACCCCGACCGGCGTGCAGTTCCAGGTGCAGGACACCGGCATCGGCATCAGCCCCGAGCACATTTCGCGACTGACGGAGCGCTTCTACCGGGTCGACAAGAGCCGCTCGCGGGAAACCCAGGGCACGGGGCTGGGGCTGGCGATCGTCAAGCACGTCCTGCTGCGGCACAGCGGCAAACTGCAGATCAGTTCCGAGCCCGGCCAAGGCAGCACCTTCACGGTCAGCCTGCCCAAATCCCTGGCCTCCGCCCCCGCCGAGCCCGCCCAAGCTGCCTAACAGCAACTTTTGTCCCCCCGGGGTCAGGAACCAAGTGGACAAATT
>CBHWEO010000392.1:0-3427 GCA_966112955.1 uncultured Duganella sp. | reverse complement strand
TCGAAGCACTCTCGCTTGACCGTGCCCGCAACGCCATTCGGGGACTCATGGCGATGACGCCGGAGAAGGCCACAGTACGGCAGGCGGATGGCACGTGGCTGGAACAGGAGGCGGCGCGTATCGAAGTCGGTGCCGTGGTGCGGGTCAAGCCGGGCGAGCGCATACCGCTGGATGGCATGCTCACGGATGGCCAGTCGGCCGTCAATCAGGCGCCCATCACGGGTGAAAGCATTCCGGTACCCAAGGGTATCGGCGATACGGTTTTTGCCGGAACGATCAATGAAACCGGTTCGTTCGAATATCGCGTGACAGCTGCGCAAACCAATTCGACGCTGTCTCGCATCATCAAGGCGGTGGAGGAGGCCCAGGGCAGTCGCGCCCCGACGCAACGCTTTGTCGATCAGTTCGCCAAAATCTATACCCCGATAGTCTTTCTCTTTGCGTTGACCGTCGCCGTGGCGCCACCGCTGGCATTGGGCCTGCCCTGGATGGTCTGGATTTACAAGGCGCTGGTATTGCTCGTCATCGCCTGTCCATGCGCGCTGGTGATTTCCACGCCGGTGACGATAGTCAGCGGCCTGGCGTCTGCCGCAAAAGCCGGCATTCTGATCAAAGGCGGCGTCTATCTCGAAGAAGGCCGAAAGCTCAGGCTGTTGGCACTCGACAAGACTGGGACCCTGACCCAGGGCAAACCTGAAGTTACCGATCTGGTTGCGTTGAAAGGAGGCGAAAACGAGGCCCTGAGTTTCGCCGCCGCGCTTGCCGGACGCTCCGACCATCCGGTGTCGTCAGCCGTTATGACCTACGGCGGGGGAAAATTGAATGGCGCAACGCTCAAGGAAATTACCGATTTCTCGGCCATCACCGGGCGCGGTGTCAAAGGCCGAATCGACGGTCGCTGGATGTATCTGGGCAACCATCGTCTGGTGGAAGAACTCGGGATCTGTAACCCGGAGACGGAAGCCGTACTGAACAAGCTGGAAGCAGAGGGCAAAACAACGGTGGTCATTTGCGACGAGGCCGCACCACTGGCGGTCATCGGCGTTGCCGATACCGTGCGTGAGACCAGCCGTGAGGCCATCGCCGACCTTCACACACTCGGCGTGCGAACGATGATGCTCACCGGTGACAATCAACATACGGCGGATGTCATTGCCAAAAGCGTGGGTATTGACGACGCGCGAGGCGGGCTTCTCCCGGAAGACAAACTCGCGGTCATCAACGAAGAGACTGTCAAGTATGGCACCGTGGGCATGGTCGGTGACGGCATCAATGATGCACCGGCTCTGGCGAAGGCAAGCATAGGTTTTGCGATGGGCGCGGCCGGCTCCGATACCGCACTCGAAACCGCCGATGTTGCGCTGATGAATGACGACCTTCGCAAGATTCCGCAATTCATACGGCTGAGCCGCCGCGCGGCGGGAATCCTGAAACAGAACATCGTCGTCGCGCTGAGCATCAAGGCGGTTTTCTTCGTGTTGGCAATGGCGGGACTGGCGAGCCTCTGGATGGCGGTGTTTGCAGACATGGGCGCCAGCCTGATTGTGGTTTTTAACGGACTGAGACTGTTGCGCAAGTAATGTTTGAGGCCAATTCAGCGCGGGCAATTGGAGAAGATACAATCCCGGACCAGACAAAAATAGGGAAATCGGACCATCGACGCTCTAACGCTATTCGGACTGTTTGCTGTGACGGCCATGATGGTCTGTTACGCGATGGAGTCCAGAAGCCCCTGGTTCATTCTGGGTTTCGCGGTGGCCTGCGTGCTGGGATCGATATACGGCTTTCTGCAGGGCGCCTGGCCGTTCGGCGTCGTCGAAGCAGTGTGGTCGCTCATCGCTTTGAGACGCTGGCTGTCGTCAAGGCGCGATGCGGCTACGCGCAATGGTGATGGCTCGAAGGAAATCCTGTAATACAATAGGAACCATGAATCGCCTGATTCTCATTTTCGTGATGTTGTTGCTGCCACTGCAAGCCTCTTGGGCGGCGGTGACTGAATACTGCATGCACGAGACCGGGGCCGCTACGCAACACTTTGGGCATCATTTCCACAAGCATCATGCGTCTGCAGGTGATTCATCCGGCGATTCATCTCGTGGAATTGCCGGGACCGACAAGGACTGTGGCATGTGCCACATCAGTATCAACTTGATCCCGTCAACGGCATCCATGCCGTCGCTTGAAATTTGTCCGCAAGCGGACGGGGTTCCCCGACAAGACGGGTATTCATCGTTTGTTTCCCGGGGACCAGAACGCCCCAACTGGGCCAGCTTCGCCTGATTCGGCGGGGCGCCCCTCACACACTTCACGGTCTTATAGCATCGCGATAGCTGCGTCTCGCCGAATTCGTCCTGTTCAACTAGGAGAATTCGATGAGAAAGTGTTTTTTGTTGTTCGCGTTGACTATTGTTGTGCCGGCTGCTGCCCAGCCGCTGGTAGTTCCCCCCCGGCCTGCAGGCTCCGTTATGTTTCCGGCCTCGGGCTCCGAGCGTCTTACGCTGGAGCAGGCTTGGCGTATGGCCGAGCAGGCCAATCCCAAGATGCGTGCGGCGGAGGCCAGCCTCCAGGCCTTTGAAGGGCAACTAAAGGATACCCAAGGCCCGCTCTGGAACAATCCGCAGGTATCGACCGATCAGGCCCGGCGCCGCGCGCCCCAGCCCAGTGGTATCGGACAGACCTTTCCGGAATGGACTCTGGGCCTTTCGCAGACGTTCGAAATCGCCGGCCAGCAGGGCTATCGGCATCGTGCTGCCGAGCTTGAGCTGGCCGCCACGCGGGAAAGCATTGCGGAGGTCCGTCGCCAGGTTCGGGCCGAAGTCGAACTGCGCTTTGCACGCATATTGGTTCTGCAGAATCGCCTCGAAATCGAGCGCGAGGCGCTGAAACTGGTCGAAGACGCCGCAGCGGCGATCAGGAAGCGCGTCGCTGCCGGCGAGGACAGCCGTCTCGACGGCAACCTGGCTTCGGTGGAAGCCGAGCGTGGGCGAAATCAGCTCACGGTGCTGCAGGAGCAATTGATCGATGCACGGTCAGAACTTGCCGCCCTGCTGCAGTTGCCGCCAGCCAGTATGCCGGAAGCAACGGGGGTGATCGCAGTCACGCCGGCAAACTCCAGCCTTGATTCACTGCTTATGAATGCGGCAAATCGTGCGCAGCTACGCGCGCTGAATCTTCGTGAGCAGGCGGCGAGAAACAGGCTCAATTTGGAGCGCGCGTCGGCCTACCCGGACATCACCGTCGGTCTGACGACCGGTCGGGATGGACCCGGAGACGCAACGGAACGCTTCAATATGCTGTCCCTGTCCATTCCATTGCCCTTGTTCAAGCGCAATGCGGCCGGTATCGGCCGGGCGACATCGGAACTGGCGCAATCCCAGATCGAGAAAGAAGCCGCCACGCGCGATATTCAGGCGCAGGTTCGGACGCT
>CBHWEO010000391.1:0-3448 GCA_966112955.1 uncultured Duganella sp. | reverse complement strand
TGGTCAACAATGCGGGCATCACGCAAGACCAGCTGGCCATGCGCATGAAGGACGAAGAGTGGGACAATGTGATCGCCACCAATCTGACGTCGGTGGGCCGCCTGTCCCGCGCGGTCCTGCGCGGCATGATGAAGGCCAAGACTGGGCGTATCATTAACATCACGTCCGTCGTGGCCTCGGCCGGCAATCCGGGCCAGATGAATTACGCTGCCGCCAAAGCCGGCGTGGAGGGCATGACCCGCGCCCTGGCCCGCGAAATCGGCAGCCGCAACATTACCGTCAACAGCGTCGCCCCTGGCTTTATCGATACCGATATGACCAAGGCGCTGGGCGAAGACCAGCACACAGCCCTGCTGACCCAGATTCCCCTGGGCCGCCTGGGCAAGCCGGAAGATATTGCTGCCGCCGTTGCTTTCCTGGCTTCGCCAGCGGCTGCATATATTACCGGTACCACCCTGCATGTTAATGGTGGTATGTATATGAATTGATACGGTTTTGCGGCATAATGCTGCACGATCGCATCATTTGACTGTGATTTCAACGTAGATCAAATCAAACGTCGAAATTAGTTTATCGGCGCGCAAACCTGCTAAAATGCGCGCTTTCTGCAACACACATAATGGAGCCATAACATGTCGGATATCGAACAACGCGTTAAGAAAATCGTCGCTGAACAACTGGGCGTCGCTGAAGCAGACATCAAGAACGAATCTTCCTTCGTCGACGACCTGGGCGCCGATTCCCTCGACACCGTTGAGCTGGTAATGGCACTGGAAGACGAGTTCGAAATGGAAATCCCAGACGAACAAGCTGAAAAGATCACCACCGTGCAGCAAGCGATCGACTACGCAACTGCCCACGTCAAGGCCTAATCAGCCTGACTCTCCGATCCACTCCGGGAGACTCGCTTGAGTTCTAAAAACCGTCGTGTAGTGGTCACCGGCCTTGGTGTGATTTCCCCCGTCGGCAACACAGTTGCCGACGCGTGGAAATCGCTGACCGAGGGCAAATCCGGGATCGCTAACATTACCCGTTTTGACGCGTCGGCCTTCTCCACCCGCTTCGCGGGCGAAGTGAAGGGCTTCAACGTCGAGGAATACCTCGACGCCAAGGAAGCGCGTCATATGGATACCTTTATCCATTTCGGCATGGCGGCCGGCATCCAGGCAATCCAGGATTCCGGTATCACTGTGACCGAAGAAAACGCCGACCGCATCGGCGTCATCATTGGTTCCGGCATCGGCGGCTTGCCGATGATCGAAGCGCAGAAGGAAGACTACGACAAGCGCGGTCCGCGCCGTATCTCCCCGTTCTTCGTGCCGGCCTCGATTATCAATATGATTTCCGGCAACCTGTCGATCAAGTACGGCATGCGCGGTCCCAACCTGTCCATCGTGACGGCTTGCACCACCGGCCTGCACTCGATTGGCGCGGCGGCCCGCCTGATTGAGTACGGCGACGCCGATGTCATGATTGCCGGCGGCGCGGAATCCACCGTATCGCCACTGGGCCTGGGCGGCTTTGCCTCGGCCCGCGCACTGTCCGCGCGCAACGACGACCCTGCGACCGCGTCCCGCCCATGGGACAAGGACCGCGACGGCTTCGTGCTGGGCGAAGGCGCCGGCGTGATGGTGCTGGAAGAATACGAACACGCGAAAGCGCGCGGCGCCAAGATCTATGCAGAATTGCTGGGCTTTGGCATGAGCGCCGATGCATATCACATGACCTCGCCATTGGAAGATGGCGCGGGTGGCAGCAAGTCGGCGCAGAATGCGCTGCGCAATGCTGGCATCAACCCCGACCAGGTGAATTATGTGAACTCGCACGGCACCTCGACCCCGCTGGGTGACGTGGCGGAAGTGCAGGGCATCAAGCGCACCTTCGGCGACCACGCCAGGAAGCTGGTGGTCAGCTCCACCAAGTCGGCCACCGGCCACCTGCTGGGCGGCGCTGGCGGCCTGGAGTCGGTGTTCACCGTGCTGGCGATCCACAACCAGGTCATTCCACCGACCATCAACCTGTTCAACCAGGACCCGGCATGCGACCTGGACTTCTGCGCCAATACCGCGCGCAGCGCCCCGGTCAACTATGCGCTGAAGAATTCCTTCGGCTTCGGCGGCACCAACGGCAGCCTGCTGTTCGGTAAAGTCTGACGGAACTTTCCCGCCTCGCCCTGGTCTGATGACCGGGGCGAGCGCTCCCGCTGTACCCCCTCAATTGGTTCATTCCTATGTCGATCGCGGCATCTGTCGCTGTTCGTCCGTCGCCATGCCTGCGCGCCATGCGGGCAGGCCTTGCCGCGTCGGTACTGGCCGTCGGGGCCTGGGCCGGCCAGCCCTTGCTGGCGCTGGCCGCGCTGGTGGCCCTGCGGCGCGAAGTCAATTGCAGTCACATTGATATTTCCGGTGTCGGAGATATCCGGCTGACGGTATACCGGAATCAGTGCCGGGCCCGCTTGTTGGAAGGCTGCACGGTCTGGCCCGCTGCCTTGCTGCTGCACGCGGAACTGGAGGATGGCAGGCGCCTCTGGCTGGCCTTGCTGCCCGATAGCGTGGCGGCCGGCGAATGGCGCCGCCTGCAGGCGGCGATCCGGGCGCAGCTGCAAAAAATGTGAACCAATCTTCGCGGGGCGGCTCTTATGAGGGAGGACCCAGATCGTGAGCTGGTGGAGCGGGCCCGGGCGGGCGAGCGGGCGGCGTTCGACCAGCTGGTGGCGCGCTACCAGCGGCGCTTGCTGCGCCTGGAGCTGCGGCTGCTGCGCGACCAGGCCGAGGCGGAGGATGTGGTGCAGGAGACTTTCCTCAAGGCTTACCGTGCCTTGCCGCGCTTCCGGGGCGATGCGGCGTTCTACACCTGGCTGTACCGCATTGCCCTGAACGGGGCGCGCAATGCGATCCTGCGCCGCCGGCAGCGCGCGGGGCCGGCACCCTTGCCGTCCCAGCTGCCGCCGCCCGGGCCGGAAATCGGCACGCCGGAATCGATGTTGCTCAGCAAGCAGCTGATGCGGGCCATCGACGCGGCGCTGGAAGCCTTGCCGCTGGAATTGCGCACCGCCATCGTGCTGCGCGAGATCGAGGGCTTGAGTTATGAGGAAATCGCGGAAATCATGGAATGTCCGCTGGGAACCGTACGCAGCCGGATCTTCCGGGCGCGCGAAGCCATCGCGCGGCGCCTGCGGCCTTTGCTGGATTTGCCGGTCGATAAACGCTGGTAGGAGGAGCAATGATTGTGCTGCCGGATGAGGAAGGATTGCCCGTAAGCGCCCAGGTCAAGGCGGCGATCGGCGAGGCGTTGCGGCAAAGCGTAGCCGGGGTTGAGCCCAGCGCGGGCTTCGAGGCGCGGCTGGCGGCGGCGCTGGATGCGGCCGGCCATGGCGGTCCCGGTGGCGTCGGTCCCGGCCCGGCGGGGCCTGGGCGCACATGTGGCAGGGCCTGCGACTGTTCTCCCC
>CBHWEO010000390.1:0-3457 GCA_966112955.1 uncultured Duganella sp. | reverse complement strand
TGTTCCACCAGTTCTTCGGCGAGAACATGCTGCGCGCCGACGTCTGCAACGCGGTGGAAGAACTGGGCCAGTTGCTGGACCACACCGGCCCGGTCGCCGCTTCCGAGCGCAATGCCGCCCGCATCTACAACGCCGACCACGCCTACTTCGTCACCAACGGCACCTCCACCTCCAACAAGATGGTGTGGCATTCGACCGTGGCGCCGGGCGACATCGTCGTGGTGGACCGCAACTGCCACAAGTCGATCCTGCACTCGATCATCATGTGCGGCGCGATTCCCGTGTTCCTGATGCCGACCCGGAACAACCTCGGGATCATCGGCCCGATCCCGCTGGAAGAATTCACGATGGAGAGCATCGAGCGCAAGATCGCCAACAACCCGTTCGCCCAGGCTGCGGTGAACAAGAAGCCGCGCATCCTGACCATCACCCAGTCGACCTACGACGGCGTGGTCTACAACGTGGAAACCCTGCGCGAAATGCTGGACGGGAAAATCGACACCCTGCACTTCGACGAAGCCTGGCTGCCGCACGCCACCTTCCACGACTTCTACAAGAACATGCACGCGATCGGCAAGGACCGCCCGCGCGCCAAGGAATCGCTGATCTTCTCGACCCAGTCGACCCATAAGCTGCTGGCCGGCCTGTCGCAGGCCTCGCAGGTGCTGGTGCGCGATTCCGAATCCGTCAAGCTGGACAAGGATGCCTTCAACGAGGCGTACCTGATGCACACCTCGACCTCGCCGCAGTACTCGATCATCGCTTCCTGCGATGTGGCGGCGGCCATGATGGAAGCGCCGGGCGGCACCGCCCTGGTGGAGGAATCCATCCTGGAAGCGCTGGACTTCCGCCGCGCCATGAAGAAGATCGACGAGGAATGGGGCAAGGACTGGTGGTTCAAGGTCTGGGGCCCGGACACCTTCGCCGAAGAAGGCATCGGTTCGCAGGAAGACTGGATCTTCACCGAAGAAAGCAAGAAGTGGCACGGCTTCGGCGACCTGAAGCCGGGCTTCAACATGCTGGACCCGATCAAGGCCACCATCGTCAACCCGGGCCTGTCGCTGGACGGGCAGTTCGGCGAGACCGGCATCCCGGCTTCCATCGTGACCAAGTACCTGGCGGAACACGGCGTGATCGTGGAAAAGTGCGGCCTGTACTCCTTCTTCATCATGTTCACCATCGGCATTACCAAAGGCCGCTGGAACACCCTGCTGACCGCGCTGCAGCAGTTCAAGGACGACTACGACAAGAACGCCCCGATGTGGCGCATCCTGCCGGAGTTCTCGGCTGCCAACCCGCGCTACGAGCAGATGGGCCTGCGCGACCTGTGCCAGCAGATCCACGACTTCTACAAGGCCTACGACGTGGCGCGCCTGACCACCGAGATGTACCTGTCGGACATGGTGCCTGCGATGAAGCCGTCGGACGCTTTCGCCAAGATGGCGCACCGCGAAATCGAACGCGTGCAGCTGGACGAACTGGAAGGCCGCATCACCGCCATCCTGCTGACGCCTTACCCGCCGGGCATCCCGCTGCTGATCCCGGGCGAACGCTTCAACAAGACCATCGTCGACTACCTGCGCTTTGCGCGCGACTTCAACGAGCACTTCCCGGGCTTCGAGACCGACGTGCACGGCCTGGTCAAGCGCGAAGTGACCGCAAAGCGCGATTACTTCGGGGACTGCGAAAAGCAATACGCGCAGCAAGGCGTCCCGCATCGTGCGCCGGCCACCCGGCGCACGATTGATCATCCTCAAAGCGGCAACCCTCCAAACCGCACTATAGTTGACCTCCAGTCCAAGCGGAGGGGCAACCAGATGGCGCTGTCAGCTTGCATGCTAGCGAGTGAGTGCGCGCCGGCCGCTGCCGCAGGCATGCTGCGCCGCGAGCTCGCCGCAGCCGGCATCGCCCTCACGGACGGAGCGCAGGAAGGCGGCGCATGCCTCTTCCTCTTCGGCCGCTGGAACGGCGAACTCGCGGCACAACTGCAGGCTGCCCGCTCGCCCCACCTGCTGGCCATCTGCTGCGAACCTGAGGCATTGGCGGTCGATGCCACCTGGGAAGTGCTGGCCGCCGGCGCCAGCGACCTGCTGCTGTGGCACGACGCGGAACCAATCCTGCCGCAAGTACTGGCCCGCCTGAAGCGCTGGCATGAGGTGGCGGCATTGATGGCCTCCGACCGCATCGCCTCCTGCCTGGTCGGCCAGAGCGCCCCCTGGCGCCGCATGCTGCAAAGCCTGGTGGAAGTAGCCGCCTTTACCCAGTCGCCGGTGCTCATCACCGGCGAGACCGGCACCGGCAAGGACTTGCTGGCGCAGGCCATCCAGCGCCTGCACAGCGGTTCCGGCGACATCACCGTGGTCGATTGCACCACGCTGTCGCCGGAACTGGCCGGCAGCGAATTGTTCGGGCACGAGCGGGGCGCGTTCACCGGCGCCTACAGCGCGCGCGACGGCGCTTTCGCGGCAGCCAATGGCGGCGTCCTGTTCCTCGATGAAGTGGGCGAACTGCCATTGCCGCTGCAGGCGCAATTGCTGCGCGTGATACAGGAGCAGCAATACCGCCGCATCGGCAGCAACGACTGGCACCCTGCGCGCTTCCGCCTGGTGTGCGCCACCAACCGTGACCTGGAGGCGGAAGTGCAGCGCGGCGCCTTCCGCGCCGACCTGTACTACCGCATTGCCGCCTGGCGCTGCCGCACGCCACCGCTGCGCGAGCGGCAAGGCGACATTCTGCCGCTGGTGCGGCACTTCCTGCGCCAGCTGGGCGGGCGCGACATCGAGCTCGATCCCGCCGTGCGCCAATACCTGCTCACGCGCAGCTATCCCGGCAATGTGCGCGAACTGCGCCAGACCGTCGCGCGCATCTGGCACCGGCACATCGGCCCCGGCCCGCTCACCATCGGCGACGTGCCACCCGACGACCGGCCAGGCAGCGTGGCCTGCTGGCCGGATGACGGCTTTGCCGCGGCCATCGGCCGTGCAGTGGACATGGGCGTCAGCCTGGCGCGCATCGGCCAGGCCGCCACCGATACGGCGATCCAGCTGGTGCTGCAGCAGGAAGGCGACAACAACCAGCGCGCCGCCCTGCGCCTTGGCGTGACCGACCGCACGCTGCAACTGCGGCGCAAGGCGCGTGCCGCCGCAGCTTAGGCGCGCCCGATCAGGCGCAGCAGATTGCCGCCCAGGACCAGCGCTTCATCCCCCGCCCCCAGCCGCAACAGGCGGATCTTCTCCAGCTCCACGCCCGGATGCAGCCAGGGTCCGTCGCTGCCGAACAGCACCTTGTGCGCGCCGGCGCGCCGGATGGCCTGCTCCAGCAGGTCGAAGCGGCGCACGCCGGCCGTATCGGTGTAGATATTCGGGTGCCGCGCCAGGTGGTCGATGAGGGCCAGCTGGGCCGCCCAGTCGTCGGCAAAGCTGCCCAGGTGGGGCAGGATGAAATTCACGTCCGGGTA
>CBHWEO010000389.1:0-3474 GCA_966112955.1 uncultured Duganella sp. | reverse complement strand
CCATCGAGGACCCGATCGAATTCGTGCACGAATCGAAGAAGTGCCTGATCAACCAACGCGAGGTGGGGCCGCACACGCTGTCCTTCAACAATGCGCTGCGTTCGGCGCTGCGCGAAGATCCGGACGCGATCCTGGTGGGCGAATTGCGAGACCTGGAAACCATCCGCCTGGCGCTGTCGGCCGCGGAAACCGGCCACCTGGTGTTCGGCACCCTGCACACCTCCTCGGCAGCCAAGACCATCGACCGTATCATCGACGTGTTCCCGGCGGAAGAGAAGGAAATGGTGCGCGCCATGCTGTCGGAATCGCTGCAGGCCGTGATCTCGCAGACGCTGCTCAAGACCAAGGACGGTTCCGGCCGCGTCGCCGCGCACGAAATCATGATCGGCACGCCGGCCATCCGCAACCTGATCCGCGAAGCCAAGATCGCGCAGATGTATTCCGCGATCCAGACCGGCAACCAGGTCGGCATGCAGACCCTGGACCAGAACCTGACGGACCTAGTGCGCCGCAACCTCATCTCGTCGGCCGCCGCGCGCGCTGCCGCCAAGATCCCTGAAAACTTCCCGGGCTAAATCATGGAACGCGACCAGGCATCCAAATTCATGTTCGACTTGCTGCGCCTGATGGTCAGCAAGAAGGGCTCCGACCTGTTCATCACCGCCGGCTTCCCGCCGGCCATCAAGATCGACGGCAAGATGACGCCCGTGTCGGCGCAAGCCCTGACGCCGGCCCATACGGCCGACCTGGCCCGCTCGATCATGAACGACAAGCAGACCGCTTCCTTCGAGCAGACCAAGGAAGCCAACTTCGCCATCAGCCCGGGCGACCTGGGGCGGTTCCGCGTCTCGGCCTTCGTGCAGATGAGTTCCGTGGGCATGGTGCTGCGCACCATCAACAGCTCGATCCCGAACTTCGACGATCTCGGCCTGCCGCCCGTGCTGAAGGACGTGATCATGTCCAAGCGCGGCCTGGTGATCATGGTGGGCGCCACCGGTTCCGGCAAGTCGACCACGCTGGCGGCCATGGTGGGCCACCGCAACGAAAACAGCTATGGCCACATCATCACCATCGAAGACCCGGTCGAATTCGTGCACCCGCACCGCAACTGCATCATCACCCAGCGCGAAGTCGGGGTCGATACCGAAGACTGGGAAGTGGCGCTGAAAAACACCCTGCGCCAGGCGCCGGACGTGATCCAGATCGGCGAGATCCGCGACCGCCAGACCATGGACCACGCCATCGCCTTCGCCGAAACCGGCCACCTGTGCCTGGCCACGCTGCACGCCAACAGCTCCAACCAGGCGCTGGACCGTATCATCAACTTCTTCCCGGAAGAGCGCCGCCAGCAGCTGCTGATGGACTTGTCGCTCAACCTGAAGGGCATGATTTCGCAGCGCCTGATCCCGAAAAAGGATGCCAAGGGCCGCGCGGTGGCAGTGGAAATCATGCTCAACTCTCCCCTGATCGCGGACCTGATCTTCAAGGGCCAGGTGCACGAAATCAAGGAACTGATGAAGCGCTCGCGCGAACTGGGCATGCAGACCTTCGACCAGGCCCTGTTCGACCTGTACGAAGCGGGCCAGATCACCTACGAAGACGCGCTGCGCAACGCCGACTCGGTGAACGACCTGCGCCTGGCGATCAAGTTGGAGTCGAAGGAAGCCCGCAACCGCGACCTGGCGGCCGGCACGGAACACCTGGGGATCATCTGATGGCCACGGTGTACGACTTCAGCGCCGCCAGCCTGGCGGGCGACACGGTGGACTTGCAGCGCTACCGCGGCAAGGTGCTGCTGATCGTGAACACCGCCAGCAAATGCGGCTTCACGCCGCAGTACCAGGGCCTGGAAGCGCTGCACCAGCAATTTGCCGGCCAGCCCTTCGCAGTGCTGGGCTTCCCCTGCAACCAGTTCGGCCAGCAGGAACCCGGCGACGCGGCAGCCATCGGCGCCTTTTGCGAACAGAACTACGGCGTCACGTTCCCGCTGTTCGCCAAGATCGACGTCAACGGCGCGCACGCGCATCCGCTTTACCAGCATTTGAAGAAGAACGCGCCGGGCATCCTCGGCACGGAAGGCATCAAATGGAACTTCACCAAGTTCCTGGTGCGCAAGGACGGCAGTATCCACGGCCGCTACGCGCCGACCACCAAGCCTGAGGAACTGGCGGAAGAAATCCGCGAACTGATCGCGCAGTAAGTGAAGGGAGCACCGCCATGGGCGAGGTCGAGCTCTACCTGATCCAGTTGTTCTCGCCGCCGAGCGACCCGGCGCTGCTGACCTACGGCATTTACGATCCCTGGCTGGTGGTGTTGTCCGTGGTGGTGGCCAGTTTTTCTTCCGCCATGGGCTTGCAGATGGCGGGCCAGGCGGCGCGCGGCAACCTTCCCTTCCTGCGCTGGGCGGCGCTGGCCACCGGTAGCCTGGCCCTGGGCAGCGGCGTGTGGGCCATGCACTTCATCGGCATGCTGGCGTTTAACCTGTGCACTCCGGTCGCCTACGATCCCGCCATCACGCTGGCCTCCATGCTGCCCAGCATTGCCGCTTCCACCGTCGCGCTCTCCCTGCTCAGCCGCCATCGCATCAGCGTGCGCAGCCTGCTGGTGGGCGGGGTGCTGGTCGGCGCCGGCATCGGCGCCATGCATTACACCGGCATGGCGGCCATGCGCACCGCCCTCGAGCTGCGTTACGACCCGTGGGGGTTCGGCCTGTCGATCGTGGTGGCGGTGGCGCTGGCCACCCTGGCGCTGTGGGTGCGTTTCGGCCTGCAGGGCTTGCGCGGCCGGCTGGGCGAATTCGGCACGGTGGCCGTGGCGGGCCTGATCATGGGCTGCGCCATCGCCGGCATGCACTACACCGGCATGGCGGCGGCGCGCTTCGTCGGCCGCGTGCCCTATGACCCGGCCAGCGGCATTGCCAATGCCGGCTTCCTGTCGCTGGCAGTGACGCTGACCACGGCCCTGCTGACGGCCCTGGTGGTCTCGGCCAACAGCACGCTGCGCTACCGCACCCTGTTCCACCATGCCAGCGAGCTGCAGAAGGCGCTGCGCGAGAGCGAAGAACAACTGCGTTCCCTGATGACGAACATCCCCGGCATCGCCTTCCGCACCCGCAATGCGCCCGGCTGGCCGCTGGTGTTCATCAGCGATGCGGTGGAGGCGCTGACCGGCTATCCCGCCGCCGATTTCCTGGGCGAGCCGCCGCTGCGGCTGTTCCAGGACCTGATCGATCCGGAAGACTGGCCGACCGTGGAGCGCGACGCGCAGCGCGCGGTCGAGCAGCGACGCGCCTTCACCATGGAATACCGGCTACGCCACCGCGACGGCAGCACGCGCTGGATGTGGTGCAACGGCAATGTGGTGCTGGGCGAACGCGGCAAGGTGGAACTGCTGGACGGCGTGATCCTGGACATCAGCAGCCGCCGCCTGATGGAGCAGGACCTGCGCATCGCCAAGGAGCGCGCCGAGCAGGCC
>CBHWEO010000388.1:0-3479 GCA_966112955.1 uncultured Duganella sp. | reverse complement strand
GGATCGAGGAGATGCCGATGATCGCCATCGCCAGCTTGGTCTTCAGCACCGAGGCGTTCACGTGCGACAGCCATTCCGGCTGGTCGGGGTGGCCTTCCAGGTGCATGCGCGAGACGAAGGTTTCGTAACCGCCTACGATCACCATGATCAGCAGGTTGGAAATCATGACCACGTCGATCAGGCCCAGTACCACCAGCATGATGACGGTTTCGGTCAGCTTGGTCGGGGCGTCCTGGGCGCCATGGAAGACCGCGGCGATGATGTGCTCGAGCGAATGGGCATCGCCGAACGCGGCGCCAATCAGGTCTTTCAGCTCGACCCAGAAATGGAAAACGTAAACGCACTGCGCCAGGATCAGGCCCAGGTACAGCGGCAGCTGCAGCCAGCGGGACATGAAGATAAACGCGGGGATGGGGCTGAGGCGCTTGCCGTTGGTGTTCTGTGGCTCGGTCATCTGCGGAATTGATCTGCGTTGGAAAAACAGCCGATATTCTACACGCGCGGGCACTGCACGGTAGCGGGCGGGCAATTGATTCACTTGTGGAATAGGGTTAAAGTGCTAATCTTTCCTATTTTCTAATTGCGCCGTGACGAATAAACTCGATTGGGTACAGGGCTTGCGCGGCATCGCCGTGCTGCTCGTGGTGCTGACGCACGGGCGCTTCTTCCTGCGCGGTACGCCAAACGAAGGACTGGCTGACGTCCTGTTCCTGCCGGGCGCGATGGGTGTCGACCTGTTCTTCCTGATCAGCGGCTTCATCATGGTGTACACCACCCGCCGTGCCAGCGGAGCGCGCGACGCGGCGCTGTTCGCGGCCAAACGCCTCGCGCGCATCTGGCCAGCCTACGCGGTGGTGACCATCGCCTGGATCTTCGTCGACTACAAGGGACTCTGGTTCTTCGAGGACGGCGCCCGTGTGCGGGCGCTGATCAAATGCCTGGCGTTCTATCCGTTGGTCCCCAACAGCGCGCCATATTTCGGCCTGGTGTTCCCGCTGGGGTGGACGCTGCTGTTCGAAATGTACTTCTACCTGGTGTTCGGCATCAGCATGCTGGCGGGCCGCCTGCGCTGGTTCGTGCTGGCCAGCTGGATGCTGCTGACGCTCGTGCTGCTGCCGGCCACGCACGGCGGACCAAGCCTCGACGTACAGCATCAACTTGCGTTCGACGTCGTGTACATGCAGCTGGTGTGCAACCCGATCATCTGGGAATTCCTGGGCGGGGTGCTGGTCGGGCTGCTATACCTGAACCCGCGCATCCGTTTCCCCAGCGTTGCGCTGGCGTGGCAGGCGGTGGCCTGCAGCGTAGGCTTCGTGCTGTGGTGGGGCTGGTCCGGCGTGGGCGGCTTCCACGGACCGGCAGGGTGGGGCTGGCCGCTGGCGCTAATGATGCTGGCGCTGGCCATCGCCAGCAAGACGGTCACGCTGCGGATGCCGGGCTGGCTGCTGTGGGTGGGCACGGTGTCTTACTCGATGTACCTGACGCACTACCTCGGCCAAGTGGTCTTGACCAAGTGGCTGGACCAGCATGGCCGGCTTGCGCACAGCTGGCACGAGGTGTTCCTGGCGCTGCTGCTGGCGATTCCCCTGGCTTCGCTATCCCACTGGCTGCTCGAGCGCGGGCTGGGCGAAACCCTGCGGCGCAAACTGGTATGGCTGGTGGACCGCCTGCTGCCGCCCCGCGCTGTACCGGAGCCGCCGGAAGTGATTAAAATGCAAAAAATAGCTACCTGAACAATGTAAGGGCACCGTAAGCGACAAGCTCTATTGTTGCTAGCAAACCAATCACTAACCAATCGGAGACAAGCATGAGCACCCAGGGCGCTGACCAACAGGGACCAATGGAATCGCGCATTTTTGCGCCGCCAGCGGCATTCGTCGAACAAGCCAACGTATCGGGCATGGAGGCCTACAAGGCCCTGTGCGACGAGGCAGAACGCGACTATGAAGGATTCTGGGCGCGCCTGGCGCGCGAACACGTGGAATGGCAGACGCCGTTCACCCGCACCCTGAACGAAGACAATGCACCGTTCTACAAGTGGTTCGAGGACGGCAAGCTGAACGTGTCCTACAACTGCCTGGACCGCAACATCAAGAAGGGCCTGGGCGACAAGACCGCCATCATCTTCGAAGCCGACGACGGCGAAGTGACTCGCGTCAGCTACCAGCAACTGCACGACAAGGTCTGCAAGATCGCCAACGGCCTGAAGGCGCGCGGCATCAAGAAGGGCGACCGCGTCGTCATCTACATGTCGATGTCGGTGGAAGGCGTGGCGGCGATGCAGGCCTGCGCCCGCATCGGCGCTACCCACTCCGTGGTGTTCGGCGGCTTCTCCGCCAAGTCGCTGCAGGAGCGCATCATCGACGCCGGCGCCGTAGCCGTGCTGACCTGCGACGAGCAACTGCGCGGCGGCAAACAGCTGCCGCTGAAAGCCATCGTCGACGAAGCGCTGGCCATGGGCGGCTGCGAATCGATCAGGAACGTGGTGGTGTACAAGCGCACCGGCGGCAATATCGCCTGGACCGAAGGCCGCGACATCTGGCTGCACGACCTGGTCGAAGGCCAGCCGGCCACCTGCGAACCGGAATGGGTGGAAGCGGAGCACCCGCTGTTCATCCTCTACACCTCCGGCTCCACCGGCACCCCGAAAGGCGTGCAGCACTCGACCGGCGGCTACCTGCTGTGGGCCGCGCTGACCATGAAGTGGTCCTTCGACATCAAGCCGGAAGACGTGTACTGGTGCACCGCCGACATCGGCTGGGTCACCGGCCACACTTACATCGCCTATGGCCCGACCGCGGTCGGCGCGACCCAGGTGGTGTTCGAAGGCATCCCGACCTTCCCGCATGCCGGCCGTTTCTGGGAAACCATCGCCAAGCACAAGGTCAACATCTTCTACACCGCGCCGACCGCGATCCGCTCGCTGATCAAGGCTTCCGACGTGGACGCCAAAGTGCATCCGAAGAACTTCGACATTTCCTCGCTGCGCCTGCTCGGCACCGTGGGTGAGCCGATCAATCCGGAAGCCTGGATGTGGTACTACAAGAACGTGGGGCAGGAACGCTGCCCGATCGTGGACACCTTCTGGCAGACCGAAACCGGCGGCCACATGATCACCCCGCTGCCGGGCGTGACGCCGCTGGTGCCGGGTTCGTGCACGCTGCCGCTGCCCGGCATCGCCATGGCCATCGTCGACGAAACCGGCAAGGACCTGCCCAACGGTTCCGGCGGCAACCTGGTCATCAAGCGCCCCTGGCCGTCGATGATCCGCACCATCTGGAACGACCCCGAGCGTTTCAAGAAGAGCTATTTCCCCGAGGAAATGGGCGGTGCGATCTACCTCGCCGGCGACGGCGCGGTGCGCAACGAGCAGAACGGCTATTTCCGCATCACCGGCCGCATCGACGACGTGCTGAACGTCTCCGGCCACCGCATGGGCACGATGGAGATCGAGTCGGCGCTGGTCTCGCACACCGAGC
>CBHWEO010000387.1:0-3498 GCA_966112955.1 uncultured Duganella sp. | reverse complement strand
ACAAGGCTAAAGCCTACAGGCCCCTGGGGCTGGCCGCCCCACGAAGGCGGCCAATACGCCGCCGATCAGAGCGCCGGCGGCTGGCGACGGAAGCCGACGCCGAAGCGGTTCCAGGCGTTGATGGCCGAGATCAGCAGCGTCAGGTCGGCCATCTCTTTTTCCGAGAACTGCTCGCGCAGGGCCTGGTAGTCCGCATCCGGCGCCTGGCTTTGCGGGAGCAGCGTCAGCGCCTCGGTCCACGCCAGCGCGGCGCGCTCGCGCGGGGTGAACCAGCTCACTTCGCGCCAGGCCGGCAGCAGGCTCAGGCGGCGCTCGCTTTCGCCGTGCTTGCGCGCGTCGGTGATGTGCATGTCCAGGCAGAAGGCGCAGCCGTTGATCTGCGAGGCGCGGATCTTGACCAGCTCCTTCAGCGTGGTTTCCAGCGAGCAGCGCGCCAGGTAGACCTCGACGCCGACCATTGCCTTGTAGGCGTCAGGGGCCACGTCTTGCCAGTTCATCCGTTCTTCCATGATCGATCTCCGGTTGGGTTCAGTTAAATTCAGCGGGCGCTGGGGCGGCGCCCGACGGAATGAAAGATAGACGCCTGCATTGGCCCCGTACACTGCCAATTCTTGGCAGAATCAGTAGACCAATCGACATCGACGCCACCCGCCATGGAACTGCATCTGGCCCTCGACCACGCCAGCGACCTGACCGCGCAGATCGTCCACCACATCCGCGACGCGATCCAGGCCGGCCGGCTCGAAGCCGGCGCGCGCATGCCGCCGTCGCGCCTGCTCGGCACGCAACTGGGCGTGGCGCGCAAGACCGTGACTACCGCCTACGAGCGCCTGGTGGCCGAAGGCTGGCTGCATGCGCGCGTCGGCGACGGCACCTATGTCGCGCAGGGGCTGGCGCGGCCGGCGGTGCGCATCGCCGCGGCGCCGGTGCTGCCGCCTGCGGTGCAGCGCTGGCTGGCCGTGCCGACCCCGTTCCTGGGGCCGATAGGCGGCGCCCGCTATGCCTTCCAGCCCGGGCAGGCCGATACCACCCGCTTTCCGCACGAAGCGTGGTCGCGCTGCGTGCGCGCCGCGCTCGCGGCCGAGCGCACGCGTGCGCCCGGCCCGGCCGATGCCGCCGGCGAGATGCCGCTGCGCCAGGCGATCGCGCGCCATATTGCCTTTACCCGCGGCGTGCAGAGCGCGCCGACCGACATCCTCGTCACCAGCGGCGCGCAGCAGGGCATCGACCTGCTGGCGCGGCTGCTGCTCGGGCCGGGCGCGGTGGTGGCGATGGAGGATCCCGGCTATCCGATGGCGCGCGCCCTGTTCCAGGGCCTTGGCGCGCGGGTGGTGCCGGTGCCGGTCGACGACGAAGGCCTGGTGGTGGGCGAACTGCCCAATGACGCCACGCTGGTCTATGTCACGCCCTCGCACCAGTCGCCGCTGGGCGTGCCGATGAGCCTGGCGCGGCGCCAGGCCCTGCTCGACTGGGCCGCGCGCCGCCATGCGGTGATCCTGGAAGACGACTACGACAGCGAGTTCCGCTACGGCGGCCAGGCGCTGGATGCGCTGCAGACGCTCGACCGGCACGGCCGCGTGGTCTACCTGGGAACGTTCTCCAAGACCCTGGCGGCCAACCTGCGCGGCGGCTATCTGGTAGTGCCGCCGTGGCTGATGCCGGCGGCGCGCAAGGTCAAGCACCTGATGGACTGGTACACGCCGACGCTGCTGCAGCAGGCGCTGGCGCGCTTCCTGTCGGAAGGCCACCTGCTGCGCCATATCCGGCGTTCGCATGCGCGCCATGCCCAGCGCCGCGCGCGCTTGCTGGCGCGGCTGCAGGGCGACCTGTCGCCGTGGCTGGAGCCGCTGCCGGCGGTGGCCGGCTTCCACCTGGCGGCACGGCTGCGGGTGCCGGTGGCCACCGAGTCGCTGGTGTCGATGGCGCGGCTGGCGGATCTGGAACTGGCCACGCTGGATCCCTGCTATGCCAGTCCGCCACCCAATTGCGCGGGGTTGCTGCTGGGCTTCGGCGCGATCGATCTACTGGATATCGACCCTGCCCTGGACCGGCTGGCGATGGTACTCTCTGCCTTGGCTCCCGCCCCGCCGCACCCTGCGTGATGCGGCCGGCACCGGAGCGTGCCAGCCGCGCACGGCAAGCAGGTGACACACCTTCGACATGGCGCCTCAGCCATACTTGCCGGGCGAATTTGCTGTGAACAAAACGGATGTACGAAAGTCTCATTCGCACTTCCAAACAACCCGAGTCGCGTTCATGACCAAGCGTTTGTTGTCCGCCATGCGTCAGTACGCATGGTTTGCAGGGGTGAAGCATCATGTCGTGCAGGGCGTCGAAGCCCTGGCCGAGCTGCTCAAGTCCCCGTCCGCCGCGGCGCGCGCCGTCGCGGCCATCGTTGCCGAAACCGAGCAGGGCGTACAGGTCTGGGTCTCGTACTTCGGCAAGCCGCTGGACCCGCACACCAACTATGTGCTGTGGCCGAACCGGGCGCTGCGTCCGGCGCGGCGGCGCATCCAGCCTTCTCCCATCGAGTTGCTGCAGCATCAGCGACGGCGCGACGACTAGTCGCCCTGCCCATCCCCGCTAATCCAATGCCGCGCGCCCGCACGGGCGCCGGCAGCGCTCAGGCGTCGGCCCAGCGCCGCAGCAGGTTGTGATAGACGCCGGTCAGGCCGATCACCGATTCGTGCGCCTGGCCGAGCTGCTGCGCCACCTGGCGGATGCGCCCATCCAGCTCGAACAGCATCGCGCGCTGGCCGTCGTCGCGGACCATGCTCTGGATCCAGAAGAACGACGACACTCGCGCCCCCCGCGTAACCGGCGTCACGTGGTGGATGCTGGTGGCCGGGTACAGCACCATGTGCCCGGCCGGCAGTTTCACGCGCTGCTGCCCGTAGGTGTCCTCGACCACCAGTTCGCCGCCGTCGTAGTCGTCCGGTTCGGTTAGGAACAGCGTCGCCGACAGGTCGCTGCGAATGCGGAAGCTGGTGCCGCGCAGGTAGCGGATCGCGTTGTCGACATGGTTGGCAAAGGTATGCCCGCCCTCATAGCGGTTGAACAGCGGCGGATAGACCTTCAGCGGCAGCGCCGCCGAGAAGAACAATGCATGGTTGCCCAGTGCGTCCTGGATCAGGTCGCCGACCTGCCGCGCCGCCGGCGAACCCTCGGGCAGCTGCAGGTTGCGCTTGGCCAGTGCCGACTGGTAGCCCGAGGTTTCGTTGCCATCGGTCCAGGATGCCGCGTCGATGATCTCGCGCACCTGCGCGACCTGGGCCTTGGTCAATACGTCGGGGATCTGCAGCATCATGATGGCTTCTACGTCGGGATAAATCGGCAGGCGCCCATTGTAGGGGAAGCCCGCACCGGCCCCGAACAAGAATCATTATTGTTTGATCCCGTGCAGGCGGCGCCTTCACTACAATGGTTGGGGTATGCCGTCATCGACAAGGAGCAGACATGTCCGAACCGCTACACGACGAAGCGCTGGTCAATCTCTAC
>CBHWEO010000386.1:0-3529 GCA_966112955.1 uncultured Duganella sp. | reverse complement strand
CCCAAGCTGGCCAAGGCCCTGCTGGACCGCTTCGGCTACAAGGTCGGCAAGGATGGCTACCGCACCCTGCCCAACGGCCAGCCGCTGGCGCTGGTCATGCACAGCGAACCGACCATGGTGGGCCGCCTGCGCGACGAGCTGTGGCGCAAGAACCTGAACGCCCTCGGCATCCGCGTCAGCTTCAAGACCGACAAGAAAACCGAGATCATCAAGGCCAGCCGCCTCGGCAAGGTGCAGATGTTCGAGACCAACTGGATCGCCGACTTCCCCGACGGGGACAACTTCTACCAGCTGTTGTACGGCCCCAACAGCGGCCGCGCCAATTACGCCCGGTTCAACTTGCCGGCATACAACATCCGCTACGAGAAGGCGCGCCAGCTCAGCGATGGCCCGGAGCGCAACGCCCTGTACCGCGAACTGAACCAGCTGATGCATGCCTACAACCCGTGGGTATTGCTGATCCATCCGATTTCGGCGGATATCCAGCAACCCTGGCTCAAGAATTACAAGCGCCACCCGGTCGAGCTGACCAACTGGCGCTACCTGGACCTTGAACGCGGCAAGACAACGCCATGACATTAAGTTATGGACGTAACTGTAATTTTCATTGGATGACAAGTTTTCTATGGCGCTAATCTCGATTCGCCACAAAACTATTATTTGGGAGAGAAACCTGTGAAGGTAAAGAAGCTGGCGCAACTGATTGCGCTCATCGGGGTAGTAAGTCCAGCAATGGCACAGCAAGCCGCGCAGCCCATGCAGCGCGTGGAAATCACGGGTTCCAGCATCAAACGGGTTGCCGCCGAAGGCGCTCTCCCAGTGCAGGTCATCACGATGGACGCCATCCAGAAGGCCGGCATCACCAGTACCGAAGACTTGCTGCGCACGATTTCCGCCAACGGTACCGGCGCCGACAATATGACTTCCGGTAACAATGTATTCGGCGCCGATGCGGACCGCCTGGTCGGCGGGGCATCGTTCGCTTCCCTGCGCGGGCTCGGTCCGAACGCCACCCTGGTGCTGCTGAACGGCCGCCGCGTGGGCAACCACGGCGCATCCGGCAAGGCGGTCGACCTGAACTCGATTCCGCTGGGCGCCATCCAGCGCGTGGAAATCCTGAAAGACGGCGCCTCCGCCATCTACGGTACCGACGCGATCGGCGGCGTGGTCAACTTCATCCTGAAGACCGATTACACCGGCGTCGAAGTCAGCGCCAGCTACAACGCCACCGAAGCCGGCGGCGGCATGCAGCGCCGTTATTCCCTGCTGGGCGGCCTGGGCAACCTGGCTGAACAGGGTTGGAACGTGATGGCCAGCGTCACGCACGACATCAACGACAAGCTGTCTTCCCACCAGCGCGATTTCGCCAACGGCTTCCAGCCGGCGCGCGGCCTGTCGCCCGATACCACCGGCACCCCGTACGCCAACGTGCTGACCGGCGCCGGCACGGCGCTGGGCACCGGATTCAAGGTCCCTGGCGACAGCACCAATTACTTGCAGGCCAACCCGCTGAGCTTCCAGGGCAAGTGCGACACGATCGAAGGCATGTCGCAGTACCAGACCGAGCTGTGGAAAGACGTCACCGCGCCCACCCGCACCAAATACTCTTGCGCCTATGACTACGGCAGGGACTATGTGATCAGCTTCCCGGTGGAGCGCACCAATGCCGTGTCGCGCGCGACTTTCCAGTTGAGCCCTGAACACAAGGTATTCGCCGAACTGCTGGGCTCGCGCACCGAGGCCACCGCGGAACTGACCCCGCTGCAGATTTCGACCAGCCTGTCCAACGGTTCGGCCTATCCGGTCAATGGCTCCTACTACCTGGACATGACGCAGTTCATTCCAAGCTACGACAAGACCAAGCCGATCATCTACAAATGGCGTGCGACCCCATGGGGCGACCGCACCCAGAAGAACGTCACGGAAAACCTGCGCGGCTTGATCGGCATGGAAGGCGTTCTGGCCGGTAAGTACGACTACAAGGTCGGCCTGTCGCGTGCCCAGAGCACCACCAAGACTGACCTGATCGACGGCTACGGCTGGACCGACCAGATCTGGAAGGCCCTGGGCTCTGGCAAGATCAACCCATGGCTGCAGCCGGGCCAGAGCCAGACCGCGGAAGCCATGAGCCTGGTCGAATCGACCAAGTTCCGCGGCCGCTTCCAGCATGGCAAGTCGACCATGACCCAGCTCGACGGCTCGATCTCCGGCGAAGTATTCCAGCTGCCGGCCGGCGCCGTGTCGATGGCAGCCGGCGTCGACCTGCGCCGCGAAACCTACGAGTTCGCGCAGGACGTCGACGCCACCAAGATCCTGCTGTCGCCTGGCAATGCCAACCAGAAGGAAGTCAGCCGCAACATCCGGGCCGTGTACGCCGAAGCCATCATCCCGGTCATCAAGGACCTGGAAGTGCAGTTGGCCGTGCGCCGCGACGATTACTCCCTGATCGGCGCCACCACCAATCCGAAAGTGTCGTTCCGCTGGCAGCCGGCCCCCAGCCTGATGTTCCGCGGCTCGGCCTCGGAAGGCTTCCTGGCGCCCAGCTTCACCCAGCTGTACGCCGGCCGCCTGTCGCAGGAACTGCCGAACGGCATCATCGACCAGGAAGGCTGCGCCAAGCACCCTGGCGACCCGGCCTTCTGCGCCATCCCACGCCTGAACTACAACACCGGCGGCAACCCGAACCTGAAGCCGGAAACCTCCAAGCAGGGCACGCTGGGCATGGTGGTCGCGCCGTTCACCGGCTTCACCGCCTCGCTGGACTACTGGGCCATCAATATCAAGGACCGTATCCTGAACCGCACCCCGCAAGTGGTGCTGGCCAACTGGCAGTACCTGCCGGAATACATCATCCGCAACCCGCAAACCGGCGTGATCGACCACGTGGAAGCGGGCTGGATCAACGCCGCCGGCCTGAAGACCCGCGGCCTCGACCTGGGCCTGCGCGGCGATTACAAGATCGGCACCTACAAGACCACGGCCACCCTGGACGGCACCTGGATGCAGTCCTTCAAGTTCGCCGAATTCGAAGGCCAGCCGTTCAAGGAACAGGTCGGCAAGTTCGCCACCCGCGACGTCTACCTGCGCTGGAAGCACAACGCCACCTTCACCGTGGCGCGCGGCGACTGGAGCGTACTGTTCACCAACAAGTTCGCCTCGCACTATGCCGACCAGGTACCGAACGGCGGCAAGGGCACCCCGCCGGCCGGCTTCGACCCGATGGTCAAGCACTACAGCATCTTCGGCATCTCGGGTACGTACACGGGCTTCAAGAACACCACCATCACGGCGG
Source organism: uncultured Duganella sp. (assembly GCA_966112955.1). Classification (GTDB taxonomy): domain Bacteria; phylum Pseudomonadota; class Gammaproteobacteria; order Burkholderiales; family Burkholderiaceae_D; genus Rugamonas. The sequence goes on along the minus strand of CBHWEO010000386.1, from coordinate 237 downwards.
GCATCCAGAACCTGTTCGACACCGACCCGCCCTTCACCGCCCACAACGTGGACGAAGTGGTGGGCGCCGGCTGGGACCCGCGGGTCGCCGATGGCCGCGGCCGTTCCTTCGCCTTCAACGTCAAGTACAAGTTCTTCTGATGTGATGACACGGCGCGGTTTTGGCCGGCTCGTCGCGGGGGGCCGCGCCGCCCCCCCCCACCCCCCCCTCGCGGGCGGGGGCCGCCCCGTGTTTATA
>CBHWEO010000385.1:0-3567 GCA_966112955.1 uncultured Duganella sp. | reverse complement strand
TCATGGCGCGTCATGCGCAGGTTGAACAGCTTGCTCGAATAGCCCATCTGCGAAAATTTGTCCGACAACGTGACCAGGAAGCGCGCCACCCGCGCTTCCGCGCTCAGGGCGCCCAGCATGCCGATCATGGCTTGCTCGCGCACCAGCTCGCGGCTCATCACGCCGTACATCATGTTTTCCAGCTCCACGTGGGTACGGCCCAGCGTGGTCAGCTTCTTGAACGGCAGCAGGATCAGGTCGCAGTCCGACAAGGCCACCGCTTCCGACGCGTAGGTCTTGTTGTGGATGCCGTCCACGCCCATCAGGTCGCCCTTCATCGGGAAGGCCAGCACCTGCTCGTTGCCGAACTCGTCAATCAGCACCGTTTTCAGGAAGCCGGAGTTGACCACGTACAGCATGTCGAACGGCTGGCCGATGGTGTGCACCCGCTGGCCGGTCTTGAACTGCACGTGCTGGAAGAGCAGCTCTTCGGAATTGATGGACACTGGCGGCAAGTGCAGCAGGTCGCACACTTCCTTCAGGTTGGACCACAGGCGGCCTTGCCGCTGTCGGCCGGCCTCATGGGACACGGGTTGCGTTGAGAGCATGCTGATCTCCTGGTTCCCAAACGGAATGGTTTCAGTATGCCAACGTGAATGTGGGAAAAATATCAGTGCTTGCTGAATCTCCCCGTAGGAGGGTAGGGCGCTCCTGTAGGAATTATCCTAACGTTAATATTGCCAATCAGGCCTTGAACGGCGTTAACAGCTTGTGCGCTACAGCATACTGGACCATTTCCGACAGCGAGGACATGCCCATTTTTTGCATGATGCGGGTCTTGTGGGTACTGACGGTTTTCACGCTCAGGTGCAGGCCATTGGCGATTTCGGTGATGGATTTTCCCGACACCAGCAGCGAAAACACTTCGAATTCGCGGTCGGACAATTGCTTGTGCAGCGAGATTTCGGCCGGCTGCATGATGTTCAGCGCCAGTTGCTCGGCCACTTCGGTGGAAATGTAAGGCCGGCCGGACGCCACCTTGCGGATCGCCCCCACTAGCTGGGTGCCGGCGCTTTCCTTGGTCAGGTAGCCCTGGGCCCCGGCGCGGATGGCGCGCACGGCATACTGTTCTTCCTCGTGCATGGTGAGGATCAGGATGGCCAGCTTGGGCGATTCGCTGCGGATCTGGCGGATCAGGTCGACGCCGCTGCGTCCCGGCATGGACAGGTCGAGCAGCAGCAGGTCGAAGCCGCCCTGGCGGATGTGGTTGAGCACTTCGAAGCCGTCGATGGCTTCGCCTACGATGTCGATGTCGGGCGCCCCGTCGAGAATGCGCTTGAGCCCCTCGCGCATGATGGTGTGGTCGTCGGCAATGACAATTCGAATCATGGTTCCTCAAAAAGTTAGCAATACTTGTCTTCCCGCCCGGTCCGGCGGGCCGGCGCAGGTCGTGACGCCTGGCGGGTCAGGCCGGGCGCGGGTCTTTGATCAGGCGGTGCACCAGCACCGGGATCTTGCTGTGCGACAGGACCTTGTTGGTCACGCTGCCCAGCAACAGCTGGCCCCAGCCGCTGCGGCCGTGCGAGCCGATGAAAATCAGGTCGCAGCCGCTCTGGCTGGCCACCTCCACGATCTTCAGGGCGGCGCTCTCGGCGAAGGCGGTCATGCCCTCGGCCCGCACGCCCTTCCTGGCGCAGGACTCGAGGATCGACTGCACATGCTCATTGCCGGCACGCTGCATCGCCGCGCGATACTCTTCCTCGCTGGGATAGCTGGGCGGAATGATTTCCACGTAGATCGGGTACTGGTATTCCGGCGCCACGAACAGGGCCAGCACTTCCGCGCCCAGCTGCTGGGCGAATTCGACGCCGGCACAGGCAGTCTTGCTGGAAACGGCCGAACCGTCCGTCGTGATCAGGATTTTCCGATACATCTCAGCCTCCTTTAACAGTAAAAGAGCCAGTTCCTGACTTCATTGTAGCCCCGTTTACCAGTATTGTTCTGCTGTAAAGAGTTGATATTTATCAAGAAACTGTCCGGACGACATCGCAGAAAGCGCAAAATCCCGCTATTTCAGGGGCTTGCAGCAGGGACTTCACACCATCCGCAAATACAACACGTCCCCCGCACGTCCCCGTAGTGATTGAACTTTGAGGGCCGCCCCTGTTACACTCGCGTGAGTGCGTGTTTTATTGCCGAGTGTCAAATTTGACGTTTTTCGCGGCAGCAGGAACTTTTGAAAATTATGGAGAAGCAGGAATTATGACCGACGCCGCTGATGATTTCGATGCATTATTTGAGGAAGTATCCGCGCAAAGGGCCAACGCGCCTGCACCTGCCCCCGCCGCTGCCCCCGCTGCCGCGGCCTCCGATTCCGGCGATTCGGATGATCTGGAAAACCTGTTCGACCAGGTAGCCGCCGCCAACAAGGCCCCGGCCCCCGCAGCCGCACCGGCTGCAGCGGCAGCCCCGGCGGCCGGCGACGCCCCGGCCGAAGGCGGCGAGCACGTCGACGGCGACCAGGCCGGCATGTTCGAGCGCCTGGGCGGCATTGTCCGGCTGCTGCACGATTCGCTGCGCGAACTGGGCTACGACAAGGCCCTGACCGAGGCCTCGACCCAGATTGTCGACGCCCAGGACCGCCTGGAATACGTGGCCTCGCTGACCGAACAGGCCGCCAACAAGGTGCTGAACACCCTGGACGACGGCATGCCGGCGCAGGAAGTGCTGTCCAAGCAATCGAAGGAAATGGAAGAACGCTGGGCGGCCCTGTTTGCGGGCAAGCTGAGTATCGAAGAATTCAAGACCCTGGCCGGCGATTCGCGTGCCTTCGCCGCCAAGGTATCGGAAGCAACGGAAGCGGAAAAGGCGCGCCTGCTGGAAATCATGATGGCCCAGGACTTCCAGGACATCACCGGCCAGCTGATCAAGAAGGTGGTCGCCATCACCAAGAAGGTCGAAAGCGAGCTGGCGCAGCTGCTGAAGGACAACGCGCCGGCCGACGTGCGTGAAAAGATCGCACAGAAAGAGGTGTCGCTGATGTCGGGCCCGTCCGTTCCATCGGAAGCCCTGAATCAGGACAGCGTCGATGACCTGCTTGCCGACCTGGGGTTCTAATGGACGATATGCTCAAGGAGTTCGTTGTCGAGGCCATGGATTTGGCCGTCAACGTCGAAGAGCACTTGCTGCGCCTCGAACGCGACCCCGACAACAAGGAAACGCTGAACGCGGTGTTCCGCTCGTTCCACACCATCAAGGGTGGCGCGGGCTTCATGAACCTGGGGGCGCTGGTCTCGGCCTGCCACCTGACCGAAAACCTGTTCGACGCGCTGCGCACCGGCGCCGCGCCGGTCACGCCATTGTCGATCGAAGCCGCGCTGCAGGCTTCGGGTTTCGTGGCCGACCAGTTGAACGACCTGAATAACGGCACCGCGCCGGACGCGCTGGCGCCCATGCCGGCCGACCTGGAAGCAATCCTGAAGGATGCGATCGAAGGCAAGGCCAGCTCCAGCGCCGGCAAGGCCAAGCCGGCCCCGGCGGCGGCTCCTGCCGCACCGGCCGCCACCGCGGCGCCGGCCGCGCCGGCCG
>CBHWEO010000384.1:0-3571 GCA_966112955.1 uncultured Duganella sp. | reverse complement strand
GGGAAACGCCGTGCCAGCACGTTGAAGTCCTGCACCGCGGCGATATAGCGCTGGCGCGCCACGGTGATGCGGTTTTCCGTGCCTTCCAGCTGCGATTGCAGGTCGCGGAAGCTGGCATCCGCCTTCAGGTCGGGATATTTCTCCGCTACCACCATCAGCCGCGAGAGCGCATTGGTCAATTCGCCCTGCGCCTGCTGGAATTTCTGCAGCGCGCCCGGATTGTTGAGGACATCCGGCGTCACCTGCACACTGGTGGCCGAGGCGCGGGCCCGGGTCACCGCCTCCAGGGTTTCGCGCTCGTGCGAGGCGTAGCCCTTGACCGTATTGACCAGGTTGGGAATCAGGTCGGCCCGGCGCTGGTACTGGTTCACCACTTCACCCCACTGGGCCTTGACGGCTTCGTCCTTGGCCTGGAATTCGTTGTAACCGCAGCCGGACAGGAAAACCGCTGCCAGCACACCCACTGCCAGAATGTTTCGCATGGTTCGCTCCCTGGAACGTATTATCGAAATATACACGACTTCGAGCACGGCAAGGCGCACGCTGGCGCCCGTTATAATGTAGGGTTTGCAACACAAAGATTAAAGAGGCCCGCTGTGACATTCATCGAAAAATTATCCGCCGCCTGGGCAGCCAACGATTCCCTGCTGTGTGTGGGCCTGGACCCGGACATGGCGCGCCTGCCTGCGCAATTCCAGCACGATCCGCAGGGCATCTACCAGTTCTGCACCGGGATCATTGACGCCACCGCCGACCTGGCATGCTCGTTCAAGCCGCAGATCGCCTATTTCGCCGCCCTTGGCGCGGAAGCCCAGCTGGAAAAAATCTGCGCCTACGCGAAAGAGCATTACCCGCACATCCCCCTGATCCTGGACGCCAAGCGCGGTGACATCGGCGCCACCGCCAAGCAGTATGCGCGCGAAGCCTTCGACCGCTATGGCGCGGATGCGGTGACCGTCAATCCCTACATGGGTTCCGACTCGGTCGAGCCGTACATGGAGTGGAGCGACCGCGGCGTGATCATCCTGTGCCGCACCTCGAATGCGGGCGGCTCGGACCTGCAGTTCCTGAAGGTGGACGGCAAGCCGCTGTACCAGCATGTGGCGAAACTGGTGGCGGAAAAGTGGAATGCCAACGGCCAGTGCGCGCTGGTGGTGGGCGCGACCTTCCCCGAAGAACTGGCGCAGGTGCGCGGCATCGTGGGCGATATGCCCCTGCTGGTGCCGGGCATCGGTGCGCAGGGCGGTGACATCGAGGCCACCGTCAAGGCGGGCCGTACCTACAACGGCACCGGCATGATGATCAATTCCTCGCGCGCCATCCTGTACGCGCCGCAGCAGGCCGGTGAAGACTTCGCCGCCGCGGCGCGCCGCGTGGCGATGGAGACGCGGGACGCGATCAACCTGCATCGCGCTTAAACCGGTACACCAGGGTCTGACCCGCGGGTCAGACCCGGAGTGACCGGTTTCAGTCGCGTTCCGGCGCACTCCATTCCACATAGTCGTACAAAGCGGCCAGCACTTGCTGGCCCTGTTCATCGGTCTCCGCGCCAAGGCGGTCCAGCTCCGAGAACAGTTCATCGACCGTGCGCGCACCGCCTGCGCCTTCATACAGGCGCGCGGCGCGGTGCTGCTCCCAATGCTCGTGCTCTTCTTGCGACAGGGTTTGCGGGAAGTTGCGCGCGCGGTAGCGGAACAGCAGTTCGCCCAGCCGGTCGTCCTGGAAGTGCGGCGACGCCGTGGCCAGCTTGGCCGGCGGTTCGCGGCGCAGCGCTTCCAGCAGGCGCCTGTCGCCATTGCCCACGAAGCCGCCGTACAGGTCCTCGTCCACGTCCGCCGGCTCGGCGGCAGGGCGCCAGAACACTTGCTCCCAGATGACCGTCATGTCCGGCCCGGCTGCCGCGCGCGCCGCGTGGGCGCGAGCCGTTTCCAGGTCCAGGCCCCAGCGCTCGGCCAGTTCCGGCCGCAGCGTCTTCAGGTTCGACACCAGCATCGGCGACTTGTTCAGGTGGATGCTCTTGATGGGCAGGCGCGTCATGCCTTCGGGCATGGCGTCGGTGCGGGTGAACAGGCGGACGCGGATGGTTTCCGCATCGAGCGCGAACAGTTCCTGCGGATCGTACGAGCAATCCCACACCAGCAGTTCATTCTTGTTGGACGGGTGCGGCGCCAGTGGCCACACCAGCGCCAGGCACCCGCGCTCGGCCGGGAACATGCCCGACACGTGCAGGAAAGGTTGGCGCAGCTCGCGTGCCAGGTGCAGGCCGATTTCTTCGGCCACACGGTCTTTCTTGTGCAAGGCCAGGCAGAAATCGAACAGCTTGGGCTGCTTCTCGCGGATCAGCCGGGCCAGCGCGATGGTGGCGCGCACGTCCGACAGCGCATCGTGCGCGGCCTCGTGCACCAGGCCGTTGGCCTTGGTCAAATGCTCAAGCTTGAAGCTCGGTTTGCCGTTATCATGAAGGGGCCACTCAATACCTTCGGGGCGCAGCGCATAGGTCATCCGCACCACATCCAGCAAATCCCAGCGCCCGCACTGGTTCTGCCATTCGCGCGCATAGGGGTCGATCAAGTTACGCCAGAACAAGAAGCGCGTCACTTCGTCGTCGAAACGGATTGTGTTGTAGCCTACGCCTATGGTGCCAGGCTCGGAGAAGACTTTCTCGACAGTGGCCGCGAACTGGTATTCCGGCACGCCTTGCTGCAAAGCTTGCTGCGGGGTAATGCCAGTGATCAGGCAGGCGGTCGGGTCGGGCAGGTAATCGTTGGCTGGCTGGCAGAACAGCATGATCGGCTCGCCGATTTCGTTCAGCTCCGCATCGGTACGGATGGCGGCAAACTGGGCTGGGCGGTCGCGGCGTGGCACGGCGCCGAAGGTTTCGTAGTCATGCCACAGGAAAGTATGGTTACTCATGGTGCAAATGTTGGTTCTCGTTATCGAATGCTGAGGCAAGGAGGACTGTTGTGTCAAATTCCATTTCCATCAACACCCGTGCCACGCCCGCCGCGGCGAGCAGCGACACGGCCATTTCGGCGTCCAACCGCGCCAAGATGCAGCTGAACGTGTCGATCCTGCAGGAATCGGCCTCGATTTCCCTGAATGCCGGCAACGACCCGCTGGCGCTGCTGTACAAATCCGCGATCACTTCGATCAACGAACAGCTGGAGGCGGATTTCGGGCCCGACGCGATCCAGAACGCCGCCGGCCAGGACAACTCGCCGGAAGGTACGGCGGGGCGCATTGTATCGCTCTCGACCGCTTTCTTCAGCGCTTTCCAGCAGCAGCACTCCGAGCTGGAGGGCGACGAAGCGCTGAACCGCTTCATGGACACGATCAAGGGCGGCATCGAGAAAGGCTTCAAGGAAGCGCGCGACATCCTGCAGGGCCTGAAGGTGCTGGACGGCGATATTGCCGGCAATATCGACAAGACTTACGAGTTGGTACAGAAAGGACTGGACGACTTTGCGTCCCGCCAGGGGCGCCAGTCATCCACCGACGAAGCCGCCACCGGCGCTTGAACTTTGAAAGTCGGGGTCAGCTCTGGCAATCGGACATTTTGCCCTGCACGCAG
>CBHWEO010000383.1:0-3579 GCA_966112955.1 uncultured Duganella sp. | reverse complement strand
GGCGTGACCGCCAAGGACATCGTGCTGGCCGTGATCGGCAAGATCGGCACCGCCGGCGGCACCGGCTATGCGATCGAATTCGCCGGCTCGGCGATCCGCGCGCTGTCGATGGAAGGCCGCATGACCGTCTGCAATATGGCGATCGAAGCGGGCGCCCGCGCCGGCATGATCGCGGTGGACGACACCACCATCAATTACGTCAAGGGCCGCCCGTATTCGCCGGTGGGCCCGCAGTGGGAGCAGGCGGTGGCCTACTGGCGCACCCTGCATTCGGACCCGGGCGCGAAGTTCGACTTCGTGGTCACGCTGGACGCCGCCGAGATCCGCCCGCAAGTGACCTGGGGCACCTCGCCGGAGCAGGTGACCTCGATCGACGGCCGCGTGCCCGATCCCGAGCTGGAAAAGGATCCGGTCAAGCGCGACGCCATGGAAAAGGCCCTGGTGTACATGAACCTGACGCCGAACACCCGCATCGAAGACATCCGCATCGACAAGGTGTTCATCGGCTCCTGCACCAACTCGCGCATCGAAGACTTGCGCGCGGCGGCAGCCGTGGTGCGCGGCAAGCAGCGCGCCTCCAACGTCAAACTGGCGATGGTGGTGCCGGGTTCCGGCCTGGTGAAAGAGCAGGCCGAGCGCGAGGGGCTGGATGCGATCTTCAAGGCCGCCGGCTTCGAATGGCGCGAGCCGGGCTGCTCGATGTGCCTGGCCATGAATGCCGACCGCCTGGAACCGGGCGAGCGCTGCGCCTCCACTTCCAACCGTAATTTCGAAGGCCGCCAGGGACAGGGCGGGCGTACCCACCTGGTATCGCCTGCCATGGCGGCCGCAGCCGGTATCGCCGGCCATTTTGTCGATGTGCGTGCCCTGCGCTAATACTTATAAAGGAATGTCCTGATCATGAAAACCCTGATGTCCATCGTTATTGCCACCCTGGTCCTGACCGGTTGCAACACCGTATCCGGTTTCGGCAGGGACGTACAGAAGGCCGGCCAGGTCGTGACGAGCGCCGGCGGGAAATAACACCTCGCAGGCCGGGGCCGCGCCGCGCGCGCCCCGCCTGCCACCCAAGCAGAAGATAATGGAAAAATTTACCGTCTATGAAGGCTTAGTTGCACCGCTGGACCGCGCCAATGTCGATACCGACGCGATCATTCCGAAACAATTCCTGAAGTCGATCCACCGTACCGGCTTCGGCCCCAACCTGTTCGACGAGTGGCGTTACCTCGACCACGGCGAACCGGGCATGGACAACAGCAAGCGTCCGCTGAACCCGGACTTCGTGCTGAACCAGCCGCGCTACCAGGGCGCCTCGATCCTCCTGACCCGCAAGAACTTCGGCTGCGGCTCCTCGCGCGAACACGCGCCGTGGGCGCTGGAGCAGTACGGCTTCCGCGCCATCCTGGCGCCGAGCTTTGCGGACATCTTCTTCAACAACTGCTTCAAGAACGGCCTGCTGCCGGTCGTCCTCACCGAAGCGCAGATCGATCATCTGTTCAATGAAGTCAAGGCATTCCCGGGTTACCGCCTGGTGGTGGACCTTGAGCAGCAGCGCGTCGGCACCAGCAACGGCTCCGTCTCCTACCCCTTCGAGATCGACGCCTTCCGCAAGTACTGCCTGATGAATGGTCTCGACGACATCGGCCTGACCCTGCGCCATGCCGACGAGATCCGTGCGTTCGAAGAACGCCGCCTGGCCAGCCAACCGTGGCTGGCGAACGCAATCTAACAGAAGATCGAATAATGAAAATCGCAATCCTGCCGGGCGATGGCATCGGCCCGGAAATCGTCAGCCAGGCCGTCAAGGTCCTGAACGCGCTGGACGAACAATTTGAAATGGAAACCGCGCCGGTAGGCGGCGCCGGCTATGAAGCCAAGGGCCACCCGCTGCCGGAAGACACGCTGGCGCTGGCCAAGGCGGCCGACGCCGTGCTGTTCGGCGCCGTGGGCGACTGGAAGTACGACTCCCTGGAACGCGCGCTGCGTCCGGAGCAGGCCATCCTCGGCCTGCGCAAGAACCTGGGCCTGTTCGGCAACCTGCGCCCGGCCATCCTGTACCCCGAACTGGCCGGCGCCTCGACGCTGAAGCCGGAAGTGGTGTCGGGCCTGGACATCCTGATCGTGCGCGAACTGACCGGCGACATCTACTTCGGCCAGCCGCGCGGCGTGCGCGAATGCCCGGACGGCCCGTTCAAGGGCCAGCGCGAAGGCTTCGACACCATGCGCTATGCGGAAGGCGAGATCCGCCGCATCGCCCACGTGGCGTTCCAGGCGGCGCAAAAGCGCGGCAAGCGCCTGACTTCCGTGGACAAGGCCAATGTGCTGGAAACCTTCCAGTTCTGGAAGGACATCGTGAGCGACGTGCACAAGGAATATCCGGACGTGGCGCTGGACCACATGTACGTGGACAACGCGGCCATGCAGCTGGTGCGCGCGCCGAAGAAGTTCGACGTGATCGTCACCGGCAATATGTTCGGCGACATCCTGTCCGACGCCGCCGCCATGCTGACCGGTTCGATCGGCATGCTGCCCTCGGCCTCGCTGGATGCCAACAACAAGGGCTTGTACGAACCGTCGCACGGTTCGGCGCCCGATATCGCGGGCAAGGGCATCGCCAACCCGCTGGCCACCATCCTGTCGGCCGCCATGATGCTGCGCTATTCGCTGGACCGCGCGGAGCAGGCCGACCGCATTGAAAACGCCGTCAAGAAGGTCCTGGCACAGGGCCTGCGCACGCCGGACATCTACGAAGCGGGCACCACCAAGGTGGGCACCGAACAGATGGGCGACGCAGTGGTCGCGGCACTTTAAAGAATTCACACCCAAAGGAAAGCAAAATGAAACTCGTAGGTCTGGTTGGTTGGCGCGGCATGGTCGGTTCGGTTCTGATGCAGCGCATGCAGGAAGAGGGCGATTTCGCCCATATCGAGCCGGTATTCTTCTCCACTTCGAACACCGGCGGCGCCGCCCCGAAGATGGCGAAAAATGAGACTACCCTGAAAGACGCCACCAACATCGACGAACTGAAACGCTGCGAGATCATCATCTCCTGCCAGGGCGGCGACTACACCACCGAGGTATTCCCCAAGCTGCGCGCGGCCGGCTGGAACGGCTACTGGATCGACGCCGCCTCCACCCTGCGCATGGACAAGGACGCCATCATCGTGCTGGATCCGGTCAACCTGAACGTGATCAAGGACGCCATGGCCAAGGGCGTGAAGAACTTCATCGGCGGCAACTGCACCGTGTCGTGCATGCTGATGGGCCTGGGCGGCCTGTTCAAGCAGGACCTGGTGGAGTGGATGACCTCCATGACCTACCAGGCGGCATCGGGCGGCGGCGCCCAGCACATGCGCGAGCTGCTGACCCAGTACGGCACCATCAACGCTTCCGTCAAGCACTTGCTGGACAACCCGGCCTCGGCCATCCTGGAAATCGACAAGCAGGTGCTGGCGACCCAGCACGGCATGTCGCCGGAAGAGACCAAGCAGTTCGGCGTGCCGCTGGGCGGCAACCTGATCCCGTGGATCGACAAGGACCTGGGCAACGGCCAGTCGAAGGAAGAGTGGAAGGGCGGCG
>CBHWEO010000382.1:0-3588 GCA_966112955.1 uncultured Duganella sp. | reverse complement strand
TTGAACGACAGTTCCTTGCCCTGCAGCTGGCGGTAGTTGGCCAGCGCGCCGGCCACCGGGTTCAGGTCGCGGTAGAAGGCGGCCGACTGGTGCGGGTTTTCGCCGTAGCGCATGTCCTGCACTTTTTCGAAGGCCACGTTCAGGGTTGCCGGGTAGGCGGAACGGGTCTCGTGCTTGCGGTCAGGGCCCAGGCTGGAGAAGTAGTTGGTGATGGCGCCGTCGTACTGCGCGGTGTGCGCGTAGACCTTCTTGGCCAGGTTGAAGCGGGTTTCGTACGACACGTAGCCGGGGCTGTTGTCGGTGCCCTTCATCTCAGCCAGCACCACGCCGTAGTCGGACGGGTCGCAGATCACCACCACGTCCTTGTGGTTCTTGGCGGCGGAGCGCAGCATGGCCGGGCCGCCGATGTCGATGTTCTCGATCGCGTCTTCCAGCGAGCATTCAGCCTTGGCCACGGTGGCCTGGAACGGGTACAGGTTCACCACCACCATGTCGATGGTCGGGATGCTGTGCTCTTCCAGCTTGGCGACGTGCTCCGGGAAGTCGCGGCGGGCCAGGATGCCGCCGTGGACTTTCGGGTGCAGCGTCTTCACGCGGCCATCCAGCATTTCCGGGAAGCCGGTGTAGTCGGCCACTTCGGTGACCGGCACGCCGTTATCGGCCAGCAGTTTCGCGGTGCCGCCGGTGGACAGGATGTTGACGCCCATGGCCGACAGGGCCTTGGCGAAATCCAGCACGCCGGTCTTGTCGGATACGGAGATGAGAGCTTGTTTGATCATAGCTGTGGGGGATGGGTTGTTGAAGTCTGTACAAAACCACCCGGCCCCACGGCCCGTCGCGGCCAATAGGGACCGGGACGCGGAATCAGCCTTACAGCAGGCCGTGTTCCTGTAATTTCTTGCGCAAAGTATTGCGGTTGATGCCCAGCATCTGGGCGGCATGCGATTGGTTGCCGTCGGCACGACCCATCACCACTTCCAGGATCGGGCGTTCCACCGTCATCACTACCATGTCGTATACGTTCGTTGCCTGCTGTTCGCCCAGGTCGTTGAAGTAGTCTTCCAGGCTTTTCTGGACCACTTCCTGAATGCTTTCTTTGCTCATTTTAATATTTATCGAAAATTTGCCAGTGCCGGCGCGGTTCACGCGGCCAGCGGTTCTTCGGCGAGGCGGTATTGTAACCGCTCGCCGTACTTCCATTGGGATTCGAAGAAACTGTCGACTGCGCGCAGTTGTTCTGCGGTCGACTCGAGGCGGTTCATCTCCTGACGGAACTCCTCCCCGCCCGGGAGGTCGCGCACGTACCAGCCAATATGCTTGCGTGCGGTGCGCACGCCCAGGAATTCGCCGTAGAAGGCGTAGTGGGCGCGCAGGTGTTCGTCCATCAGCTTGCGCACTTCGGCCACCAGCGGCGCCGGCAAGTGTTCGCCGGTGCGCAGGAAATGGTCGATTTCGCGGAAGATCCATGGACGCCCCTGGGCAGCGCGGCCGATCATGACGGCGTCGGCGCCGGTCTTGTCGAGCACATAGCGCGCTTTTTCAGGGGTGGTGATGTCGCCGTTGGCGACCACCGGGATGTTCACTGCCGCCTTGACGGCGGCAATGGTGTCGTATTCGGCCTCGCCGGTATAGCCATCGGCGCGGGTGCGGCCGTGCAGCGTCAGCATCTGGATGCCGGCTTGTTCGGCGATGCGGGCGATGCGCAGGGCGTTCTTGTTTTCGCGGTTCCAGCCGGTGCGGAATTTCAGGGTCACCGGCACGTTCACCGCGGGCACCACCGCCTCCAGGATGCGCTGCACCAGGTCTTCATGCTGCAACAGGGCGGAGCCGCACCAGTTGTTGCACACCTTCTTCACCGGGCAGCCCATGTTGATGTCGATGATCTGGGCGCCGCGGTCGACGTTGAACTTGGCGCACTCGGCCAATTCTTCCGGCACCGCGCCGGCGATCTGCACGGCCTTCGGCTCCATCTCGCCGGTGTGGTCGGTGCGGCGCGAAGACTTCTCGCTGGCCCACAGCCGCGGGTTGGAAGCGGCCATCTCGGACACGGCGTAGCCCGCACCCAGTTCCTTGCACAATTGGCGGAACGGGCGGTCCGTCACACCCGCCATGGGCGCGACAAACACATTGTTGCGGAGCTCGTGGGGTCCGATTTTCACTTGATAAATCCGTAACACAGCTTGGGAAAGGGGGCTATTTTAACCGATCCGCTGCCCAAAAACTAAGCACTTTTTTATATGATGTCGTCCAGCGACGCGGACAGGTGGGCCGCTTCGCCCCATTGATCGAGCGACAACCCTTCTTGGCCGAAGGTAAAACGGTTGATGCTGGCGTTCTTGACCTGGAAATCGCGCCGGCCGTCGCTCGACCAGCCGCGCGCGGCCCGGTAGGCGCATTCCAGCACGCCGCCGTGGGCCACGATCAGGATCGATTGCTGCGGGTATTGCGCCGCCCAGCGCGCGATGCCGTCCTGGCAGCGCTGGTAGAACTGGCGGAAACTTTCTGCCACCCGCCCGCCGGCCGGCATCACAGCATCCACGTCGCGCGCCTGCCATTCTGCGAATTCGACCGGGTAGCGTTCGGCGATCTCTGTATAGAGGAGTCCTTCGAAGGCGCCGTAGCCGCGTTCGCGCAGGCCGGCATCGATGTGCAGCGGCAGGTGGGGATGGCGGGCGGCGACCGCCTGCGCGGTTTGCAGCGCCCGTCCCAGGTCGCTGGAGACGATGGCGTCCAGCGGCTCAGCCGCCAGCGCCTGCGCCAGGGCTTCCGCCTGGCGTTCGCCGGTGGGACTGAGGGGGATGTCGGTATGGCCTTGCAGGCGGCGCACGGCGTTCCACGCGGTTTCGCCGTGGCGGATCAGCAGGATTTTTGTCATTCAAACAGTGAGTAGCTGCCGATCATCTGCGCCTCGTCGAGGATGTGGCCGTGAATGGCTTGCAGGACGTCCTGGCAGGTGAAGCGGCCTTCCACCGGCAGGCGCGGGATGTCCAGCGCGTACAGGCGGAAAACGTAGTGGTGGGTGCGCTCGTCGTTCCATGGCGGGCATGGGCCGTCGTAGCCGTAATAGTCGCCGGCCATGTCCTTGTCGCCGGCGAACCAGCCGGTGTAGTCGTTGATGCCGTGGCGCATGGGGGCAATGGTGGCGGCGGGTTTACCCTTCGGCGTGACTTCCTTCGAGAATTCGCCGGCAGCGATGCTGCTGCGGGTGGGCGGAATGTCGACCAGGCACCAGTGGTAGAAGTCGGCGCGCGGCATGCTGGCCGGGAGCGTGTGGCCTTCCTGGTTAACGTGGGTGCCGTCGGTGGGGGCGTCGCCGTCGATGCAGAGCAGGACCAGGGATTCCGTGCCGGGCGGAACGTCGGACCAGGCCAGGTGGGGGTTCTTGTTGGCGGACAGGCGCACCTTGGTGGCCTTGTCGCGCACGGCGAAGGCATAATCGCCGGGGATGGCGGCGCCATCCTTGAAGGAATCGCTCCAGATTTTCATCGTTGTCTCCCAGCTGGCTTTTTAAACCTTTGGAACCGGAAAAACCGGGGGGGGCGCCCCACGGGGGGCCGCCCGGGTTGGGGTTTTGTTTTTTTTTTTTTT
>CBHWEO010000381.1:0-3607 GCA_966112955.1 uncultured Duganella sp. | reverse complement strand
ATGAAGCGGAAGGAGTTCAGGTTCTTGATCTCGCAGCGGGTGCCGAATTCCTTCTGGCCCTTCGGGCGCACGGACACGTTGACGTCGCAGCGGAAAGAGCCTTCCTGCATGTTGCCGTCGCAAATGCCCAGCCACACCACCAGGCCGTGCAAGGCCTTGCAGTAAGCCACGGCTTCGGCGGCGGAGCGGATTTCCGGCTCGGAGACGATTTCCAGCAGCGGCGTGCCGGCGCGGTTCAGGTCGATGCCCGACATGCCGTGGTAGTCCTCGTGCAGCGACTTGCCGGCGTCTTCCTCGAGGTGGGCGCGGGTCAGGTTCACGGTGCGGGTGACGAATTCGCCGTCCTTCTCGAAGCCGAACGTCAGCTTGCCGCCCTGTACCACCGGATCTTCGAACTGCGAGATCTGGTAGCCCTTCGGCAAGTCGGGGTAGAAGTAGTTCTTGCGGGCGAACACCGACTGCGGCGCGATCTTCGCGTCCACGGCCAGGCCGAAGCGGATGGCGCGGTCCACGGCCATCTTGTTCATTACCGGCAGCACGCCCGGCAGCGCCAGGTCAACCGGGCTGGCCTGGGTGTTTGGTTCGGCGCCGAATTTGGTCGGCGAGCCGCTGAAAATTTTGGATTCGGTCGTGAGCTGAACGTGGTTCTCAAGACCAATGACGACTTCCCATTCCATATTCTTTTTCCTTGTCAGATGCCGCTCGGAGCGCGCTTGTGCCAGTCCGTCGCTTGCTGGAACTGGTGGGCCACATTCAGCAGCTTTGCTTCCGCGAAGTAGTTGCCGATGATTTGCAGGCCGACCGGGCGCCTGGCGTTCTTTTCGCCTTCGCCGAAACCGCAAGGGATGGACATGCCGGGCAGGCCGGCCAGACTGGTGGACAGCGTGAAGATGTCGGCCAGGTAGTTCGCCACCGGATCGTCGGCCTTCGAGCCCAGGTCCCAGGCCACGGTCGGCGCCACGGGGCCCATGATCACGTCGCACTGGCTGCCCAGCACATTGGCGAAGTCCTGCGTGATCTTGCGGCGGATCTTCTGCGCTTTCAGGTAGTAGGCGTCGTAGTAGCCGTGGCACAGGATGTAGGTGCCGACCATGATGCGGCGCTGTACTTCCGGGCCGAAGCCTTCGGCGCGGGTCTTGCGGTACATGTCCTGCAGGTCCTTGTAGCCTTCGGCGCGGTGGCCGTAGCGCACGCCGTCAAAGCGCGACAGGTTGGACGAGGCTTCCGCCGGCGCGATCATGTAGTAGGCCGGGATCGACAGCGCGGTGTTCGGCAGCGAAATGTCGACCAGGGTGGCGCCCAGCTCCACGAACTTGGCCAGTGCGGCGCGCACGGCTTTCTCCACGTCGGGCGCCAGGCCCTCGCCGAAGTATTCCTTTGGCACGCCGATGCGCAGGCCCTGCAGCGGCTTGCCCAGGTCGCGCGTGAAGTCTTCGGCGGCGTTGCCCTGTTCGGCGGTCAGGCTGGTCGAATCGCGCTCGTCGAAGCCGGTCATGGCGGACAGCAGCAGCGCGCAGTCTTCCGCGGTCTGCGCCATCGGGCCTGCCTGGTCCAGCGAGGAGGCGAAGGCGATCATGCCGAAGCGCGAGGCGCGGCCATAGGTCGGCTTGATGCCGGTGATGCCGCAGAACGAAGCCGGCTGGCGGATCGAGCCGCCGGTATCGGTGCCGGTCACGCCGGGCGCCAGGCGCGCGGCCACGGCAGCGGCGGAGCCGCCGGACGAGCCGCCTGGAACGGCAGCCTTGTCCCACGGGTTCTTCACGGCGCCGAAGGCCGAGTTCTCATTGGAGGAACCCATCGCGAATTCGTCGCAATTCAGCTTGCCCAAGGTGACCATGCCGGCATCCTGCAGCTTCTGCACCACGGTGGCGTCGAAGGGGCTCACGTAGTTGGCCAGCATTTTCGAGCCGGCGGTGGAGCGCCAGTTCCTGGTGACGAAGATGTCCTTGTGGGCGATGGGCACGCCGGTCAGCGGCGTGGCGGTGCCGGCGGCGATGCGCTTGTCGGCTTCTTCCGCCTGGGCCAGCGTCAGCGCGCGGTCCACGTGCAGGAAGGCGTTCAGGTCGCTCTTTTCGATCCGGTCCAGGAAGTGGTTGGCCAGTTGGACCGCGCTGACTTCCTTTTTCTGCAGCAGGTCGGACAGCTCTTTGATTGTTTTAGTGTGCATGCGTTTTCCTTTTGTAAACCGGGAAACCGGGAAACCGGGGTCCGGCCCGGCGGGCCGTACCCCGGTTGTCGGGTTCTACCGGTTTTTATTCGATCACCTTCGGCACCAGGTACAAGCCATCCTCGGTCTTGGGCGCCACCTTCTGGTATTCCTCGCGGCGATTCGGCTCGGTTGCCACGTCTTCGCGCAGGCGCAGCGCGACCTGCATGGCATTCGCCAGTGGGTGGGACAGCGGGGCGACTCCCTCGGTGTCGACGGCCTGCATCTGCTCGGCCAGCGCGAAAATGCCATTGAGCTTATCCAGCATATTGGCCGAATGGGCTTCGTCCATCTCCAACTGGGCCAGTTTGGCGATGCGGTTAACGTCGTTCAGTGTCAGGGACATGGAATTGTCTAAAATATAATTTGTTGATTTGATTGCCTATCACCAGTTAAATCGCAGCTAACACCGCATAATTCAACGGTTGCGGACTCGCACAATAGAGTGGATTTAGGGCAAATAACCTGCAGATTATAAGGTACAATCGCGGGTTAATGCGCTGCTGGTGCTGAAGACCCGCCTGGCCGCATTCGACCGGATACCCCATATAACGAATTTTGCGCATTGCGCCCTACAGGACACACATGTTTGGTTTTTTACGTCGCTATATTTCGTCTGACCTGGCCATCGACCTGGGCACGGCGAACACCCTGATCTACGTCCGCGGTTCCGGCATCGTGCTGGACGAGCCTTCTGTCGTCGCGATCCGCCAGGAAGGCGGCCCGAATGGCAAGAAGACCATCCAGGCCGTAGGCAAGGAAGCAAAGCAGATGCTGGGTAAGGTGCCCGGCAACATCGAGGCGATCCGCCCGATGAAGGATGGCGTGATCGCCGACTTCACCGTCACCGAGCAGATGCTGAAGCAGTTCATCCGCATGGTGCACGACTCCAAGTTCTTCCGCCCATCGCCGCGCATCATCATTTGCGTGCCTTGCGGCTCGACCCAGGTGGAACGCCGCGCGATCCGCGAATCGGCGCTGGGCGCCGGCGCCTCGCAGGTATACCTGATCGAAGAACCGATGGCAGCGGCGATCGGCGCCGGCCTGCCGGTGTCCGACGCGACCGGCTCCATGGTGGTCGACATCGGCGGCGGCACCACCGAGGTGGGCATCATCTCGCTGGGCGGCATGGTGTACAAGGGTTCCGTGCGCGTGGGCGGCGACAAGTTCGACGAAGCGATCGTCAACTACATCCGCCGCAACTACGGCATGCTGATCGGCGAACAGACCGCCGAAGCGATCAAGAAGGCCATCGGCTCCGCCTTCCCGGGCTCCGAAGTCAAGGAAATGGAAGTCAAGGGCCGCAACCTGTCCGAAGGCATCCCGCGCTCCTTCACCATCTCGTCCAACGAGATCCTGGAAGCGCTGACCGACCCGCTGAACAACATCGTCTCGGCCGTC
>CBHWEO010000380.1:0-3701 GCA_966112955.1 uncultured Duganella sp. | reverse complement strand
ACGCCATCCTGACCACCGAGAACGACGAGCAGGCGGAAGTCCGCATGGCCGTCAAAGGTGCCGACGCCGCCCGCGTGGCCGTCGAAATGGCCAACCTGTCGATCGCCCTGGAAGAACTGAACCAGGACCAGGGCGACGACGAGTAATTCAACAAGAAGGTACCCACATGACTGACAAAATGACGCACGCCAACCCGAGCAAGAACCGCACGCCGCGCCACCGCGCCCGCGAGTTCGCGCTGCAGGGCTTGTACCAGTGGCTGCTGAACAATGAAGACGCGACCAAGGTCGTCAACAATATCCGCGGCGCCCATGGCTTCGACAAGGCGGACGGCGAGTACTTCGCCGACCTGCTGCGCGGCGCCATCAAGCAATCGGTGGAGCTGCGTGAAGCGTTCACGCCGCTGGTGGACCGCGGCGTGGGCGAGCTGTCCCCGATCGAGCACGCTGTGCTGCTGATCGGCGCGTACGAGCTGAAGAACCACGTGGAAATTCCCTACCGCGTCGTCATCAACGAAGCCGTCGAGCTGACCAAGTCCTTCGGCGGCATTGACGGCCACAAGTACGTGAACGGCGTGCTCGACAAGCTGGCCGCCCAACTGCGCGCCGACGAAGTCGCCGCCGACAAGAAACGCTAAGCAACTTTTGTCCCCCCGGGGTCAGGAACCAGTTGGACAATTTTTGATGAGATGAAATAATTGTCCACTAGCTTCCTGATCCCAGGTGGACAAAAGATGCAGAAAAGAAAAAAGCCACCGCGAGGTGGCTTTTCTGTTTTAGGGCGGCGCGTTGTTTACAGGCCAGCCAGTTGGTCGGCGCTGATCGGCTTCTCGGCCTGCGCCACCGTGGTCGGGGCTTCCTTGGCCTTGGCCGGGGCAGGGGCTGCTGCCACCTGCGGTGGGGTGATGTAGGGGACCTTCTTGCCGGCGGAAACCTGCTTCAGGCGGGAGTATTCCGCCATTACACGCGAGCCGTAGCCGTCGTCGGTTTCGAAGGCGCCAGCGCCCACGTAGGATTTCAGGCCGGCTTCCACCGAGCCGCCTTTGGAGACATAGTCCTTCAGGATAAGTGCGCCAACGCGGATATTGGCCACCGGATTCAGCGCCGCCTGCGTGCCGCCCATTTCCTGGAATTTGTCGGTATGGACCTTGGACATCACCTGCATCAGGCCCTGCGCGCCCATCGGGCTCTCGGCGAACGGATTGAGGCCCGATTCGATCGCCATCACGGCCAGGATCAGCAGCGGGTCCAGCTTGATTTCACGCGCCGTCAGGTAGGCGGTGGACACCAGCATATTAGTGGCGTCGCCAGCCACACGGTAGCGCTTCGACAACCATGTGGTGACGGCATCCTGCTGCTTCTTGGTGCCCATCAGGGCCTTTTCCTCGGCAGTCAGCGCCACTTCGGCCGCAGGTGCGCCGGCCGGACGTGCCGCCGGGGCTTCCATCAGTTCGGACAGGGCAGGTGCAACCACGGTTGGCGCTGCGGCAGGCTGCTCGCCGCGCAGGGCGTGGGCCAGGTCGGAGGCCAGTTCGGGACGTGCCACCATGGCGCAGGCCATGATCAGTGCGGCGATACCAAAAATGCTCAGCATGGATTGAGCGGCGGTCAACAGGCCGCGTGCCGAAATGCTCTGCGTGGCAATCCACGCGGCGGGCTGGCGGGCCCACTGTCGGGCGCTATCGAGCAGCCCATTGAATCGATTGTTCATTCAGAACTCCCCTGAAATGTAAGAGTCAAAACGCGTCCCTGCCGCGTAAAATCGCGGTCAATTCGACGTGCCATAGTCGTTACATCAGTGTTATCTTCGTCCACCGCCGCACAGGTCGGACGGGACTGGACGCCATCATTGTTTGCTAAAGCTGGCTATTCTATGGGCCAGTTGCAACACAACTTTTTCCGGGGGAAGAGGCAGACGCCTCGCGAAAAACACTCCTTAAAATGTCTGTGGAGCCCGGACTCCGTGAATGTAATGAGTGACAACTTAGTTGGCATAAAGGCCATGCCCTCATCAAGTAGGTCAAATTGTAGAAGGCGTTTTATATCGCGTCAATACTAACACATTCGTTCTTAATTACTTTTGAGTATAATTTTCTCGTGAACACATTGGCAAAAACCAATAAAATCAACGACTTGACCAAAAGTACTAAGATAGCCCGTTCGAAGCAAAAAAATCGTAAAAAAGTATGAAATATCGCGATCTCCGAGATTTTATTTCCCAGCTGCAAGCAATGGGCGAACTAAAGCGCACAAGCTTGCCGGTTTCACCACATTTGGAGATGACGGAGGTCTGCGACCGCACCCTGCGTGCCGGCGGGCCTGCCATCCTGTTCGAGAAGCCGGCCGGCTTCGACATGCCGGTGCTGGGCAACCTGTTCGGCACGCCGCGCCGGGTGGCGCTCGGCATGGGCGCCGATGATGTCGGCGAACTGCGCAAGATCGGCCACGTGCTGGCGCAGCTCAAGGAGCCCGAGCCGCCCAAGGGGTTCAAGGACTTGATGGGCCTGGGCTCCCTGGTGAAGGCGGTATGGGATATGTCGCCCAAGGAGATGCGCGGCGCGCCGTGCCAGGAAATCGTGTGGGAAGGCCAGGATGTGGACCTGGGACGCCTGCCGATCCAGCATTGCTGGCCAGGCGACGTGGCACCCCTGATTACATGGGGGCTGGTGATTACCAAGGGACCTAATAAGAAGCGCCAGAACCTGGGCATCTACCGTCAGCAGGTGCTGGGTCCTAATAAGGTGATCATGCGCTGGCTGGCCCACCGCGGCGGGGCGCTGGACTTCCGCGAGCACTGCATCAGGAATCCGGGCCAGCCGTATCCGGTCTGCGTGGCGCTGGGCGCCGACCCGGCCACCATCCTTGGCGCGGTGACGCCGGTGCCGGACAGCCTGTCCGAGTACCAGTTCGCCGGCCTGCTGCGCGGCAGCCGCACGGAGCTGGTGAAGGCGATCGGCAGCGAGCTGCGGGTGCCGGCGTCGGCGGAGATCGTGCTGGAAGGGCATATCTACCCGGATGCCAGCCATCCCTCCGGCTACGAGCATGGCCTGGAGGGGCCGTACGGCGACCATACCGGCTATTACAATGAGCAGGACTGGTTCCCGGTCTTCACCATCGACCGCATCACCATGCGGCGCGACCCGATCTACCACTCCACTTATACAGGCAAGCCGCCGGACGAGCCGGCCGTGCTGGGCGTGGCGCTGAACGAGGTGTTCGTGCCGCTGTTGCAGAAGCAGTTCAGCGAGATCACCGATTTCTACCTGCCGCCGGAAGGTTGCAGCTACCGCATGGCCGTGGTGCAGATCCGCAAACAGTATGCGGGCCATGCCAAGCGCGTGATGTTCGGGGTGTGGAGCTTCCTGCGCCAGTTCATGTATACCAAGTTCATCGTGGTGGTGGACGAGGACGTGAACATCCGCGACTGGAAGGAAGTGATCTGGGCCATCACCACGCGCGTCGACCCGACCCGCGACACCACCCTGGTCGACAACACGCCGATCGACTACCTGGACTTTGCCTCGCCGGTCAGTGGCCTGGGCAGCAAGATGGGTATCGACGCCACCAATAAATGGCCGGGTGAAACCAGCCGTGAGTGGGGCACGGTGATCACCATGTCGCCCGAAGTGAAGGCACGGGTGGACGGAATTTGGCAGCAGCTAGGTTTATAGCCTATAATTGCGCCCGGGCGGGCCCCTGCGC
>CBHWEO010000379.1:0-3717 GCA_966112955.1 uncultured Duganella sp. | reverse complement strand
GTGACGATCACCACGCCGGCATCGCCGTCGATGATCACCCAGTCGTCCTGCTGGATCAGGGTGGAAGCCTGCGACATGCCGACCGCCGCCGGGATGTCGAGCGAACGGGCCACGATGGCAGTGTGCGAGTTCTGGCCGCCCACATCGGTCACGAAGCCGATGAAGGAGCGGTCGCGGAACTTCAGCATGTCGGCCGGCGAAATGTCGTGGGCCACCACGATCATCTGCGCCAGGAATTCATCGCCTTCGAGTTCGGCCTGCTTGGGCAGCAGCGGTTCGCTGCCCATCAGGACTTTCAGCACCCGCTCGGCCACCTGCTGGATGTCGGCCTTGCGCTCGCGCAGGTAGGGGTCCTCGATTTCGTCGAATTGCGCCGACAGCTCTTCGATCTGGGTCACCAGCGCCCACTCCGCGTTGTAGTGGCGGGTGCGGATGATGTCCAGCGGCGCTTCGGAAATCATCGGGTCGGACAGGATCAGGGCGTGGACGTCGATGAAGGCGCCCAGCTCCGTTGGCGCATCCTTCGGCAACTCATTCCACAAGGTCTGCAGCTCGCGGTGCACGGTGGCCAGCGCCGACTGCAGGCGCTGCACTTCGGCTTCCACATTCTCCTCGGAGATCAGGTAGTGCTTGACGTCCAGCGCCGCCGGCGCAAGGATGTGCGCGCGGCCAATTGCGATGCCGCGCGAAACCGGAATGCCGTGGAGGGAGAACGAGGCCATCGGGCTGCCGTCCCGCATTTACTCGCCTTCGCCGAACTTGTCGTTGACCAGTGCGGACAGTGCGTTGATGCAGTCCTGTTCGTCGGCGCCGTCCGCTTCCAGCAGGACCTTGGCGCCTTTGCCGGCAGCCAGCATCATCACGCCCATGATGGACTTGGCGTTGATGCGGCGGCCATTGCGCGACAGCCAGACGTCGCTCTGGTACTTGGCAGCCAGCTGGGTGAATTTTGCAGAAGCACGTGCATGCAATCCGAGCTTGTTGATAATTTCAAGTTCTTGCTGAATCATGTTTTATTGGTTTGGTTGACTCGTTAATTGACTCGGATGCGGTTATCGACCTTGACCGCGCCATTCTGCGCGCCGGCCAGGGCCATTTCCACGACAACGTCCAGCGAATCGGTACGGTAGGTGATGGCGCGCAGCAGCATGGGAAGGCTGATGCCCGCGACCACTTCGACATGGCCCGCGTCAGCCAGCCTGTTGCAGCAATTGGCCGGCGTGCCGCCTTTGATATCGGTCATGACCAGTACGCCGCTGCCCGTGTCGAGCCGCCTGATGGCATCGCGTGCCAGTTGCTGCACTTCGTTCAAGTCCTGGTCCGCCACCACGTCGATCGCTTCCAGCTTTTCGACCGGAGCCCGGAACACATGGGCTGCGGCGGCCATGAAAGCCTGGCCCAGCGGCGCATGTGTCATCAATAAAATCCCTACCATGTTTATCCTTGCTGGCTTGCCCGGGCTTCCACCGCATCGATGAACATGGACGCGACCTGGAAGCCTGTCTGCTGGGTGATCTCCTGGAAGCAGGTCGGGCTGGTGACGTTGACCTCCGTGAGGTAATCGCCGATCACGTCTAATCCTACCAGCAAGAGGCCGCGCGAAGCCAATTCCGGGCCCAGGGCCTCGGCAATTTCGCGGTCGCGCTGCGACAGGGGCTGGGCCACGCCGGTGCCGCCGGCCGCCAGGTTGCCGCGCACTTCGCCGGCCTGCGGGATGCGGGCCAGGCAGAACGGCACGGGTTTGCCGTCGATCAGCAGGATGCGCTTGTCGCCCTTGACGATGTCGGGGATGTAGCGCTGCGCCATGATGGTGCGCGTGCCGAGCTGGGTCAGGGTCTCGATGATGGAGCCCAGGTTCAGGCCATCGCCCTTCACGCGGAAGATGCCGGCGCCGCCCATGCCATCCAGCGGCTTCAGGATCACGTCGCCGTGTTCGGCCTGGAAGTCGCGCAGGCGGGTTTCATCGCTGGTCACCAGGGTCGGTGCGGTGAATTGCGAGAACTGGGCGATCGACAGCTTTTCGTTGTGGTCGCGGATGGCGGACGGCTTGTTGAACACTTTGGCGCCCTGCTTTTCCGCCAGCTGCAGCAGGTAAGTGCCGTAGACGTATTCCATGTCGAACGGCGGGTCCTTGCGCTGGATCACGGCGTCGAAGGCGGCCAGGCTGCTGTCTTCGGACGGCGCGGCCTTGTACCAATCCTTGGCATCGCCCGTCAGTTCGATGCGCGAAACGTAGGCCGTCACCTGCCCTTCCTTGAGCGCCATGTGCCGCTGCTGGAAGGCATACACCTCGTGCCCGCGGCGCGCCGCCTCGGCCATCATGGCGAAGGTGGAATCCTTGTAGATCTTGAAGCTGGACAGCGGGTCGGCGAGGAAGGCGATTTTCATGGATTAGTCCAAAAATGTAACAACTGATTCTAGCCTAAACCCGGAAAACCGGTACAACGGGGGCCGGCCCTTGGGCCGTACCCCGGTTTCCCGGTTTTACGGTGTCAGTAAACCTCCGGATCCGGATCCGTCCGCTCCATCTCCAGCGAAGCCGCCAGCAGCGCCAGCCGCGCCACCACGCCGTACACGTAGAACCGGTTTGGCGCCGCCGTTCCCGGCTTGGCCTTCACATCCGGTACCGCGTGCTGCTGCGCGAACGCCAGCGGCACGAATTGCGATCCCGGCGCGTTCAGGTTCTGGTCCGGCCCCTTCTCGCCATGCACGCGGTAGAAGCCGCCCACCACATAGCGGTCGATCATGTAGACCACCGGTTCGGCGAACGCCTCCTTGATGCTCTCGAACGTCGGCACGCCTTCCTGGATATTCAGGTCGGTCACCGCCTTGCCATCCTTGATCACGGTCATGCGCGCGCGCTGCTCGTCCGACAGTTCCTTGAGCTGGGCGGCGTCGCGGATGGTGATGATGCCCTTGCCGTAGGTGCCGGCATCGGGCTTGATGATGACGAAGGGCTTTTCCTTGATGCCGTATTCCTTGTACTTCTTGCGGATCTTGGCCAGCACCGCATCCACCGAGGAAGCCAGGCAATCCTGCCCTTCGCCGGTTGCCAGGTCGACCCCGCCGCACTTGGCGTGGAAGGGGTTCACCATCCACGGGTCGACGCCAATCAGCTTGCCGAACTTCTTCGCCACCTCGTCGTAAGCGGTGAAGTGGTTCGACTTGCGGCGCATGGCCCAGCCGGCGTGCAGCGGCGGCAGCAGGCTTTGCTCGTGCAGGTTGGTCAGGATTTCCGGGATGCCGGCCGACAGGTCGTTGTTCAGCAGGATGGTGCAAGGGTCGAAATCCTTCAGGCCCAGGCGGCGCCCATTGGGCGAGCGCACCAGGGGTTCCACCACCAGCATGCTGCCGTCCGGCAGCGCCAGCGGGGTCGGCTGGGTGACCGCCGGATCCAGCGAGCCGAAGCGCACGTTCAGGCCGGTCTGGCGGAAGATCTGCATCAGGCGTGCCACGCTCTGGAAGTAGGTCGGGTGGCGCGGCTTGATCTCCGGGATCAGCAGCAGGTTGCGTGCATCCGGGCAATATTTATCGATGGCCGCCATGGCTGCCTGCACCGAAAGGGGGAGCATTTCGTTGGCCAGGTAGTGGAAGCCGCCCGGGAACAGGTTGGTATCCACCGGGGCCAGCTTGTAGCCGGCATTGCGCAAGTCCACCGAGGCGTAGAACGGCGGCGTGTGTTCCTGCCACTCGAGGCGGAACCACCGTTCAATGGCT
>CBHWEO010000378.1:0-3744 GCA_966112955.1 uncultured Duganella sp. | reverse complement strand
CAGGGCACGCCCGGCATCAGGCGCACCGGGCGCAGGTTCACGTACTGGTCGAACTCGCGGCGGAACTTGATCAGGGAGCCCCACAGCGAAATGTGGTCGGGCACCGCGTCCGGCCAACCGACGGCGCCGAAGTAGATCGCATCGAAGCCCTTGAGCTGGTCGAACCAGTCGGCCGGCATCATCTGGCCGTGCTGCATGTAGTAATCGCAGTTGGCCCACTCGAAGGCGGTGAAATCCAGCTGCAGGCCGAAACGGGCAGCCGCGGCGCGCAGCACGCGCAAGCCCTCCGGCATCACTTCCTTGCCGATGCCGTCGCCGGCGATGACCGCGATGCGGTGCGTGCTCACGCGGCCTCCGCTTCCTCGACCGGGGCGGAGCGCATCCATTGCACCAGCGGCCAGGCATCCTTGAAGGCGCCGACGATCATGGGCAGCAGTTCTTCCGGCTTGTTCAGCGGCAGCTTCACTTCCTGGTAGACGAAGAAGCTTTTCAGCTTGATGAATTCGATGTGCTCGTGCTCCGGATCAAAGCCTTTCGGCGGCCGCTGCAGCTTGTGCTCCTCCGTGATCGAACCGTAGCGCGCCTTCAGGGCCTTGTTGGCCAGCGCTTTCTTGAAGCCGGCGGCATCGTTGACCATGTGGCTGCGCAGGGCCTTCAGGCGGTGCGGCGGCGGGATGTATTCGCCCGCGCCGATGCCCAGCACGCCGTCGGGGCTGATCTGGAAGTACCAGGTCGGCCCGCCCGCCATGCTGGGGCGGCGCATATCGTTCGGCGCGATGGCGGCCGAGAAGTGCGTCTTGTACGGGCTCTTGTCGTTGGCGAAGCGCACGTCGCGGTTGATGCGGAACATGGCCTTCTTCGGGTTGCAGAACTTGACCTGGGCATCGAACTTGCCCAGCTCCGCGATCACCTGCGTCACCAGTTCCAGGAATTCCTCGCGCAGGATGTCGTAGCGCGGCTTGTTCATCACGAACCACGGGCGGTTGTTGTTGTCGGACAGTTCGGTCAGGTAGCGGGTCAGGTCGCGCAGGTGCATGGCTATTTCTTGGCGATGGGGCGTTTGCCCACGGTGAGTTGGAGTTCGCTTTCGCGGCTCTTGCGCAGGATGCGCATGGTCGACTGGCCGCCCGGCGGCAGCTGGGCGATCAGGTTCAGCATTTCATTGGTGTCCTTGACCGGCTTGCCGTCTACCGACAGCAGGATGTCGCCGGGCCGCATGCCGGCCTTGTCGGCCGGGCCGTTGCGCACCACGCCGGCGATGATGGCGCCCGAATCGCGCGCCAGGCCGAAACTCTGCGCCAGCTCGGGGGTGATTTCCTGCGACTCCACGCCGATCCAGCCGCGCACCACGTGGCCATCCTTGATGATGGCGTCCAGCACCGTGCGCGCTGTGCTGACCGGGATCGCGAAGCCGATGCCGACCGAGCCGCCGGTCTGGGAATAGATCGCGGAATTAATGCCCAGCAGGTTGCCCTGGGTGTCGATCAGGGCGCCGCCCGAATTGCCGAAATTGATGGCGGCATCGGTCTGGATGAAGTTCTCGAAATGGTTGATGTGCAGGTTGTTGCGGCCCAGCGCGGAAATGATGCCCATGGTGACGGTCTGCCCCACGCCGAAGGGGTTGCCGATCGCCAGCACCACGTCGCCCACCTTGGCCTGCTCGACTTGGCCCAGCGCCACCACCGGCAGCTTGTCCAGCGTAATGCGGATCACGGCCAGGTCGGTTTCCGGGTCGGTGCCGACCATCTTGGCGGCAGCCTTGCGGCCGTCGGGCAGCACGACCTGGATCTCATCGGCCGCTTCCACCACGTGGTAATTGGTCAGGATATAGCCCTCCGGGCTGACGATCACGCCCGAGCCCAGGCTGTTCTGGTCGTCCTCTTCGTCGCGGTCGCCGAAGAAGCGCTTGAAGAACGGGTCGCGCGCCATGGGGTGGCGCTTGCGCACCGCCTTGGTGGTCAGGATGTTGACGACGGCCGGCATGGCGCGGCTGGCGGCGGCGCGGTAGGAGCCGGGCGAGGACGGGGCGGCGGTATCGGCCGCCACGATGCCGGGTACGGTGGTGACGGCAGCGGGGGCGCCAGCCGGTGGCGCCGGCCGCTGCACGGCCGTATAAACAAAGTACAGTGCCAGTGCGATGGTCACCGTTTGTGCAAACAATAACCAGAGTCGACGCATGGCGGTATTGCTACAAAATGGGAGTGAGCTCCTATTTTCGCAAAGAATCGCGGATTTCGCGCAGGAGCACGATATCTTCTGAAGGTGGAGCAGGTTCCGCCGGCGCCGCGGCCGGCGCTTCGTCGCGGCGCAGCTTGGCCACCAGGCGCACCATCAGGAAGATCACGAAGGCCAGGATGACGAAGTTCAACATGATGGTGAAAAAGTTGCCGTAAGCCAATACTGCACCCAGTTTCTTGGCCTCGGCCAGGCTCAGGTTGGCGGCCTGCCCGTTGAGCGGGAGGTAATAGTTGGCGAAATCCAGGCCGCCCAGCAGCATGCTGATCGGCGGCATGATGACGTCCGCCACCAGGGAATCGACGATTTTGCCGAAGGCGGCGCCAATGATCACACCGACTGCCAGGTCGATCACATTGCCCTTCATGGCAAATTCTTTAAATTCTTGCATCATTCCCATAACAGTTTCTCCCAGAAAGTTCATGGATTTGTATCAACTTTGCTGCAAATTCATGGAACGCGCAAGGGGGCGCTACGTGGGGACTGGTTGGCGCTTTGCAAGGTTTTGCTTTAAATCGCGTGTTCACTCCTTTATAATTTAAGGTTGCTAGAAGCTTTGTTATCGCTAGATGCCTTCGCAAAACGGCCGCGCCGTCGGTGCAATGCCTGCTTTTGCAAAGGCTTCTTAATAAAGATTTCAGATTTTTGACGATTGGGGTTTGTATGAGTATCGAAAAGCAGGTCGATTCCAGCCGGCGCGGTCTGCTCGTCGCAACGTGTGCGGCGGGTGGCGTGGTCGGTTTGGGTGCTACGGGCGCCCTGGTAAGCACGTTCCAGCCTTCCGAGCGCGCGAAAGCCGCCGGCGCGCCGGTGGAAGTGGATATCTCCTCGCTGCAGCCAGGCGAAATGAAGACCGTGGAATGGCGCGGCAAGCCAGTGTGGATCTTGAAGCGTACCCCGGAAATGGTGGAATCGCTGAAGAAGGACGAAGCCGAACTGGCCGATCCGAAATCCGAGCGCACCCCTGACGATCTGACCCCGGAATACGCCCGCAACCAGCACCGCTCGATCAAGCCGGAAATCCTGGTGGCCGTCGGCATCTGCTCCCACCTGGGCTGCTCCCCGTCGTCCAAGTTCACCCCTGGCCCACAGCCATCGCTGCCCGACAACTGGGGTGGCGGCTTCCTGTGCCCATGCCACGGCTCGACCTTCGACCTGGCCGGCCGCGTATTCAAGAACAAGCCAGCACCGGACAACCTGCAAGTCCCACGCCATATGTACCTGGGCGACAGCAAGCTGATCATCGGTAAAGACGAGAAAGGCGAGGCATAATCCATGGCCGCATTCAAGGAAACCAAATTCCCTGCCGACGCACCAGCCGCCAAGAAGCTCATGGGCTGGGTCGACGACCGCTTCCCTGCCACCAAGCTGTGGAACGACCAGTGGGGCAAGTACTACGCCCCGAAAAACTTCAACTTCTGGTACATCTTCGGTTCCCTGGCCATGCTGGTCCTGGTGCTGCAGATCGTCACCGGCATCTTCCTGACCATGCACTACAAGCCGGACGCC
>CBHWEO010000377.1:0-3751 GCA_966112955.1 uncultured Duganella sp. | reverse complement strand
CTGCGGGGGGGGGCCCTGGGGCCCCCAAAACCTAAAAACCCTTCCACCCCCCACCCCGGGGGCCACCCCGGGGGGTCCCCCCCGGGTTGCCCGGTTCCGAGGGTTTCGCTGCGCATCAAGGCGACGGCGCGGCGTTCGGGTTCATGTCGCCAGCCTGCTCGGCCAGGCACACGGCGAGGATGGCCTCGGCGTCCTGGGCGCGCAACTGCTCGGCAACCTGGGCGCCCAGCGCTTCGGCGTCCGCTGCGGCGCCGCTGGTCTCGGCGCGGGCCACACGGGTGCCGTCCGGCGTGGCGACCATGGCGCGCAGGTGCATGCGGCCGCCGTCAACGGTGGCGAACGCCGCCAGCGGCACCTGGCAGGAACCGCCGAACACCTTGGACACCTTGCGTTCCGCCGCCACTGCCTGCGCCGTCGGCAGGTGGTTTAGCGGCGCCAGGATGGCTTTCAGGTCCAGGCCATCATTGCGCTCGGCGATTTCGATCGCCATCGCGCCCTGCCCTGCGGCCGGCAGCGAATCTTCCGGCGCCAGCAGCGATTTGATGCGCTGCGGCAGGCCAAGCCGTTTCAGGCCGGCGGCGGCCAGGATGATCGCCGCGTAATCGCCGCGATCGAGCTTTCCCAGGCGGGTATCCAGGTTGCCGCGCAGCGGCTTGATCACCAGGTGCGGATAGCGCGCCGCGATCAGGGCCTGGCGGCGCAGGCTGCTGGTGCCCACCACGGCGCCTGCCGGCAGTTCGGCCAGCGAGCTGTAATCGTTGGAAACGAAGGCGTCGCGCGGGTCTTCGCGCTCCAGCACCGCCGCCAGCGCGAATCCGGCCGGCAGTTCCATCGGCACGTCCTTCAGCGAATGGACGGCCAGGTCGGCGCGCCCTTCCTCCATCGCCACCTCCAATTCCTTCACAAACAGCCCCTTGCCGCCCACTTTGGACAGGGCCCGGTCGAGGATCTGGTCGCCGCGGGTGGTCATGCCCAGGATCTCAATGCTGCACTGCGGATATAATTGAGACAAGCGCGCCCGGACATGTTCCGCCTGCCACATGGCGAGGCGGCTTTCGCGCGACGCGATCACCAATTTGGAAGGGAGCTGTTGGGCCATTTCAGGAGTATTCAAAACCAGTTCTTTCGCTGTTGCTAGCGCCAAACCGGCGTTCACCAGTTCATTGCGCATGATTAGGACCACAAATTTTAGCATGCGCTCCCCCTTGCAGACTGCGGCCACAAGCCTTTTGCACGACCATTCTTATCTTTTGACTGATTAACTATGGCAAATCAAGTAAGTGCAACAGACGAACAAAACCAGAGCGCGGATAAGGACGCGCCATTGAAAGAAGATATCCGCCTGCTGGGCCGCCTGCTGGGCGAAGTCCTGCGCGAACAGGAAGGCGAGGAAGTATTCGCGGTCGTCGAGACCATTCGCCAGACCGCGGTACGTTTCCGCCGTGAAGCCGACGCCGGCGCCGCCAAGGAACTGGACGGCATGCTGAAGATCCTGACACGCGAGCAAACCATTACGGTGGTGCGTGCCTTCTCCTATTTCTCCCACCTGGCCAATATTGCGGAAGACCAGCACCACATCCGCCGCCGCCGCGCCCACCTGCTGGCCGGCTCGGCGCCGCAGAAGGGCAGCATCAGCTTTGCGCTCGACAAGCTGAAGGAATCCGGTGTCGAACTGGACACCGTGACCAGCTTCTTCAAGGAAGCCCTGATTTCGCCCGTCCTGACCGCCCACCCGACCGAGGTGCAGCGCAAATCCATCCTGGACGCGGAACACGACATCGCCCGCCTGCTGGCCCAGCGCGACCTGCCGCTGACGCCGAAAGAGCGCAGCGCCAACCTGCACATGCTGCGCGCGCGCATCGCGACGCTGTGGCAGACCCGCATGCTGCGCTACTCCAAGCTGACCGTGGCGGACGAAATCGATAACGCCCTGTCCTACTACCGCACCACCTTCCTGCGCGAGCTGCCGGCCCTGTACGACGACATCGAGTCCGAGATCGCCGAGCATTACGGCCAGCCGGCGCCGACCGCCATCGACGGCTCCTACGTGCAGATGGGCAGCTGGATCGGCGGTGACCGCGACGGCAATCCGAACGTCAACGCCGGCACCATGCAGCATGCGCTGGAGCGCCAGGCCACCACCATCCTCGACTTCTACCTCGACGAAACCCACGCCCTGGGCGCCGAGCTGTCGGTGTCGACCCTGATGATTGGCTGCTCGCCCGCCCTGCAAGCACTGTCCGACGCCTCGACCGACACCTCCGACCACCGCAAGGATGAACCATACCGCCGCGCCCTGATCGGCATGTATGCCCGCCTGGCCGCCACCGCGCGCGCCCTGGGTGCGACCAACATCCTGCGCAAGGAAGTCGGCCACGCCGAGCCTTACCCCTGCCCGGCCGACTTCGCGGCCGACCTGCAGGTGCTGGTCGATTCGCTGGACGCCAACCACGGTTCCGTGCTGGCCCGCCCGCGCCTGACCAACCTCAAACGCGCGGCCGACATCTTCGGCTTCCACCTGGCATCGCTGGACATGCGCCAGTCGTCCGACATCCACGAGCGCGTGCTGGCCGAGCTGTTCGCCAAGGCCCGCGTGCAGGCCGACTACGCGGCGCTGGATGAAGAAGCCAAGGTCAAGCTGCTGCTGGCCGAACTGGCCCAGCCACGCCTGCTGTACTCGCCGTACATCGAGTATTCCGACGAAACCACTTCCGAGCTGACCATCCTGCGCACGGCGCGCGAGATTCGCCAGCGCTACGGCCAGCGCGCCATCCGCAACTACATCATCTCGCACACCGAGACCGTGTCCGACCTGCTGGAAGTGTTCGTGCTGCAGCAGGAAACCGGCCTGCTGCGCCAGGGCGCGGACGGCGAGCCGACCTCGGACCTGATGGTGATCCCGCTGTTCGAAACCATTCCCGACCTGCAGCGCGCGGCCGGCATCATGGAAAGCCTGATGGCGGTGCCGCTGGTGCAGAAGCTGATCGCCAAGCAGGGCCAGATCCAGGAGGTCATGCTGGGCTACTCCGACTCCAACAAGGACGGCGGTTTCATGACCTCCAACTGGGAGCTGTACAAGGCGGAACTGGCCCTGGTCGACATCTTTGCCAAGGCCGGCGTCAAGCTGCGCCTGTTCCACGGCCGCGGCGGCACCGTCGGCCGCGGCGGCGGCCCAAGCTACGAAGCCATTCTGGCGCAGCCGAAAGGCACGGTCAACGGCCAGCTGCGCCTGACCGAACAGGGCGAAATCATCGCTTCCAAGTTCTCGAACGCCGAAATCGGCCGCCGCAACCTGGAGCTGCTGGTGTGCTCGACCCTGGAAGCGAGCCTGATGCCGCAGCCGGCCGACGCCTGCCACGGCCCGCGCCTGGCCGGTTTCGAAGCCGCGATGGCCGACATTTCCGAGCTGGCCTACAAGGCATACCGCAACCTGGTGTACGAAACCCCGGGCTTCACCGACTACTTCTTCTCGGCCACCCCGATCGCGGAAATCGCGGAACTGAACCTCGGTTCGCGCCCGGCTTCCCGCAAATCGACACGCCGCATCGAAGACTTGCGCGCCATCCCGTGGGGCTTCAGCTGGGGCCAGTGCCGCCTGCTGCTGCCGGGCTGGTACGGTTTCGGCTCCGCCATCGGCGCCTGGATCGCGGCCGGCAAGCGCGAAGAGCGCCTGGCGCAGCTGCGCGACATGTTCGAGCACTGGCCGTTCTTCGCCACCCTGCTGTCGAACATGGACATGGTGCTGGCCAAG
>CBHWEO010000376.1:0-3803 GCA_966112955.1 uncultured Duganella sp. | reverse complement strand
CCGCCAGCGGGTCCTGCAGGCGGCGCGCGATCGAGACGGCGCCGCGCAGCGACACATCCAGTTCCGGCAGTTCGCTCGAGGCGTACTCGGAAGCGGAGTACACCGAGGCGCCCGCTTCGGACACGACGATCTTGGTCAGCTTCAGTTCGGGGTTCTGCTTGATCAGGTCCTGCGCCAGCTTGTCGGTCTCGCGCGAAGCGGTGCCGTTGCCGATCGAGATCAGCTGCACGCCATGCTTGGCCGCCAGCTGCGACAGGGTGTGCAGGGCACCATGCCAGTCATTGCGCGGCTGGTGTGGATAAATGGTCGCGGTATCCACCACCTTGCCGGTGGCATCGACCACGGCCACCTTGACGCCGGTGCGCAGGCCCGGGTCCAGGCCCATGGTGGCGCGCGGGCCGGCGGGGGCGGCCAGCAGCAAGGCTTTCAAATTGGTAGCGAATACATTGATGGCGTCGAGCTCGGCTTTTTCGCGCAGGGCGCCCATCAATTCGGTTTCCAGGTGCATGAAGGATTTCACGCGCCAGGTCCAGCGCACGGTGTCGGCCAGCCACTTGTCGGCCGGGCGTCCCGCCTGCTTGATGCCGAAACGGGCCGAAATGCGGCTTTCGCAAGGGTTGTGCGGGGCGTCCCACTTCGGTTTTTCCTCTTCCGTATCGAGGCGCAGGGTCACGTCCAGCACGCCTTCGCGGCGTCCGCGCAACAGTGCCAGGGCGCGGTGCGAGGGCACGGCGGCCAGCGGCTCGGAATAATCGAAGTAATCGGCAAACTTTTCGCCCTCTTCTTGCTTTACCTCAACAACTTTCGATTCAACTACGCCATGCTCTTGCACATATTCGCGCAGCGATTGCAGCAGGGTGGCGTCTTCGGCGAAGCGTTCCATCAGGATCTGGCGGGCGCCGTCCAGGGCCGCCTTGGCGTCGGCCACGCCGGGGTTCTTGCCGTCGGCTGTCTCGAAGGCTTCGCGCAGGTAGCCGGCGGCCAGCTGTTCCGGATTCAGGGTCGGGTCGGCCAGCAGGGCGTCAGCCAGCGGCGCCAGGCCGGCTTCGATGGCGATCTGGGCCTTGGTGCGGCGTTTTTGCTTGTAAGGCAGGTAAAGGTCTTCCAGCCGGGTCTTGTCCTCTGCATGCATGACCGCATCTAGCAGCTCCGGCGTCATCTTGCCTTGCTCGGTAATCGAGTTGACGATCGCTTCGCGGCGTTCTTCCAGCTCGCGCAGGTAGCGCAGGCGCTCTTCGAGGTTGCGCAGCTGGGTGTCGTCCAGGCCGCCGGTCGCTTCCTTGCGGTAGCGGGCGATGAACGGGACGGTGGCGCCTTCGTCCAGCAGGGCGATGGCGGCGGCGACCTGGGCCGGCTTGGCGGCCAGTTCGAGGGCAAGGCGTTGTTCGATAGAAGGCAGCATCTCGGTATTCCAAACGATGAAGGCCGAAATCATACAACACAGTCCCCGGAATCGATTATTATTAATTAGTTAATGTTGTCCGACCTACTTCTAGTTGCACTAAGTTAGGATTTTCACAAACACGAAACGGTGGAAGGCGGATAATATTGCATGTTGCTGTTTTTGAACCGCTGATTTAAAAGAATGCGCCCAATGGATATTACCCGCGACGAAGCCCGCGAAACTCCAGTCGCACCGGCCCCTGCCCCAGCCGCTCCGCCCAACCAGCTTCCTTATGCTGTGGCGACCTGGTTGCAGAGGGTGGATGCAGCCGCGCATCCCAAGCCAAAACTGGCCCCGGTCGAAATCGACCCGAAACAGACCAACTACAAACTGATTTACGTGCTGGCGCCGACCAGCGGCGGGCGCCATGTCGCGCTCTGCCTCTACAAGGCGCGGCTCAAGCCGAACGGCGACGTGGCCGCAGCGACCCCGGTCAGCGAAGTGTTTTCCCTGCTCTCCGCCCCGCCGGCGTTCCTGGCGCCGGGCGATGAAGACCTGGTGCGCTTCTTCGTGGCCATGCGCAGCGGACCCAATTCCCAGACCGGCAGCGCCACCGAGCCACGCGGCAAGATCGGCGCGGCCCTGCTGAAAATGTTGTCCGAGCAGGAAAAACTGCTGTGGGCCAATTCCTGGTCCGACGTCGGCAACGGCCTGGTTTACCCGATGAAGCCCGGCCCGCTGCGCAATGCCAGCCTGGCCTGGCGCGAGGAAGGCAAGGGCTTGCGCCTGGGCTGGCAGGTGGACGTGCCGGAAGGCGCCAAGCACCATGCGGCCGACCAGATCGACTACATGCTGCCGACCGATCCGCCGTGGTACATCGATAACCTGTCGACCGGCGAGCTGCAGCTGAACCAGGGCGGCACCACCATCCCCCTGGCCGACCTGCAAGCCCTGGTGGCGCAGGCGCCCTTGCTGATGCCGAACGATAAGATGCGCGTGTCCCAGCTGCTGCTGGCGCACGGCTTGCAGCAGCTGATGCCGCTGCCCCAGCCATTGCCGCAGCGCGTGCGTACCGACGTCAAGCCGCGCCCGATCCTGGTGCTCGACTCGGCCCAGCTGGCCGACGGCGCCCTGCAGCGCTGGAACGACTATGCCGTGCTGTCCTACGACTACGACGGCGAGCGCGTATCCTTCGACCCGTCGCAGCGCGTGGTGCGCCAGCGCGGCGAAGTGACCGAGATCATCCAGCGCGATGAAGCGGCCGAAGCGGCCGCGCTGGAAACCCTGACCCAGCTCGGCTTCCGCAAGCCGACCGCCCTGCCGCTGTCGAGCGTGCGCGGCGGCCTGCTGCTGGCCAACCAGGCCGACTGGATCCGCTTTGCCGAATCCGGCATCGAAGAATTGCTGGCCGCCGGCTGGCGCGTCGAAAAATCGCCGAAGTACCGCTACGACATGGTGGCGGTCGAGGACTGGTACGCCGAAGTCGAGGAAGATACGGCCGAGAACGGCAGCGCCTGGTTCGACCTGGAACTGGGCATCACCGTCAATGGCGAGCGCGTGCCGCTGCTGCCTGTGCTGGTGCAAATGATCCGCAATTTCCCCAACGATTTCAGCCCGAAGGCGCTGGCCGCGCACGGCGAGTCGGACCAGATGCTGGCCGCCCTGCCGGACGGCAGCCGCGTGGCCTTGCCATGGAACCGCGTCAAGCCCATCCTGGCGACCATCGGCGAACTGTACTTCAGCGACAAGATCCGCCATTCGGTGCGCATGTCCTCGCTGGATGCGGCGCGCCTGGACGAGCTGGCCCGCAACGTCGACTTCCAGTGGACCGGCGGCGAAGCGCTGCGCGAAATGGGCCGCAAGCTGAACCAGTTTTCCTCGGTCAAGCGGGTGCCGACCCCGGCCGGCCTGCAAGCCACCCTGCGCGACTACCAGACCGACGGCTTGAGCTGGATGCAGTTCCTGCGCGAATACAACTTCGGCGGCATCCTGGCCGACGACATGGGCCTGGGCAAGACGGTGCAGACCCTGGCCCACATCCTGGTGGAAAAGGAAGCCGGCCGCCTCGACCATCCAGCCCTGGTCATCGCGCCCACCAGCCTGATGAACAACTGGCAGGATGAAGCCGCGCGCTTTGCGCCCAGCTTGAAAGTACTGCTGTTGCAGGGCAAGGACCGCGCCGAACTGTTCGATGAAATCCCGAAATCGGACCTGGTGCTGACCACCTACGCCCTGCTGCCGCGCGACGAGGAAAAGCTGCGCGAGCACGACTTCCACCTGGTGATCCTGGACGAATCGCACTACATCAAGAACACCCGTTCCAAGGCGGCCCAGAGCGCCGGCCTGCTGCGTGCGCGCCACCGGCTGTGCCTGTCCGGCACGCCGCTGGAAAACCACCTGGGCGAGCTGTGGTCGCAAT
>CBHWEO010000375.1:0-3818 GCA_966112955.1 uncultured Duganella sp. | reverse complement strand
TTCGGCTTGGGACGGGAAATGTAGTCGTCGAATTCTTTCGGGATCGGGGTCCAGATATTGTGGACCACCCCGAGCACCGTGTAGCAGGTCTTCACGTCCTCCACGATCACGCGGAAGGCGCGCACATCGTACAGTTCCGAGAAGTCCAGTTCCTTGCCCTTCATCTTGTTCCAGATGGAATAGATGTGCTTGGGCCGGCCGAATACTTCGGCCTTGATGCCTGCCGCTTCCAGTTCGGACTGCAGGCGCGCAATGGAAGACGTGACGAAGCTCTCGCGCGCCATGCGCTTCTCTTCCAGCATCTTCGCAATGCGCTTGTAGGTTTCCGGCTCGATGAAGCGGAAGGACAGGTCCTCCAGCTCCCATTTGATCTGCCAGATGCCGAGGCGGTTGGCCAGCGGCGCGTAAAGGTCCAGGGTTTCGCGGCCATAGGCGCGCGTCACGTCGTCGAAGCGCTTGTTGTCGGCGAAGTAGCGCAAGGTGGTGCAGCAGGAAGCCAGCCGCACCAGCACCACGCGCATGTCGGTCGCCATCGCGAGCAGCATCTTGCGCAGCGATTCGACCTGGGCCACCGCCTGCTGCGCCGCGGTCTTGGTGCGCGCGGCGCTGCCGGACGAGGCCAGCGTCAGTTCGCGCAGGCGGATCAGCTGGCGCACGCCGGCCACCAGGTCGTTGACTTCCTTGCCGTAGCGCGGCTCGATCAAGGGGGCGGAATCGGCGTCGAGCAGGGTCAGCTCGAACATCAGTGCCGCGATGCGGGTTTCCGCATCGGTGCGCAGGATGGCCAGTGTGCCGGCCACCCCGATCGCGAATTCCAGGGCGTCCTGCCCATGGCCGGTGGTACGGCCGCTATAGGCTTCGCTGGCGTGGTCCAGCGCGGCCAGCACGCGGGCGCCATCCTCGGCGGACAAGCCTTGTACCAATTGCTCCGTCGTTGCGCTATTGAGAGCCGCGATTGAAACCATTACGAGAACCTTTACCTCTTGCTTACTTGACGGCGGCCGTCACCACGATTTCGATGAGCCAGTCGGGATTTGCCAGTTGCGCTTGCACGGTGGCGCGCGGCGGGGTCTGGCCTTCCACCACCCAGGCTTCCCACACTTCGTTCATGGCCGGGAAGTTCGCCAGGTCGGTGATGTAGATCTGCGCGCGCAGGATGTGCGCCTTGTCGCTGCCCGCTTCGGCAAGCAGGCGGTCGATATGGCCCAGCACTTCGGCGGTCTGGGTCTTGATGTCGCCGCCCTTTTCGGCGATCTGGCCGGCCAGGTAGACGGTGCCGTTGTGGACGGCGATTTCGGACATGCGCTTACCTACGTGAAAACGTTTGATTTCCATGCTCTTCTCTTAGTGGTTCAACAAAAAATCTTTGGCGATCGCGATCTGGTCGTCATGCAGGAAGGTCGGCGCGTGGCCGACGTTCGGGATCTCGACCAGGCGCGCCCTGGGGCCGCGCTGCGTCATGGCCAGCGCCGTCTCGCGCGACAGCAAGTCCGAGTTCGCGCCGCGCACCAGCAGGGTCGGGCAGCGGATGGCGTCGTAGGCGGCCCACAGCATTGCCTCGTCGGCCTTGGCCGTCTCCGGCGTGACCGACTGGAACGGCAGCGCCAGGCCCATGTCGTAATGGCGCACCCAGGAGCCATCCTTGTCCTGGCGCAGGACATCGGCGGCCAGCTTGCGCCACTCCTCGTCCGTGTGTTCGCCAAACGTCAGCGACACCATCTTCACGAACGCGGCACCGGCTTCGAAAGTCGGGAAGCGCACTTCCTGCGCGATGTAGTCGCCGATGCGCTGGATCGCGGCCCAGTCCAAGGTGGGGCCGATGTCATTCAATACAAGTTTGCTGACCGGGCTGTCCGGCAGCGAGGCCAGGCCCATGCCGATCAGGCCACCCATCGAGGTGCCGAACCAGTCGACGGTCTGGCGTTCGCCCTTGGCCAGCACGCGCGCCAGCAGGGTCACCATATCGCTCACGTATTGGGGGATGCGGTACAGCTGCGGGTTGCGCAGCTTGCCGGAACGGCCGCGCCCCACCACGTCGGGGCAGACCACCCGGTAATCCTTGCACAGCGACTGTGCAAGATTGTCGAAATCGTCAGCAACCCGGGTCACGCCATGCACGCAAACCAGCACGTTCGGATTGTCTTCCTCGCCCCATTCCTTATACGCCATCTGGTGCAGGCCAGACATCGAGAAACACTGAACGGACTTTATTTTCGCTTCTGGCATTCGGTTCCTCACTCCCGCGCGCTATTGGTCACTATTGGTTTTTGCGCTACATTCTACATTGGCTAACAAATTATAGGGGACCAAATGGTCAGCACCACTTTGCGCGGCAAAACCGCGCTTGTCACCGGCTCGACTTCCGGCATTGGCCTGGGCATCGCCCGCAGCCTGGCGGCGGAAGGCGCCAACATCATCCTGAACGGCTTTGGCGACGCGGCGGACATCGCCCGGCTACAGGAATCGCTGGCCGCCGAATTCGGCGTGACGACGGGCTACCACGGCGCGGACATGAGCAAGCCGGGCGAGATCGAAGCCATGATGCGTTACGCCGCCGACACCTTCGGTGGCGTCGATGTGCTGGTGAATAATGCCGGCATCCAGCACGTGGCCAATGTCGAGGATTTCCCGCCCGAGCGTTGGGATGCCATCATCGCCATCAACCTCACCTCGGCCTTCCACACCACGCGCCTGGCGCTGCCGCACATGAAAGCGCGCAACTGGGGCCGCATTATCAACCTGGCATCGGTGCACGGCCTGGTGGCTTCGGCCGGCAAATCGGCCTATGTGGCGGCCAAGCATGGCCTGGTGGGCTTTACCAAGGCGACCGCGCTGGAGACGGCCAGGACCGGCATCACCTGCAACGCGATCTGCCCGGGTTGGGTCCTGACGCCGCTGGTGCAGAAGCAGGTCGATGCGCGCGCCGAGAAGGAAGGCTTGTCCAACGAGGCGGCCAAGGCCGCGCTGCTGGCGGAAAAACAACCGTCCGGCGAATTCGTCACGCCGGAAGAACTGGGCGCGATGGCGGTCTTCCTGTGCTCGGACGCGGCACGCCAGATGCGCGGCGTGGCGTGGAATATGGACGGCGGCTGGGTCGCCCAGTAAGCCAGCCCGCCCTTCAACCGGCCAGGTAGTTGTTCTTGACGCGCACGTAGTGCTCGGCCGAATAGCGGAGGTGGGCAATCTCCGCTTCGGTCAGTTCGCGCACCCGCACCGCCGGGCGGCCGACGTACAGGCCGCCGCTCTTCAGTACTTTGCCCGGCGGCACCAGGCTGCCTGCGCCCACCATCACCCGCTCTTCAATCACCACGTCGTCCATCACGATCGCGCCCATGCCGACCAGGCATTCGTCGCCAATGGTGCAGCCGTGCAGCAGTACGGAATGGGCAATCGTCACGTAATTCCCGATGCGCAGGGGCGCGCCTTCCGGCCTGGCCGGCGTCTTGTGCGACACGTGGCACATGGCAAAGTCCTGCACATTGCTGCAGTCGCCGATCGTGATGCGGTTCACGTCGCCGCGCAGCACGGCATTGCACCAGACCGAGGAATCGCGGCCAATGGTGACGTCGCCGATGATCTGCGAGGAGCTGTGGGCGAAAACGCCGTCGGCCAGCTGGGGAAAGGTATCGAGGTAGGCTTGTAAAGTCATGCAAGGATTATTATCGAGTCATTCATGAATCGTATTGTGGATATCCACAATGGGGATAGACACAATAGCGGTCCGGCCAGCTGTTTGCAATGATGGGGATATTCGGAGACAAACGAGGCCCCTCATCATGGAAAAGAAACCCTTCTACAAAGTACTGTACGTCCAGGTA
>CBHWEO010000374.1:0-3823 GCA_966112955.1 uncultured Duganella sp. | reverse complement strand
CTTTTTGTCCGTTTGCCAGAGCTGACCCCGACTTACAATAAGGTATGAGCCTCTATATCGGATTAATGTCGGGTACCAGCCTGGACGGCGTGGATGGCGTCCTGGTGGACTTCTGGGCCGGTGCCGCGCGCACCATGTCGGCCGCCTACGTGGAATTCCCGCAAGCGCTGCGCGACGAGCTGATGGCGCTGCAAGCCGCTTCCCCCAACGAAATCGAGCGCGAGGCGCTGGCCGCCAACAAGCTGGCCGCACTCTACGCTGAGTGCGTGGCGCAGTTGCTGGCCAAGGCCGGCATGAAAGCCGCCGATGTGCGGGCAGTCGGCGCGCATGGCCAGACCATCCGCCACCGCCCGGAGCTGGGCTTCACCCGCCAGATCATCAATGCTGCCCTGCTGGCCGAGCTGTGCGGGATCGACGTCATCGCCGACTTCCGCTCGCGCGACGTGGCTGCGGGCGGCCAGGGCGCGCCGCTGGTGCCGGCCGGGCACAAGGCACTGTTCGGCAAGGAAGGCAAGACGCGCGTGCTGGCCAATATCGGCGGCATCGCCAATATCTCGGTACTGCACAAGGATGGCACGGTGGGCGGTTTCGACACCGGTCCCGGCAACGTGCTGATGAATGCCTGGATCGCCCGCCACAAGGGCGTGGAATTCGACGACAACGGTGCCTGGGCCGCCACCGGCCGCGAAGTGCCGGGCTTGCTGGCCGCCTTGCTGGCCGAGCCCTACTTTGCCCTGCCTGCGCCGAAAAGCACGGGCCGTGACCTGTTCCATGCCGACTGGCTGGACGCCCGCCTGGCCCCGTTCGCCGGCGCCAGGCCGGAAGACGTGATGTTCACCCTCACCCGCCTGACCGCCGTCAGCCTGGCGCGCGAGATCGCGCCGTACGGCACGGATGCGGTCTACGTGTGCGGAGGCGGCGCCTACAATGCCACGCTGATGCGCGAGCTGCAGGCGGAGCTGGGGGAAGCGACCAAAGTGCAGTCGACAGATGCGCTGGGCGTGCCGCCCAACCGGGTGGAAGCGATGGTATTCGCGTGGCTCGCCTTCCGCTTCGGGGAACGCCAGCCCGGCAACCTGCCGTCAGTAACCGGCGC
Organism: uncultured Duganella sp.; assembly: GCA_966112955.1. Lineage (GTDB taxonomy): Bacteria > Pseudomonadota > Gammaproteobacteria > Burkholderiales > Burkholderiaceae_D > Rugamonas. The sequence continues at coordinate 2,727 of CBHWEO010000374.1, read as the reverse complement.
GCGCGGCGAACGCATCCTCGGCGCCCTCTACCCGCGCTAAGCTGCCAAACGCGCAAATGTGTTAACGCACGAGCCCGTGTCAACCAAAGGGTCTGACCCCAAGGGTGACACGGGCTCGGCCGTATTGCTGCTGCTTATACGGAGAAGGAAGAGCCGCAGCCGCAGGTGGAGGTTGCGGTTGGGTTCTTGATCACGAATTGCGCGCCTTCCAGGTCGTCCTTGTAGTCGATCTCGGCGCCCACCAGGTACTGGTAGCTCATCGAGTCAATCAACAGCTGGACGCCGTTCTTCACCATGGTGGTGTCGTCTTCGTTGACGATTTCGTCAAAGGTGAAGCCGTATTGGAAGCCGGAGCAACCGCCGCCCTGCACGAATACGCGCAGCTTCAGGTCAGGATTGCCTTCCTCTTCGATCAGTTGCGCTACTTTCTCGGCCGCGGCGTCGGTGAAAACGATCGGTGCCGGGATCACGTCTTCGGCTACTGCAGTCATGTGTTACTCCCACTTAAAATCAGTTGTCCCATTATAGTCCATGCCGGACTTGGGCGCTTTAGATGCCGCGTACGGGCGTTGCCTCGATGGCAACCACCTTCCCTTTTTCCGACAGGCTGACCTCGACCGACTCGGCCTTGGCGCCCTCCGGCAGGTCCAGCGTGCCGTCCACCCGCTGGTAGCGGTCGACCTTCAAGTCGTAGCGCTCGGCACCCTCTTTCGGGTACTCGAGCACGGTCTTCTTGCCATCCTGGCTCACGGTGACCGCCAGCTTCAAGCGGCCGGCGAAGGCGGATGGGCCCTTCTTCCTGGCACCATATTGGAGCAGAACCGTGTAATGCAAGAGCTTGGGCGTCGCCATGCGCGCCTGCATGCCGCGGATCACCAGGCCACTGCCTGCCTTGGCCGGCGGCAGCGCTTCTTCCAGCAGGGCCAGGTCGGCGTTGAGCTTGGCGAGTTCGGTTTCGCTGGCGGCGGGCACGGCGGCGACGGACGGCTGCGCTTTCAGCTTTTCCGCCAGGGCATCACGCTCGGCCGTCAACCGGGCCAGTTCCAGTTCGGCCGCGGCCAGCTGTTTGGCAACAGATGGGCCGGATTCGCCTAGGGATACGCCAATCACGCGCTTGCCCAGGTCCACGCCCCATACCACCAGTACGCCGGCGGCCACCAGGACGGCAGCCAGGCCCAGCACGCGCGCCAGCAGCGGCGCGCGCGCCTGCTCCACGTGCGCCTCCACTTAAGGCATCAGGGCGATGGTTTGCAGGCCCATGCCTTCGTCCAGGCCGAACATCAGGTTCATGCACTGCACGGCTTGGCCGGAGGCGCCCTTGACCAGGTTGTCCTGCACCACCAGCACGATCAGGGTGTCGCCATTGTTCGGGCGATGCAGCGCCAGGCGCAGCATGTTGGCGCCGCGGGTGCTGCGGGTTTCCGGATGCGAACCCCATGGCATGACGTCCACGAACGGCTGGCCGGCGTAGGTGTCTTCGAACAGCTTTTGCAGTTCTTCGTTCGACACGTCCTTGGTCAGGCGCGCGTACAGGGTCGAGTGCATTCCGCGGATCATCGGCACCAGGTGCGGGGTGAAGATCAGGTTGACCTTGTCCGCGGTGAAGCGCTGCAGCTGGGCGACGGTTTCCGGGGTGTGGCGGTGGCCGCTCACGCCGTAAGCCTTGAAGTTGTCGGAGGATTCGGAGAACAGGGTGCCGATCTCGGCCTTGCGGCCGGCGCCGGATACGCCGGACTTGCAGTCGGCGATCAGGTGGCCGGCATCGACCAGGCCTGCCTTCAGCAGCGGCACGAAGCCCAACTGCATGGTGGTCGGGTAGCAGCCGGGGTTGGCGATCAGCTTGGCTTTCTTGATGTCTTCGCGGTTCAGCTCGGGCAGGCCGTACACGGCTTGCTCCAGCAGCTCGGGGGCGGTGTGGTCGATCTTGTAGGTCTTTTAGAACACGGCGCGGTCCTTGATACGGAAGTCCGCCGCCAGGTCGATCACTTTCACGCCCTTGGCCAGCAGCTCGGGGGCTTGTGCCATGGCGACGCCGTGCGGAGTGGCGAAGAACACCACGTCGCACTGGGTCAGGTCGACCTTGTCCGGCGAGCTGAAGGCGATGTTCACGCGGCCGCGCAGGGAAGGATACATCTCAGCCACCGGCAGGCCGTCTTCCTTGCGCGAAGTGATCGCGGTCAGTTCGGCTTCCGGGTGTGCGGCTAACAGTCGCAGCAGTTCCACGCCCGTGTAACCAGTGCCGCCGACGATGCCTACTTTGATCATGATCTCTTCCTTGCAAGGTAAAAATTAAACGAGGGGGTCATTTTAAGGCAAAAATAAAAAAAGCCGCTGGAACCCAGCGGCTTTTTGGTCGAAAGCGTAAAGATTAACGCTTCGAGAATTGCTTTGCGCGACGTGCTTTGCGCAGACCAACTTTTTTACGTTCAACTTCACGAGCATCGCGAGTGACGAAGCCGGCACGTGCCAGGTCGCCCTTCAGGCCTGCATCGTAGTCGATCAGTGCGCGGGTGATGCCGTGACGCACTGCACCTGCCTGGCCGGACTCGCCGCCGCCGTGCACGTTGACCTTGATGTCGAAACGTTCTACGTTGCCGGTCAGTTCCAGCGGCTGACGGATCACCATCAGGCCGGTTTCACGGGAGAAGTATTCTGCTGCAGGCTTGCCGTTCACGATGATCTGGCCGGTGCCAGCTTTGATGAACACACGAGCCACTGCACTCTTGC
>CBHWEO010000373.1:0-3845 GCA_966112955.1 uncultured Duganella sp. | reverse complement strand
GCGGGACTCCAGCTCGTCCAGCGCGACCTTTTCCGCGCCGTGTGGGCCGAGTACCGTGGCGTTGCGGCCGTCGAGCGCGGTCAGGAGGACGTTGTGCGGCACGGATTGCGCGTCGCGCAGTTTGATGATGGCGGGACGGTCAAGCTTGCGGATGTCGTCCAGGCCGCCTTTGGTCTGCAGGCAGCGCAGGTTGCGCCTGGCCGCTTCGACGCAGCCCTCGCCTGGCGCCAACGCTACATCCCACCTGGCGGCCAGTTGGGCCAGGGCGGCGTCCGGGGACAGGCCGGCCGGCGCAGCGGCGGCTGGCGCAGTGCTCAGCGCAGCGGGCTGCGGCGCTCCGGTAATCGGCTGCGGTCCACCGGCGGCGGGGTGCGGCGCGCCTGGAACGGCCGTGGGCGATTGCGGCCCGCCTGCGATGCGTGCCTGCGGAGCGCCCTGCCCGGCGGCGCCGCTCGCGTGAAGCGTGGCGCCGGACGGCGCGGACGGGGCCCGGGCAGCCGGCATCATTTGCCAGGCCGCTGCGGCAGTCAGCGCCGCCCCGGCCAGCACGCCGGCGGCCGCGAGGCGCCAGGCGCGGGAACGGCCAGCCACGCCAACGGTCTCGCCGGCAAACACTTCCTCCGCCGCGCGCCGCAGGATGGTGGCGTTGACCTGCGCGCGGTTCTCGACATAGGTCCCCAGCAGCGCGCGGTCGCACAGCAGGTTGATCCTGCGCGGCACGCCCTTGCTCAATTGGTGCACCCGCCGCAGCAGCCCGCGCGGGAACAGTTCCACCGCCCCGGCGCCGGCCACCGCCAGCCGGTGCTGGATGTAGCTGCCCACTTCCGGCTCGGACAAAGGCCCCAGGTGGTAGCGCGCGATGACGCGCTGCGCCAGCTGCTCCAGTTCCGGCCGCGCCAGCATGCCCCGCAATTCCGGCTGCCCGATCAGGATAATCTGCAGCAGCTTGCGCTCGCTGGTTTCCAGGTTGGTCAGCAAGCGCAGTTGTTCCAGCACGTCCGGCGACAGGTTCTGCGCCTCGTCGATCACCAGCACATTGTTCAAGCCTTCCGCGTGCGATTGCAGCAGGTAGGCGTTGATCGCGTCGACATAGGCCTTGACGCTGTGCGCGCCATCCGGCAGCGCAATGCGGAATTCCTCGCACACCGACTGCGACAGCTCTTCCACCGTCAGCTTGGGGTTGAAGATGTAGGCCAGGCGGCAATCGGCCGGGATCTGCTCCATGAAGCAGCGGCACACGGTCGTGTTGCCGGCGCCGATCTCGCCGGTCAGCAGCACGAAGCCGCCGCCGCTCCCCACCCCATACAGCAGGTGCGCCAGCGCCTCGCGATGCCGTTCACTCATGAACAGGTATCGCGGGTCGGGGGCAATCGAGAACGGCTGCTGTTTGAGGTTGAAGTATTGCGTGTACATGGTCGGCGCTAGCGCAGCGCTGGTGGCAAAGGCTTGAATTTGGCGCAGTATATCTTGGAACGGGTGTTGAAATAGACGATGCGGCTGCCCGGCTTGGCCTCCCGCACCGGATAGCGCGAAGTGTCGATTTTCGCATAGGCCAGGCCATCCTGCCGCTGGATCGCCTTCTCCAGCTCTTCCGGCGTGGTATCGGCCACCGCGCCGACAAAACTGTACGGGAAGCTCTCGTCGCTGACGATCACTTCCAGCACCGGCACGCCCCACAGCATGGCATCATTGGTGCGAAACCAGTAGGCGCCGCCCTCGCGCTTGTACGGCCGGCCGAAGTGCTGGCTCAGGTAGTCGAAATAATAACGGTTGGAAGTCTGGTCGCGGCACAGCAAGCCATTGCCGAGCACGTCGCCGAAGTGGGAAGGCGGCGCTGCCTGCGCGAGGGAACAGGCCGCCAGCAGGCCAGCCGCAAGGGTGCGCAATCCCGGCATCGCCTACAGCTTCTGGAACCAGGCCCGGTTGGCACTGATCTTGGCCTTGGCGGCGGGAGGCAGCGCTTCGTAACAGCCAGGGTATTGCTTCAGGGAACCTTCGCGGATCTCCTTTTGCAAGCCATTGATCAGGAACACGTATACCGTTCCACCCTGGTCGGTCTTTTTGGTTCCCAAGTACTTGATCATATATGTCTCTCCTGACGAGCATTATGACATTTCAAGGCGAAATCACAACTTTCCACCCCCTGCCGTGTGCATTTCGGCATCGAAAAAATGCAGTTCGCTCCCCGTTTTCGCGCGTCTGTCTTTTTCCGGGGACCCGGCGGCGCCAATTCGCCTATCGTTCCACCATCACCAATCCTGAACAGTGACAATCAAAATGAATAAGCTGATCACTTACGGCGCCGCCTTTTCCCTGATCGCGCTGGGCGTCTCCGCCCTGCACGCCAGCCAGCCACAGACCGAAAAGAAGGCCGACTACACCCCTACCCGGGAAAACCGCCCGGTGACAGCTTTTTCCCGCATCGAACTGGAGGGCCCGTACAAGGTGCTGGTCGATGCCCAGGGCGCAACAGCGGTCGAGGTCAGCGGGCCGAAGCGCCAGCTCGAGCAGCTGGAAACCGTGGTCGAGGGCGATACCCTGCATGTGCGCCCGCTGAAACGCAACCACTGGGTGTTCAGCTTTGGCAAGCAGCGCGAACCGGTGATCGTGAAGATCAGCACCAGCGGCCTGAAAGCCCTCAGCGCGGCCGGCAGCGGCGACGTGGAGCTGGAACGGGTCGACAGTAACGAACTCAAGCTCATCTCCACCGGGCCTGGCGACCTGAGCGCCAGCGGCTCGGCCAGGGAACTGACCGTCAAGGCCAGCGGCAGCGGCGACTTACACTTGCACCGCATGCGCGCCACCAACCTCAACCTGGTCATGACCGGGCCGGGCGACGTGAGCGCACCGGCCATTAGCGGCGACTTGAACGCGGTCCTGACCGGCTCGGGCGACCTGGAAGCCAACGACGTCCGCGCCAACAAGGTCAACGCGTCGCTGAACGGTCCCGGCTCGGCCGAACTGCGCGGCAGCAGCCGCGAGATCCGCGTCGATATCTCGGGTTCGGGCGACCTGGAAGCCTGCGGCATGCAGGTGGAAAACGTCAGCGCCATGCTGAACGGCCCGGGCAGCGCCTGCCTGAACGGCAGCATCAAGAAATTCGATGCCGAAGTGCACGGCTCCGGCGACCTGGAAGCGCGCGGCCTGCAAACCCAGAACGCGCGCGTCAGCCTGAGCGGCCCTGGCGGCATGAACCTGTCGGGCAGCAGCGATACCCTGAGCGCCGACGTCAGCGGTTCCGGCGACCTCGACGCCAAGCAGTTGAAAGTGGCCAAGGCCATCGCCCGCAGCCGTGGCCCGGGCAGCATTTACCTGAGCAAGGTCAGCGATTCGCTGGACGCGGAAGTGCGCGGTTCCGGCGAGCTGCAAGCCGAGCCCGAGTGCAAGGACGTGAAAGTCAGCATGAGCGGCCCCGGCGGCGTGCAGCTGCGCGGCTGGACCGGCACCCTGAATGCCAGCGTGACCGGTTCCGGCAGCCTGGATGCGCGCGACATGCTGGCCAAGCAGGCCGAAGTCAATGTGCGCGGCCCCGGCAACGCCACGGTCAATGTGCAAGGCAAGGTGGCAGCCCAGGGCCAGCAACTGGTATCGGACAAACAGCGTGTGGTGACGGTCGACCGTCGGGGTGCCCACACCGAATGATTGACGACATCGCTGCCGACGCCTGCGGCGCCGGCAGCGATTAGCTAACTCCCTCAGCCCGGCCTCACCCGCCGGGCTTTTTTTCGTCGCTGCGGATGACCGGGGAATACGCCCTGAAGTGCCGGAGCCCGCGGGGGGGGGCCAGGGTTTGTGGGTTGGGCCCAGCGTCTGGCCCCCCCCGCTAAACAACGGTCGGGCGGGGC
>CBHWEO010000372.1:0-3851 GCA_966112955.1 uncultured Duganella sp. | reverse complement strand
AGCGCGAGACGCCCGACGCCGCCGTGCTGGATCACGACGGTCAGGCCATGGTCGCGCGCGGCCAGCCCGCGCCCGCCGACCCGCTGGACGCCGACAAGAAGTTCGGCACGGTGGGCGCCGTGGCTGTCGATGCGCAGGGCAACCTGGCCGCCGCCACCTCCACCGGCGGCATCACCAACAAGCAGGTCGGCCGCGTGGGCGATGCGCCCCTGATCGGCGCCGGCACCTATGCAAGCAACAAGACCTGCGCCGTGTCCACCACGGGCACGGGCGAAATGTTCATCCGCATGGTTGCCGCGTACGACGTGGCGGCCCAGATGGAATACTGCGGCGCCTCGCTGGAAGCAGCGGCGGACCGCGTCGTGATGGAAAAACTGCCCACCATCGGCGGCAAGGGCGGCCTGGTGGCCGTCGACGCCCAGGGCAATGTGGCCTTGCCGTTCAACACGGAAGGCATGTACCGGGGTTACGCCCGCGTTGGCGAGAAGCCGGTAACCGCCATCTACCGATGAGCGCCGGCGGTTTGGATCAGTAGGTTTATTTTGGGAATGAGAAGAGATGGTTGATCGCGCAAACAGCCTGGCGCTGCCGGATAACCGCGTGGTCCAGGTCGACGACCTGACGGTGCGCTTCGTGGGTTCCGAGCGGACGGTCGAAGCCGTGCGCAACCTGTCGTTCCATGTGGACCGGGGCGAGACCCTGGCCATTGTGGGCGAATCGGGTTCGGGCAAATCGGTGACGTCGCTGGCGCTGATGCGTCTGGTGGAACATGGCGGCGGCCGCATCGCTCAGGGTCGCATGGCCCTGCGCCGCCGCAACGGTTCCGTGATCGACCTGGCCAATTCCAGCCAGCGCGTCATGCGCGACGTGCGCGGCGCCGACATGGCAATGATTTTCCAGGAGCCGATGACCTCCTTGAACCCGGTGTTCACGGCCGGCGACCAGATCGCCGAATCGATCCGCGAGCACCAGGGCATGGACGGCGCCTCGGCACGTGCCGAAGCGCTGCGCATGCTGGAACAGGTCCGCATTCCCGAAGCCAAATCGGTGCTGGACCGCTACCCCCATCAACTGTCGGGCGGCATGCGCCAGCGCGTCATGATCGCCATGGCGCTGGCCTGCAAGCCGGCGCTGCTGATCGCCGACGAGCCGACCACCGCACTGGACGTGACCATCCAGGCGCAGATCCTGCAACTGATCCGTCAGCTCCAGGAAGAGATGCACATGGGCGTGGTGTTCATCACCCACGACATGGGCGTGGTGGCCGAAGTGGCCGATCGCGTGCTGGTCATGTTCCGCGGCGACAGGGTCGAGGAAGGCCCGTCGGACCAGGTGTTCGCCGCGCCCCAGCACAGCTACACGAAGGCGCTGCTGTCGGCCGTGCCTAAGCTGGGCGCCATGCAGGGCACGGACCTGCCCGCGCGCTTCCCGCTGCTGCAGGTCGAAGGCCAGGCCCAGCCCGTGGCCGAACCCGGCGCCGTCAGCACGCAGGAAGTGCCCATCGCCAAGCGCGATCCCATCCTGAGCGTGCGCAACCTGGTGACGCGTTTTGACCTGCGCGGCGGCATCCTGAGCCGCGTGCAGCGCCGTGTGCACGCCGTGGAAAAGGTCAGCTTCGACCTGTTCCCCGGCGAGACGCTGTCGCTGGTCGGCGAGTCCGGCTGCGGCAAGTCCACGACCGGCCGTTCGCTGCTGCGCCTGGTCGAAAGCCAGGGCGGCGAGATCCGCTTTGGCGGCCGCGACATCGTGCGTCTGAAGAACACCGAACTGCAATCCCTGCGCCGCGACATCCAGTTCGTGTTCCAGGATCCGTTTGCATCGCTGGATCCGCGCGTGACCGTGGGCTTCTCGATCATGGAGCCGCTGCTGGTGCACGGCGTGGCCAAGGGCAAGGATGCCGAACGCCGCGTCGCCGAACTGCTCGAGCGCGTGGGCCTGCCGCCGGAAATGGCGCAGCGCTACCCGCACGAATTCTCGGGCGGCCAGCGCCAGCGCATCTGCATTGCGCGTGCCCTCGCCCTGAACCCGAAGGTCGTGATCGCGGACGAATCCGTGTCGGCGCTGGACGTGTCGATCCAGGCGCAGATCGTGAACCTGCTGATCGACCTGCAGCGCGACATGGGCATCTCGTTCCTGTTCATCTCGCACGACATGGCCGTGGTTGAACGCGTCAGCCACCGCGTGGCGGTGATGTACCTGGGCCAGATCGTCGAGATCGGCCCGCGCCGCGCCATCTTCGAGAATCCGCAGCACCCCTACACCAAGAAGCTGATGTCCGCCGTGCCGATCGCCGATCCGGCCCGCCGCCACCTGAAGCGCACCTTGCTGTCCGATGAAATCCCCAGCCCGATCCGCAAACTGAACGACGAACCGGTGGTGCAGCCGCTGGTGCAGGTCGGTACGGATCATTTTGTAGCCCGCCATCCCGTCGGCGGCGCGTATTGACTCAGTAGTTGACCTTTTTTTGGAACCAGGAGTTGCAATGATGAAAGTTCTGCGCCCCACCAAGCTGATGGCCGCTGCCGCGCTGGCCTTCGGTGTGCTCACCGCGCCGATGGCTCACGCCGCCAAGGACGTGACGTTTGCCGTTTCCATCGCGCTGGAAACGCTGGACCCCTACAACACCACCAGCACGCTGAACCAGGCGGCTGGCAAGGCCTACTACGAAGGCCTGTTCGAATTCGACAAGGACCTGAAGGTCCAGAAGGTGCTGGCGACCGATTACACGGTCAGCGAAGACGGCCTGGTCTACACGTTCAAGCTGCGTCCCGGCGTGAAGTTCCATGACGGCACCGACTTCAACGCCGAAGCGGTCAAGGTCAACTTCGATCGTCCGGCCAATCCGGACAACCGTCTGTCGCGCTACATCCAGTTCAGCGTCATCGAAAAGACCGAAGTCGTCGATCCGATGACCGTCAAGATCACGCTGAAGAAGCCGTTCTCGGCCTTCATCAACGCGCTGGCCCACCCGGCCGCCATGATGATCTCGCCGGCCGCCCTGGCCAAGTACGGCAAGGAAATCGGCTTTCACCCGGTTGGCACGGGCCCGTTCGAATTCGTCGAATGGAAGCCGGCCGAGTACCTGAAGGTCAAGAAGTTCGGCGGCTACTGGAAGCAAGGCTACCCGAAGGTCGACACGCTGACCTTCCGCACCGTGACCGACAACAACACCCGCGCCGCCGTGGTGCAGACGGGTGAAGCGCACTTCGCCTTCCCGGTGCCGTTCGAGCAGGCCGCCGTGCTGAAGAAGAACGACAAGCTGGACGTGGTCGATCACCAGAATTCGATCATGGCCCGCTACCTGTCGATGAACACGCAGCAAAAGCCGTTCGACAACGTCAAGGTGCGTGAAGCCATCAACTACGCCATCAACAAGGACGCCCTGGCCAAGGTCGCGTTCTCGGGCTACGCCACCGTCATCGACGGCGTCGTGCCGCAAGGCGTGGACTACGCGCACAAGATCGGCGCATGGCCCTACGACATCAAGAAGGCCAAGGCCCTGCTGGCCGAAGCCGGCTACCCCAACGGCTTCGAAAGCACGCTGTGGTCCGCCTACAACGACGGCACCTCGGTGAAGGTCGTTCAGTTCCTGCAGCAGCAGCTCGCCCAGGTCGGCATCAAGGTTTCCGTGGAAGTCCTGGAATCCGGCCAGCGCGTGCAGCGCGTTCAACAGGTGCAAAAGCCTGAAGACGCCAAGGTCCGCATGTACTACGCCGGCTGGTCGTCCTCGACCGGTGAAGCTGACTGGGGTCTGCGTCCGCTGCTGACCACTGCCGCGTTCCCGCCGGTGCTGAACAACGTGTCGTACTACTCGAACAAGACCGTTGACGAAGGCGTCCAGCAAGCGTTGG
>CBHWEO010000371.1:0-3885 GCA_966112955.1 uncultured Duganella sp. | reverse complement strand
GTTTGGGGCGCCTTATAATTTCCCCACCCCGGCCCCCGGGGGGCCGCCCCCGGCGGCCCCGCCACCAGACTGATCAGGGGCCGCGTGCTGGGGAAGTGCCTGACCCTGCGGGTCAGGCACTGGTTTACCGGTGTGGAAGAAGCCGACCCCAGCCGCCCGCAGCATACCGGTCAAGGCAATCAGCGGCAGCCCGGTCAACGCCGTCGGGTCGCTGGAATCAATCCGCTCCAGGATCGCAATCCCCAGCGCCTCGTTTTTGGCACTTCCGGCACAATCATAGGGCTGCTCGATGCGCAGGTAAGCGTCGAGTTCCGCATCCGGCAGGTCCCGGAACTTGACCACCGTCTGCACATCCTCCAGCTGGTGCGAATTGTTGCGCCCGTCCCACAGGCACAAGGCCGTGTGGAAGACCACCTCCCGGCCGCGCATTTTCTGCAATTGGGAGAGGGCGTTGGCATGGTTGCCCGGCTTGCCGATCTGCTCATTGTCCAGGGTTGCCACCTGGTCCGAGCCGATCACCAGGGCGCCGGGATGGCGCGCCGCCACGGCGGCAGCCTTCTCGCGGGCCAGGCGCAGGGCGGTGGCGCAGGGCGTTTCGCCCGCTTGCGGGCTTTCGTCGATGTCCGGCACGTCTACGCTGAAGGGGAGTTGCAGCCGCGACAGCAGTTCGCGCCGGTAGGCGGAACTTGATGCAAGGATGAGATCAGTTGTTTTCATCAGGGAAATGTTATATGCTCTCTGCGCCGTCGAAAAAGTGCGAAAAGTCTCGCAAGTCTTTGACGCGGCGTGGAAAATCCTGTTATTATCGCAGGTTTTCGAGGGAAATTTTAGCCAATGAATGCTTTTGAGATCGACGCCTTTGAATTCTGTCGGACCAACAGCAGCCAGGAAGGGGTAACGCCCGTCGCTGAAATGACCCGGCTGAGCAAGGAATGCGCCGACACTTCCGGTGAGTTGACCTGGAAGGTGGAGGGCGGTTCCAGCAAACAGGGTTACCCGCAGATGCGCCTGACCGTTGCCGGCAAAGTGCAACTGGTGTGCCAGCGCTGCCTGACCCCGTTTGAACATGAAATCGATTCGTCGACGCTCCTGATGCTCGGCAAAGACGACGCGGATGCGGACGAAATCGAGGAAATCATTGATGACGAAAGCATCGACGTGATCGTCGGTGCCCGCTCCATGAATCTCATGGACCTGGTGGAAGACGAGGCCCTGCTGGCCTTGCCGCAGGCGCCGAAGCACGATGTGTGTCCCGACACCTCGCTGCTCGACAAAGCGAAGAATGAGAAGGCATCGCCCTTCGCAGGCCTGAAGGGCCTGAAAGCAAATTAAGTACCGGTTTTTGTAGTAGTAAAGAACGTGTCAAAACGCGTGCAGTAATCGAGTTTGGCATGGATGTAGAAGCTCGATTCGCATGTTGTTGCGCATCGGATGTGTTAAAATCTTAGAACTTTAGTATTAGGAGTCATCATGGCTGTTCAACAGAACAAGAAGTCCCCATCGAAGCGCGGCATGCACCGTTCGCACGATTTTCTGGTAGCACCGAACCTGGCCGTTGAGCCAACCACCGGTGAAACCCACCTGCGTCACCACATTTCGCCTAACGGCTTCTATCGTGGTCGCAAAGTGCTGAAGACCAAGAACGACGAGTAATCGCGTTTTTGCTTCGGCTACAAGACAAAGCGGTGCTACGCAGGTCCCCTGACGTCGCGCCGCTTTTTCTTTGAGTTATACAATGACAATCAAAATCTCTATCGACTGCATGGGTGGCGATCACGGCCCCTCAGTCACGATTCCCGCAGCACTCTCCTTCCTCAAGCATGAACCGAACGCCGAGCTGATCCTTGTCGGCCTGGAGGATGTCGTTCGCGCCGAATTGAAGAAGCACCACGCGGAGGCCGAGCCGCGCCTCACCATCCTTCACGCTTCCGAACAGGTCACCATGGATGACCCGCTCGAGGTCGCCTTGCGCCGCAAGAAGGATTCGTCGATGCGCGTGGCGATCGAGCAAGTCAAGGAAGGCAAGGCCTCGGCCTGCGTTTCTGCTGGCAATACCGCGGCCCTGATGGCCGTTTCCCGTTATGTGCTGAAGACCATGCCCGGCGTGGACCGCCCGGCCATCTGCAGCATCCTGCCGAACCAGAACGATGGCCCGACCTATGTGCTGGACCTGGGCGCCAATGTGGATTGCGAACCGCACCACCTGCACCAGTTCGCCATCATGGGTTCGGTGCTGTGCCAGGCTTCCGAAGGCATCGAGCGCCCGACCATCGGCCTGCTGAACGTGGGCACCGAGGACATCAAGGGCAACGAGGTGGTGAAAGCCACCGCCGAGCTGCTGAAGGCCGATCATGCGCGCGGCAAGCTGAATTTCCACGGCAATGTGGAAGGCAATGACATTTTCAAAGGCACGACCGACGTGGTGGTGTGCGATGGTTTCGTCGGCAACGTCACGCTGAAGGCCGTGGAAGGCCTGGCGCGTTTCATGAAGATGGTGCTGACCACTGAATTCAAGCGTAACCCGATCACTATCCTGGGCGCACTGATTGCAAGCGCTGCGCTGAAACGGATTGGCAACCGCCTGAATCCCGCCCGCTATAACGGCGCCGGCCTGCTGGGCCTGCGCGGCCTGGTGTTCAAGAGCCATGGCGGAGCCGAGGCGGAGGCGTATGAGTGGGCGATCCGCCGCGCGTATGATGCGGCAAGAAACGACGTACAAGAGCACCTGTCGGCCCTGATTGCCGAACTGATGCCACAAGAAGAGCCGATAACCGAAACGAGAGACACGCATGACCCTGTACAGCAAGATCGTAGGCACGGGCAGTTATCTGCCTGAGAAGCGCGTTACCAACCATGAACTGGCGGCCCAGCTGGCTGCCAAGGGCATCGAGACTTCCGACGAGTGGATCGTGTCGCGCAGCGGCATCTCCGCCCGTCATTACGCGGAACCGGAGCAGGCATCGTCGGACCTGGGCGTGATCGCCGCCAAGCGTGCGCTGGAAATGGCCGGCATGCAGCCGGACGATATCGACCTGATCATCGTCGCCAGCTCCACGCCGGACTTTTACGGCAGCTTCCCCAGCACCGCCTGCATCGTGCAGAAGAAGCTGGGCATGACCAACAACTGCGCGGCGGTGGACGTGCAAGCGGTGTGCAGCGGCTTCGTCTACGCGGTGTCGGCGGCGGACAGCTTCATCAAGTCCGGCATGCACAAGAATGTGCTGGTGATCGGCGCGGAAGTGTTCTCGCGCATCCTGAACTTCGAAGACCGCACCACCTGCGTGCTGTTTGGCGACGGCGCCGGTGCGATCGTGATGAGCGCATCGGAAGAGCCGGGCGTGCTGGCCTGCAAGCTGCATGCCGATGGCCGCCATTCCGACGTGCTGCGCGTGCCCGGCAGCCTGAACAACGGCGCCATTGCCGGCAGCGCTTTCCTGTACATGGATGGCCAGGCAGTGTTCAAGCTGGCCGTGTCGGTGCTGGAGAAAGTGGCGTACGAAGCGCTGGACGCGGCCGGCATGACCGCCGACAAGATCGACTGGCTGATCCCGCACCAGGCCAACATCCGTATCATGAACGGCACCGCCAAGAAGCTGGGCATGGAGCCGGAAAAGATGGTGGTGACCGTGGACCAGCATGGCAATACCTCTGCTGCGTCGATCCCGCTGGCACTGGACGTCGCCGTGCGCGATGGCCGCGTGAAGAAGGGCGATGTGGTGATGATGGAAGGCGTAGGCGGCGGCTTTACCTGGGGTGCCGTCCTGGCACGGATGTAATAAAATAGCGTCCTTTTTAGAATAAGAAGTCTAAAGGTTGAAAGATGAATAAATTCGCGTTCGTGTTCCCAGGCCAGGGTTCCCAGGCCGTGGGCATGATGGAAGGCTT
>CBHWEO010000370.1:0-3887 GCA_966112955.1 uncultured Duganella sp. | reverse complement strand
CGCGCGGCGTCACCGTGCCCACTTCGATCGAACCGAAGCCCAGGTCGGCCAGCGCGTCGATGAAGGCGCCATCCTTGTCCAGGCCCGCGGCCAGGCCGACCGGGTTGCGGAAGGTCAGGCCCATCACGGTGCGCGGGTCATCCTTCGGGCGGCGTACGATGGCACGCGTCAGGCCCAAGGCGGACAGGCGCTTCAGTGCGGGCAGGGTGAAATGGTGGGCGGATTCCGCGTCCATCGAGAACAGGATGGGGCGGGCCAGGGAATACAGGAATTTATCGGACATTATTGGGCTGCTTTGGTGTATTTTGTAGCATTTTACACCGCACCCCCTGGAGGACTTACGTGATCAAGCCCGGACTTGCCCTGCTGGCCTGCCTTGCGCTGCCTGCCGCCGCCGCCGACAACCAGCTGGCTGCCGCCATTGCGCGCGACTACAAAGCGAACCTGGAACCGCTGTTCAACCACCTGCACGCCAACCCCGAGCTGTCCTATATGGAGGTGCAGACGGCGGCGCGCATGGCAAAGGAATTGCGCGCGGCGGGCTTCGAGGTGACCGAAGGCGTGGGCAAGACCGGCCTGGTGGCCATCCTGCGCAACGGCAAAGGCCCGACCGTGATGGTGCGTGCCGACATGGACGCCTTGCCGGTGGAAGAGAAGTCCGACGCTCCCAACGCCTCCAGGGTGAAGATGAAGGACATGAGCGGCAACCTG
The DNA here is from genome assembly GCA_966112955.1 of uncultured Duganella sp. Classification (GTDB taxonomy): domain Bacteria; phylum Pseudomonadota; class Gammaproteobacteria; order Burkholderiales; family Burkholderiaceae_D; genus Rugamonas. Next base: position 3,176 of record CBHWEO010000370.1, on the reverse strand, counting down.
GTGCCGGTGATGCACGCTTGCGGCCACGACGTCCACATGACCAGCCTGGTGGGCACCGCGCACCAGATGGCCGCCCGCAAGAACGAATGGAAGGGCACCCTGATGCTGGTGGGCCAGCCGGCCGAGGAGCGCACCGGCGGCGCCCTGGACATGATGGCGGACGGTATCTACAAACGCTTCGGCAAGCCGGACTACGCGCTGTCGCTGCACGTGGGCGCCGACATCGAAGCGGGCAAGATCGACGTCAGCGAAGCGCCATTCTCCGGCGCCGACCTGCTGGAAATCGTGGTGCACGGGATCGGCACCCACGGCGCCAGCCCGCATACCGGCAAGGACCCGGTGGTGATCGCCTCGCAGATCGTGCTGGCGCTGCAGACCGTGGTCACGCGCGACATCGCCCCGCGCGAAGCGGCCCTGATCACGGTTGGTTCCTTCCACGCCGGCACCAAGGGCAATGTGATCGGCGACAGCGCACGGCTGGAACTGACGGTGCGTTCGGAGAGCGACGAGACGCGCGCCAAGCTGCTGGCCGGCATCAAGCGCGTGGCCGAGAACACGGCACGCGCGGCCGGCGTGCCGGAAGACAAGCTGCCGGAAATCCGCCACACCGACCGCCCGGTGCCGCCGACCCTGAACGACAAGGCCCTGATGCAACGCCTGAACGCGGTGTGGACGGCGAAGCTGGGCGAAGGGATTTTCGACCGCGGCTACCAGCGCGGCAGCATGGTGGGGGAAGACTACGCCCACTTCATCTACGGCCAGGGTATCCCGAGCGTCTACTTCATGGTGGGCGGCACGCCGGCCGGGGAGGTGGCGGCAGCGCGCGCGGGCAAGGGCAGCATCGCCTACAACCACAGTCCCCTGTTCCGCGCCGATGCGGAAAAGTCGGTGCAGACCGGGGTGCTGGCGACTACGGTTGCGCTGCTGGACCTGATGAAGCGGTGAGCGGACCCCACACGCCCTTGATGCGCGCCTGCAGCGGCTGGAACTTGATCTTGTAGTTCATCTTCGGGCTGTCTTCGATCCAGTAGCCGAGGTAGACAAAGTCCAGCCCCAGCTCGTGCGCCTGGGCGATCTGCCACATCACGTTATAGGTGCCGAACGAAGCGCCCGGCACGTCCGGGTCGAAGAAGGTGTAGACCGACGACAGCCCATCGGACAGCACGTCGATGATGGACACCATGCGCAGCGTGCCGTCCGGCTCGCGGAATTCCACCAGCCGCGTGTTGACGCGGCTTTGCAGCAGGAACTGGGCGTACTGGTCGCGCGAATCCTGGTCCATGCCGCCGCCGGCGTGGCGCGTGCTCTGGTAGCGCAGGTAGAGTTCGTAATGCTCGTCCGAGAACGCCAGGCTGGCCACGCCCGCCTGCAAATTGCTGTGGCGCGCCCAGGCGCGGCGCTGGCCGCGCGTCGGCTTGAATGCGGCGGCTGCCACCCGCACCGGGATGCAGGCCTGGCATCCATCGCAATATGGACGATAAGTAAAGATGCCGCTGCGGCGGAAGCCATTCTTCACCAGTTCCGAATACACGTCGGCGTTGATCAGGTGCGAAGGCGTGGCCACTTGCGAACGGGCCTGGCGTGCATCCAGGTAGCTGCACGGATAAGGCGCCGTCGTATAAAACTGCAACGTGGCGAAGGGGAGGTCGTTAAGCTGCGTCATGAGTCATATCATAGCGCGCCTTCCGCTTAAAACGGTGCGACAGGGCACCAATCGCGTATCTGTGGCATCACAATGCACTGCTCCAGATGGGCGATGAAGTCCTTGCGTGGGATTGGGCGCGCGCCCAGCGATGCCAGGTGACCGGTCTCCTGTTGGCAATCGATCAATTCCACGCCGTTCAGTTTCAGGAAATGCACGAGGTAGGCCAGCGCCACCTTGGAGCCGTCGGTGACGCGCGCGAACATCGATTCGCCGTAGAACATGGTGCCGATCGACACCCCGTAGGCGCCGCCCACCAGCTCTCCGTCCAGCCACAACTCGGACGAGTGGGCGTAGCCCTGCCGGTGCAGGCCGGTGTAGCCGGCAATGATGTCCTCGGAAATCCAGGTGCCCGGGCCGTCTCGGCGCGGCGCGGCGCAGGCGCGCATCACCTGTTCGAAGGCGCTGTCGAAGCGCACCTGCCAGCGCTTGCTGTCGCGTGCGACTTTCTTCAGCGACTTGCGCAGGCTGTCGGAAACCTTGAAATCGGCCGTGCGCAGGACCATGCGTGGATCGGTGCTCCACCACAGGATGGGCTGGCCCTCGGAAAACCAGGGGAAGATGCCGCGCTGGTAGGCCGCCAGCAGCCGCTTGGGCGAGAGGTCGGCACCGGCGGCCAGCAAGCCCGGCGCATCCGTGGTCAGGGCTTCGGAGACGTCGGGAAAGGGCGTATTGACGTCAAGCCAGGGAATCATGTGGCGGCGGGCAGGCGCATGGGCTGGGTGATGTCCTGGGTGTGGAAGCCGTAGCTGCCGCCTTCCAGCACCTTTTTGCGGTCGGCGAAGAAGAACTCCAGCGTGGTGCGGATGGTGGGGAAGGCCAGCTCATCCCAGGGGATGTCCGCTTCCGTGTACATTTTGACTTCCAGGCTTTCCTCGCCCGGCGCGAAGTCGAGGTCGCGCAGGGTGGCCAGGTAGAACATATGGACCTGGTGCACGCGCGGCACGTTGAGCAGGGTGAACAGGTTGCCCAGGTCGATATTGGCGCCGGCTTCCTCTTCGGTTTCGCGCTGCGCCGCCTCGGCCGTGGTTTCATTGTTTTCCATGAAGCCGGCCGGCAGGGTCCAGTAGCCGCGGCGCGGCTCGATGGCCCGCTTGCACAGCAATACCTGCAACTCGCCATCGCGTTCCCAGACCGGCACCGAGCCGATTACCATCTTGGGGTTCTGGTAATGGATTGCCGAACAGTTGACGCAAACATAACGCGGGCGGTTGTCGCCGGCCGGTACCATCAACTCAACAGGGTGGGCGCATTCTGAGCAAAATTTCATGGCTCTACTTTACACCGAACGGCCAGTTTCCGGCATCCGGTGAAATATATTCGATCTATCGTGGGAAGCGGGAGGATAAATATTGCCTAAAGCGGCGCGTTGCCCTATAATACTCGCATCAGACGCGGGGTGGAGCAGTCTGGCAGCTCGTCGGGCTCATAACCCGAAGGTCACAGGTTCAAATCCTGTCCCCGCAACCAGAAT
>CBHWEO010000369.1:0-3910 GCA_966112955.1 uncultured Duganella sp. | reverse complement strand
AGGAAGAGCGCATCTACAACCTGATCACCCGCTTCATGAACGAAGTGCTGGTGACCTTCGAGGTGGCGCCGAAGGAATTCGAACCGCTGTTCGTCGAGCACGAGCACGAAGGCAAGACCCTGCTGAACGCGGAAGCCTGGTGCTGGGGCTTCTGGGAAGGCATGGAATTGCGCCCAGGCTCCTGGGACGAAATCTGGGATTCCGAAGTGGCCCCGCTGATGCGCCCGATCTACCTGCTCGGCGCCGACGAAATCAAGCCGGAAGAACTGGCGGAAGTGGAAGACCCGGTCAAGGCCCACCAGCTGGCCCTGGATATCGAAGCCAACCTGCCCGCCATCCACAAGTGGTGGGTGCCGCGCCGCAAATCCGGCGTCACCACCGTCAAGAACGAGGAACCGAAAGTCGGCCGCAACGACGACTGCCCCTGCGGCAGCGGCAAGAAGTACAAAAAATGCCACGGCGCTGATCAGTAAGCGGTTAACTGACAGTTTTTGTCGCTGTCAGCCGCCAGCCGGCTGACAAAATTTGTCCCCGGCCCCGCCCTGCGGGCTGGCACAACATTTGCACTAGGGAAAGGACTGGCAGCAATGCCAACCATTCACTAGGGGACAAACATGCAATGGATTCAGTTTCGGGCCTGGACGCTGGCCTGCCTGATGAGCCTGTCTGCGTCGGCCTGGGCCACCACGGTCGAGATCACGCACACGGCAAGAAACGCGTCCGTTGAACTGGGCCGCAAGGCCTGGTTCCTGGGCAAGGTGGACGGCAAAGGCGTCTACATGAACTTCGCCGTCAACGGCATCCCGGGCGGCAACGCCACGGTCGGCACCCTGAATTCGCAGAACGGCGAATACGTGGCGCCGAAAACCATGCCGGCCAATCCGGTGATCACCGTGACCGGCACCACGGCCAGCGAGCCGAAGCTCAGCGCCAGCACCAAGCTGACCCTGGTCGTCGCCGGCACCACGACCATGCCCACCACACCGACTTCGCCAACGCCGACGCCGACCACGCCCGTGCCGGGCCCGCTCGGCCCGCAGCCCGCCACCGACCCGGCGACCGTAGCTGCCGCGCGCCTGCTGGAACGTGCCACCTTCGGACCCAACGCCGCCACCATTGCCGCCGTCAAGCAGATGGGCGCGCAAGCCTGGCTGAACCAGCAATACAGCATGCCCGCCACGCCGCTGCCGCAGACCACGGACATGAACGTGCTGCGCAACGGCTGGTACATGAATATGGTGAACGCCCCGGACCAGGTGCGCCAGCGCATGATCTTCGCGCTGTCGCAGCTGTTCGTGGTGTCCTCCGACAAGAACAACAACGCCGACCAGTTGCTGCCCTGGCTCGCCACGCTGGACAGGCACGCCTTCGGCAACTTCGGCAACCTGCTGCGCGAGATGACGCTCAATCCGGCGATGGGCAAGTACCTCGACCTCGCCAACAGCCGCATCCCCGCGCCGAACGAAAACTATGCGCGCGAAGTGATGCAACTGTTCACCATCGGCCCCGTGCTGCTGAACCAGGACGGCAGCGTGCAGCGCGACCGCAATGGCGACCCGATCCCCAGCTACACCCAGGACACCATCGCCAACATGGCGCGCGCCCTCAGCGGCTGGACCTACACCGGCACCAACCTCACCGGCAGCAACTGGGAAAACTTCACCGGCCCGCTGCAGCCGCGCGACCGCCTGCACGACATGGGCAGCAAGACCCTGCTGAATGGCGCCACCCTGCCCGCCGGCCAAAGCACGGTGCAGGACATGGAAGCGGTGATGCAGAACGTGGTGAACCACCCCAACCTGCCGCCCTTCATCGCCACCCGCCTGATCCGCGCCTTCACCACCAGCAATCCCAGCCCGGCCTACATCGAGCGCGTGGCCAATGTATTCGCCTATGGCCCGACCGGGCGCGGCGACCTGAAAGCCACGCTGAATGCCGTGCTGATGGATCCGGAAGCGCTGGCCGTGTCGCCCACCGCCGGCAAGCTGAAAGACCCGATCCTGCACAGCCTGAGCCTGTTCCGCGCCACCGGCGCCACCGTGATCAACCCGCAGAACGCGTTCTGGGACTACTTCCTGCTCGGCCAGCGCCTGCTGCAGGCGCCGAGCGTGTTCAACTTCTACTCGCCGCTGACGCCGCTGCCCGGCAACCCGCAAATGTTCGGGCCGGAATTCCAGATCTACACGCCGGCGCAGGCGGTGGGCCGCGCCAACTTCCTGTACGGCTTCATCGCCGGCAATTACGCCGGCATGGTGAGCCTCAACCTGGCGCCGTACCAGGCGGTGGCCGGTGACCCGACCGCCCTGCTCAACCTGGTCGACGCCACCCTGCTGCAAGGGCGCATGACGGCCAGCACCCGCGCCGCCATCGGCGCCTCGCTGCAGGCCACCACCGACCTGAAGCAGCGCGCCATCACCGCGCTTTACCTGACCGCGATCGCGGCCGACTTCGCCGTACAGCAGTAAGAAAGGACACCGAATATGTGCAACGAAAAGATGTCGCGCCGCCGCTTCCTCGGCGCCAGTGCGCAGGCCGGCATGCTGGGCGCCATGTCCACCCTTGGCCTGCTGGGCATGGTGCGCCCGGCGCAAGCGGCAGTGGGCGATTACAAGGCACTGGTGTGCCTGTACATGTATGGCGGCAATGACGGCAACAATATGATCGTGCCGCTCGATGCGGCGCACTACGGCGCCTACAACAATATCCGCCGCAACAGCGGGCTGGCGCTGTCGGTCGAAGCGAAGACCCTGCTGGCGGCGCGCAGCGCGCGGCTGCAGGATGGCAGCGAGCAGCCGTTCGCCTTCCACTACGGCATGCCGGAACTGGATGCGCTGTATGCGCAGGGACAGGTGGCCGCGCTGCTGAACGTCGGCAACCTGCGCCAGCCGCTGACCAAGGCCCAGTACCAGGCCGGCGCGGGCGTGCCGCCGCAGCTGTTCTCCCATCCCGACCAGAACCTGCAGAACCAGGCCGGCACGCCATCCGCGGCGGGCACCGGCTGGGGCGGCAGGCTGGCCGATGCGCTGGGCGCCAATGGCGACCTGGATGCGGTGTCGGTGGGCGCGAACGGGCTGTTCGTGTCCGGCATGACGGTGCAGAGCAACCTGCTGCCCGGGAATGGCCAGCTGAACCTGGCCGGCATGAACTTCTGGCCGCAAAGCGAAGCGGACAAGCGGCGCGCGGCCCTGGTGCAGGCGTTGTCGGCCAACAATCCCAACCTGATCGCCACGGCCGCCAACCGCTCGTTGCTGAACGGCATGGAGCTGGCCAAGGACCTGCAGGCCGCCAACAATGGCGCCGCCCTGCAGACCGTGTTCCCCGGCTATTCGATTGCGCAGCAGTTGAAGACGGTGGCGCAACTGATCCGCATGCGCGCGGCGCAAGGGCCGGGGCGGCAGGTGTATTTCGTGTCCCTGGGCGGGTTCGACACGCACGGCGGGCAGGCGTGGCAGCAATTCGACCTGCTGCGGCAGGTATCGCAATCGGTGGCCGCGTTCCAGAACGCCCTGCGCGAAATCGGCGCCGAGCAGAAAGTGACCACGTTCACGATGTCCGACTTCGGCCGCACCCTGCAGCCGAACAGCGGCGGCACCGATCACGCCTGGGGCAACCACCAGCTGATTATCGGCGCCGCGGTGAAAGGCGGCCTGTACGGACGCTTCCCCGACTTCGTGCTGGGCGGGAAGGACGACGCCACCGGGCGCGGCGCCTGGATTCCGCAGCTCTCGAACCAGCAATACGGCGCCACGCTGGGCCGCTGGTTCGGTGCCGAGCCCGACGCGCTGGAGCAGCAAGTGTTCAAGAACGAGCTCGCCAACTTCGCCGTCAAAGACCTCGGCTTCATGCTGTAAGGAAAACTTTGTCCCCCCGGGGTCAGGAACCAGCTGGACAGATTTTGCGCACGCGCAAA
>CBHWEO010000368.1:0-3929 GCA_966112955.1 uncultured Duganella sp. | reverse complement strand
CTGTGCCGCTTCCAGGTTGGTCTGCAGCTGGGTGAAGCGGGAAATGGTTTCCACCGGGTCGGCATCGATCAGGTCGCCGATCTGCTGCTTGTACTGGATGTTCAGGTCGTCGCCCGCGCTGTCCAGGTGGTCCAGTTCCTTCAGGCCGGCGCCCACCGTCGCGCGCACCGACAGGATCTTGTCGAGGGCATTGGTCAGGTTCTGGTTGGCCTCGTTCAGGCGGTTGGCACGTTCGGCGTCGGCCGCCGGGCCATTCGGGTTGTTGGTCAGCGACGTGATCAGGTTGCGCATCGTCGTGAACAGCGACTGGTTCGTGCTCGGGTTGACGGTGAACTGGTCGAGGTCGGCAGGCTGGCCCTTGATGTCGAGCTGGATGCCGTCGAACACGATCGGCTCGCCCGGCTTGTACGGCAGGCCCGTCGCCACCTGGGTGCCCAGCGTGACGTCGTTGATGGTGTAGGTGCTGACCGCCGGAACGCCCGGCGTGGCCGGCACCACCGCGAAATCGATGGTGTACTGGTGGCCCGTCAGCAGCGAGGCATCCTTGACGGTACCGGGCGAGATGATGCCGGTGCCGCCACGGGTAAAGTTGTTGGGGTCGATGCCGGTCAGGAAAGTGCCGTTGCCGGTCGGGACTTCTTCAAATATGGCCGAGCCCGACGTGCTGATCGCCAGCTTGCGCGAGCTGGCCACCTGCAGTTCGCGCACGCCCTGGTCGCCATCGTAGCTGGCGCCGGTGGCGGTCTTGGCGAAAGGCTGCGAGGTGATCTTGTAGCCGGAGAACAGGTAACCGCCGGTGCCGTCGGTGGCATTGGCCTGGCCCAGCAAGTCGTCCAGCCGCCCTTCCAGTTCATTGGCCAGGGCTTGCCGGTCTTGCGGCGACAGCGCCGGGTTGCCGGCATTGATGGCGATGCGCTTGACGTCCTGCAGCAAATCGTCCGAGGTGGCCAGCGCCTGGTCCACCAGCGACAGCGAACTGCGCGCATTGCTGCGGTTGGTGCCGTACTGGGTGTTCAAATCTTGCGACTGGCTGATTTCCAGCGAGCGGGCCGAGGCCACGGGATCGTCGGCCGGGGTCAGCACGCGGCGGCCGGTCGACAGTTGCATTTGCGCGCGCTGCAGCTGGGATTGCAACGAGTTCAACTGGCCGAGGCCGGAGTTGTAAACCATCTGAGAGCTGATGCGCATGATCATGATGCTAATCCTTCAAATCTTCAGGCGCCGATTGACAGCAGGGTGTCGAACAAGGTGGCGGCCGTTGCCATTACCTTAGCAGATGCCTGGTAAGCCTGCTGGTAACGAATCAGGTTGGCGGCTTCCTCGTCGAGGTTGACGCCGGAAATCGATTGTTGCACTTCGGTGGCCTGGGCCACGGCCGTTTCGGCGGCGGCGCTGCCGATCTGGGCTTCGCGCGCGCGGTTGCCGATGGTGTTGACCAGGCCGGCATACGTGGTCTGGAAAGTCGCCTTGCCGCCGTTCATCACGTTCTTGGTCTGCAAGCCGGCCAGCAGCACGCCGTTGCGGTTGTCGCCCACGCCACTGCCCGGCAGTACGTTGAACTTGTCCTGGTCGCCCGGCGTGCCGTTCAGCGTGAAGCTGATGCCGCCGAAGCTGATGGTGGCGCCCGAGGTGTAATCGACCGGCGTGCCGGCCGGGAACACGGTGGCGTTGCCGGCCGCGTCGGTCACCGTCACGTCGACCGCAGGGAAACCGCTCAGCGTGTCGCTGGCCAGGTCGTACACCAGGTTGACGGGCGCCGCCAGCTGGTTACCCGGCAACAGGTAATTGGCATCGACGCTGCCCGGGCTCATCTTCACATTGCCGGTGTTGGTAAGCGGAACCGAGGTGCTGATCGGCGCCGCCAGGGCAATCTTGGCCGGGTCGCTGATGGCCACCTTCATTTGCGAAGCGGCGTTGTAGGTCGGGCGGATTTCGAACTGGTCGCCGTCGGCCGGGGTGCCGGTGATGTTGAACGACACGCCATCGATCACCTGCGGTACGCCGCCTTGCGGGAACGGGGCAATCACGGTCTGCACGCCATCCGAGCGGCGCGTCACCACGAGGTCGGTGCCGTTGAAGGCCATGTCGTAATCGTCGCCCGTCAGCGCGCCGGCGTCGACGATGGTGGCCTGGATGTCGAGCGTGCTGGTGGCGGCATTGTCGCGGTCGTAGCCGACATAGGCCTGGATATCGTTGAAGAAATTACCGCCCGGTACGCCGTTCAGGTCGATGCCCAACTTGTGCTGGTCGTTGAAGCTGTCGGCCAGGCCGGCGGCCACCAGGCCGAGCTGGTTCTGCGCCTTGTCCAGGCCCTGGTTGCGGAACTGCATCAGGCCGCCCAGTTCACCGCCGGTGATGACGGAATCCGGCAGCGGCGAGAAGCGGCCCGGGGTTTCATAGCCGACCACGATGCGGTTGGGGTCGGTATCCGAAGTGCTGACGCCCAGGGTTTGCGTGGTGGCGCCGATCACCAGCGGCTGGCCGGTGCCGAACGAAACGTTCAGCATGCGGTTGTCGCCCGGGGTCACGGTGACCTTGACGATCTTGTTCATTTCGCTGATCAGCTGGTCGCGCTGGTCCAGCAAGTCGTTCGGGATGCGCGAGGGATCGACCGACAGGCCGGCGATATCGTTGTTCAGCTCGGCGATGCGGCGGGCGAAGGCGTTGATTTCGGTGACATTGGCGGTGACGGCGCTGTTGACGCCCTGCTGGATCTCGCTCAGGCGGTCGCTCATGCCGTTGAAGCGCGCCGCCAGCGTCTCGCCGCCCGACAGCATGGCCTGGCGCGAAGCGGCCGACGACGGGTTCGAATTGGCGTCCTGGATGCCCTTGAAGAAGCTTTGCAGGGCCGGCGACAGGCCGACCGTGGCATCCGACAACATATTGTCGATCTGGCTGATCTGGTTCAGGTAGGCGTCCACCGACGCCTGGCCGGCCTGCACGCCCAGCAGCTGCTTGTTGACGAAGTCGTCATACACGCGCTTGACCTGCGCCACTTCCGTGCCGGTGCCGATGAAGCCGACGCCGGTGTTCTGCGGCGGCGTGGTGCCCTGGATCACGGTCTGGCGGCTGTAGCCGGGCGTAGCCGCGTTGGCAATATTGTGCCCGGTCGTGGCCAGGCCTACCTGGGCAGCGGCCATGCCTGTTTTCGCGATACCAAAGAGTGCAGTGGTCATGATGTCTCAGTTTACGGCGCTGCGCAGCAAAACTTGATGTCTGTCAGGCAAGAGTGCGCTTGATAATGCCTGCCAGCTTGGTGGCGTAGTTGGGGTCGGTCGCATAGCCGGCGCGCTGCAGGTGGCGCGCAAAGCCGGCGGCGTCGGTACTGCCGGCGGCGGCCAGCGCTTTTTCGTAGCGCGGATTGCTGCTCAGCAGGCGGGCGTAATCCTTGAAGCTGTCGGCATAGCTGTCGTAAGCGCGGAATTTCTCGACGCGCGTCTGCGCCTTGCCGTTCACGTACTCGGTGGTGGCGGTTTCCACCACGCGCCCTTTCCAGTCGGGGCCGGCCTTGATGCCGAACAGGTTGTGGCTGTTGCTGCCGTCGCGGCCCTTGATTTCGCGCCGGCCCCAGCCCGATTCCAGCGCTGCCTGGCCCAGCATGAACTTGGCCGGGATGCCGGTGGCGCGGCTGGCTTCTTCCGCGTGGCTGGACAGCTTGTCCTGGAAGGCGCGCACATGGGCCGGCTTGCTGGCATTGGCCGCGTTGCCTGCGCCGGCGGCCGCGGCACCGCCGCTGGCTTCGATCGAGCGCTGCAATTTGGCCTGCTCGAGCAAGGCGCGCGCCAGCGGGTCGCTGCCGGCGCCCTCCGCGGGCGGCTGGGTTTTCGACAGCTGGCGTACCAGCAGGTCGGCCAGGCCCATGCCCTTCTTGGCAATGTCCTGGCTGGTCTGCTGGTCGAGCATGGTGGTGAACATCTTGGTTTGCTGGT
>CBHWEO010000367.1:0-3934 GCA_966112955.1 uncultured Duganella sp. | reverse complement strand
GGCGCGCCCTACTCGATGGACGCCAACCTGCTGCACATCTCCTTCGAAGGCCGCCACCTGGAGAACCCAAGTGCCGAAGCCGAGGAATCGATGTGGCGCTGGACCGTCAGCCCGGAAGCGGCACCGGACCAGGCGGAATACCTGGACATCGAATTCGAAAAGGGCGACATCGTTGCCCTGAACGGCAAGCGCCTGTCGCCGGCCGCCGTCCTCACTGAGCTGAACCGCCTGGGCGGCAAGCACGGCATCGGCCGCCTGGACCTGGTGGAAAACCGCTACGTCGGCATGAAGTCGCGCGGCTGCTACGAAACCCCTGGCGGCACCATCATGCTGAAGGCGCACCGCGCCATCGAATCGATCACCCTGGACCGCGAAGTGGCGCACTTGAAGGACGACCTGATGCCGCGCTACGCTTCGCTGATTTACAACGGCTACTGGTGGGCGCCGGAGCGCGTCGCGCTGCAAACCCTGATCGACCACACCCAGGCAACCGTGAACGGCTGGGTGCGCGTGAAGCTGTACAAGGGCAATGTGATCGTGGTGGCGCGCGACTCGAAGACCGATTCGCTGTTCGACCAGACCATCGCCACCTTCGACGAAGACGGCGGCGCCTACAACCAGGCCGACGCCGGCGGCTTCATCAAGCTGAACGCGCTGCGCATGCGCATCGCCGCCAACGCACGCAATAAACGGGGGCAGTAAAAGCGGCGGCCGCCAGGCCGCTGCGCTCCCCTCAGACGGGCCGCTTTGCGCGGCCCGTTTTTTTTTGCTACATTGCCTTGAAAGAAAGTCCCACATCCTGCGGAGACCAGCGCATGAACAATCTGAGCATCAGGAACAAACTCTATATCGGCTTCGGCAGCATAGTGGCAATCATCTTGATACTGCTGATCCTGGCCTACAATAATTTCAGCCGCCTGACCGACGCCAACAAGTGGGACAAGCACACGATGGAGGTGCTGATCGAGTTGGACCGGGTGAACAGCATCTCGCTGCAAATGCAGGTCGATACCCGCGGCTATATCCTGACCGGCAACGATGCGCTGATTGGCAGCGAGCGCGAAAACGCCGAGCAGTTGAAGCAGCACACGGCCAAGGTAGTCCAGCTGACGGCCGACAATCCGCAACAGAGTGACCGCCTGAAACGCGCGCAGGCCCTGCTTACCAGCTGGGCGGACGTGAACTTGCGCCGCCAGATCGACAAGCGCCGTGCACTGGGGAATACCAAGGGTGCGGCGGAAATCATTGCCGAATCGTCGGAACTGAAGGAAGCAGGCGCAGTGGTGTCCAGTGCGCGCGAGCTGCTGGAGCAGGCGGCAGAGGAAGAACGCCGCCTGTTGGCCGACCGCAGCGCCAAGTCCGCCGAGCTCCACGCCAGCCAGAATAACCTGATGATCGGCGGCGGCATCGCCGTGATCGTGCTGTCCTTGATCATCTCTTATTCGCTGGGGCGCGCGATCCTGGGCCCGCTGTCCAACCTGACCGCCGCGCTGGCCCGCCTGGGCAGCGGCGACCAGGCGGCCCGCGTCATCGTCACGTCGGGCGATGAACTGGGCAAGGTCAGCGAAGACTTCAACAAGATGGCCGAGCAGCTGCAGGCGGCTTACCAGCGCGAGCAGGACCAGACCAAGGAGCTGCGTTCGAAAGTCGATGTGCTGCTGGAAGTGGTGTCGCGCGCGACCAGCGGCGACCTGACCGGCAAGGTGCCGGTGACCGGCGAAGACGCCATCGGCCGCCTGGGCGAAGGTTTGCAGCGCATGTTCGACAACCTGCGCCAGCTGCTGAACAATGTGCAGAAGGCCGGCATCCAGGTCACCACCTCGGCCACCGAGATTGCGGCATCGGCCAAGCAGCAGGAAGCCACCGGCGTCGAGCAGGCGCAGACCTCGGTCGAGGTGCTGAGCACGACCAAGGAGATTTCTTCCAATACCTCGCAGCTGCTGAAGACCATGGAGGAAGCGACCGCGGTGGCCGACTACACCACCAGCGCCACCTCCGAGGCCCAGGGCAACCTGCGCCGCATGGACCAGACCATGCAGAACATGGTCAATGCGACCGATTCGATCAACGCCAAGCTGGCGGCACTGTCGGAAAAGGCGTCCAACATCAATTCCGTGCTGACCACCATCACCAAGGTGGCCGACCAGACCAATATCCTGTCGCTCAATGCTGCCATCGAGGCCGAGAAGGCGGGCGAGGCCGGGCGCGGCTTCTCGGTGGTGGCGACCGAAATCCGCCGCCTGGCCGACCAGACTTCCGTGTCGACCTGGGATATCGAGCAGATGCTGAAGGAAATGCAGTCGGCGGTATCGGCCAGCGTGATGGGCATGGACAAGTTCTCGGAAGAGATCCGCCGCAGCGTGGGCGAAGTGCGCCAGGTGACCGACCAGCTGTCGGGCGTGATGGACCAGGTGCAGAAGCTGGCGCCGCAGTTCGACGCCGTGCTGCAGGGCATGCAGGCGCAGGCCGTGGGTGCGCAGCAGATCTCCGAGACCATGATGCAGCTGAACGACGCCACCCAGCAGACTGTCGAATCGCTGAAGGCCACCAGCGAGGCGGTGCACCAGTTGCAATACGCCGCGGGCGACCTGCAGACCAGCGTGGCCACGTTCGCCGTCAACGCTTGAAAGGCGCTTGAAAACCGCATGAAAGTCCTGGTCTTCCACATCGGCCCCGACCGCTACGGCCTGCCCTTGCGGCAGGTGCGGCGCGTGCTGCCCCTGCTTGAACTGAAGGGCATCCCGCTGGCGCCGGACAGTGTGGCGGGCCTGATGAATTTGCACGGCGACCCGGTGCCCGTGATCGACCTGGCCCGCATCAGCGGCGGCGCGCCTTCGCGGCAGCATTTCGACACCCGCATCGTGGTGGCCGACTACACCGCCCCCGATGGCCGGCTGCATGCACTGGGCCTGATGGCCGAACGCGTGTTGGGCGTGCAGGACCTGGCGCGGCAGGACCTGGCGCCCAGCGGCGTCCAGGCGGCGCCGTTCCTGGGCCAGGTGGCCGGCGATGCGAAAGGCATGGTGCAGCTGGTGGAAGTCGACGCCCTGCTGCCGGCCGAGCTGCGCGCGCGCCTGTTCCCGGCGGAGGCGGCGCGGCCATGAGCATCCTGGCCATCCTGCGCCGCCTGACCGGCATGAACCTGGCGCGCGGCACGGTCGACGAGGCCGTGGCCCAGCGCATGGAAGCGACCGGGGTGGCGTCGCGCAAGGACTATGCCGAGTCGGTCACCGAAGCGGAACTGCGCCAACTGGTCGAACTGGTGGTGGTACCGGAATCGTGGCTGTTCCGCGACCCGCAAGCCTTCGCGGCGGCCACCGCCCTGGTGCGCCAGCGGCTGGCCGGGGGCACGCGCGTCGTTCGCATCCTGTCCGTGCCCTGCGCCGGCGGCGAAGAACCCTACTCCATGGCGATGGCCTTGTGCGATGCGGGTGTGAACCCGGAATCGTTCCTGATCGACGCGGTGGACATCAGCGCCGCCTGCATCGCGCGCGCCGAGGCGGGAATCTTCGGGCGCAACGCTTTCCGGGGCAAGGACTTGTCGTTCCGCGAGCGCTACTTCACCGCGCTGGGTAACGACAGCTACCGGATCCAGGATGCGCTGCGGGCGCGCATCCGCTTCAGCCAGGGCAGCATCCTGGACGCCCCCCTTGGCTCGGCCGGGACGTATGACGTGATCTTTTGCCGCAACCTGCTGATCTACTTCGACGAACCGGCCACGGCGGCCGCCATCGCGCGCCTGGCGGCAGTCCTGGACGACGATGGGATGCTGCTGGCCGGCTATGCGGAAGTGCCCTCCTTCGTCCGCCACGGCTTCACGCCGGTGCCGCACCGCCAGGCATTCGCGCTGCGCAAGGACATCCGGCGCCTGGGCGCCCCGGCCCGTGCCGCCCTCCCCGGCGGCCGCAACTTCCACTAGCCCCAACGTTCCAGT
>CBHWEO010000366.1:0-3946 GCA_966112955.1 uncultured Duganella sp. | reverse complement strand
ACGCCTTCACGCTCTTCGGTCAGTTCCTTCAGCGTGATGTTGATGCGCTCTTGCGAGAAGGCGTCGATGTCCAGGCCCTGGACGATCTTGTACTCGCCGTTTTCGCAGGTCACAGGGAAGCCGAACATGGTGCCTTCCGGGATGCCGTAGGAGCCGTCGGACGGGATGCCCATGGTGGTCCACTTGCCGTTGGTGCCCAGCACCCAGTCATGCACGTGGTCGATCGCAGCGTTGGCTGCGGAAGCGGCGGACGACAGGCCGCGCGCTTCGATGATGGCGGCGCCGCGCTTGCCCACGGTCGGCAGGAACACGTTGGCGTTCCATTCCTGGTCGTTGATCATGTCCTTGACCGACTTGCCATCGATGGTGGCGAAGCGGTAGTCGGCGTACATGGTCGGGGAGTGGTTGCCCCAGACGCACAGCTTTTCGATGTCCTTGACGGCCTTGCCGGTCTTGGCGGCGATCTGCGACAGGGCGCGGTTGTGGTCCAGGCGCAGCATGGCGGTGAAGTTCTTGGCAGGCAGCGAAGGGGCCGACTTCATGGCGATGTAGGCGTTGGTGTTGGCCGGGTTGCCCACCACCAGCACTTTCACGTTGCGCGAAGCGACGGCGTCTAGCGCCTTGCCCTGCACGGTGAAGATCTGGGCGTTGGCTTCCAGCAGGTCCTTGCGCTCCATGCCTGGGCCGCGTGGGCGGGCGCCCACCAGCAGGGCCACGTCGGCATCCTTGAAGGCGGTCATCGGGTCGGAGTGGGCGGTCATGCCGGCCAGCAGCGGGAACGCGCAGTCGTCGATCTCCATCATCACGCCTTTCAGCGCTTTCTGGGCCTTCTCGTCAGGGATTTCCAGCAGTTGCAGGATGACTGGCTGGTCCTTGCCCAGCATGTCGCCGTTGGCGATACGGAACAGCAGGGAATAGCCGATCTGGCCGGCGGCGCCGGTCACGGCAACACGCATTGGGGTTTTAGCCATGGTGAATCTCCAAGTGGATAGAAAACGGTGTAAGCTCGTAATGATACGACAATTCGCGTCGGGACAGACCAGCTTCGACGGCGAGTGTAGGCTTCCGTTGGTTCCCTGTCAATCCTATCTTATGTCTTATATAAGACATATAAGTTATAGGATTTTTCTGGACGGCGGCAGGCAGATGTGGTGGAATAGCGGGCTATGAATCCCGTCACGCCCAACCAGACCACTGCTGACGCCCAAGGCGCGACCGGGGCTCCGTCCCCCACTTTCTCTCCCCTGTACCAGCAGATCAAAGGCTTGATCACCCAGAGCCTGCAGTCCGGCGAATGGAAGCCGGGCGAAATGATCCCCAGCGAAGTCGAACTGGCCAGCCGCTTCAAGGTCAGCCAGGGCACCGTGCGCAAGGCGATCGACGAGCTGGCGGCGGAAAACCTGGTGGTGCGGCGGCAGGGCAAGGGCACTTTCGTGTCCACCCACCACGAGGCGCGCGCCCATTTCCGCTTCCTGCGCCTGGTGCCCGACGAAGGTGTGCCGCATTACCCCGAATCCCGGTTTATTGAAGTCAAGCGGCTGCGCGCGCCCGCCGAAGTGGCGCGCCTGCTCGACCTGAAATCAGGCGACGCCGTGGTCTACATCAAGCGCGTGCAAAGTTTCGACGGCGTGCCCACCATCGTGGAAGAACTGTGGCTGCCGGGCCTGATCTTCAAGGGCTTGACGGCGGAGCGCCTGAATGAATACAAGGGCCCGATGTACGGCCTGTTCGAATCCGAATTTGGCACCCGCATGATCCGTGCGGAAGAAAAGATCCGCGCTGTCTGTGCCGAGGCCGGCGATGCCGAGCTGCTCAAGATTGCGGCAGGCACGCCATTGCTGTGCGCCGAGCGCGTCTCGTTCACCTACGGCGACAAGCCGGTGGAGCTGCGGCGGGGGCTGTACTTGACTGAACGTCATCATTATCAGAATAACCTCAGTTAGGGAGCGCCGTTTGGGTGCGCTGCAATAATATTTTGGTGATATGTAACAATACATATTGGTTGGAACAGCAAAAATCGGCGAAAATCGCAGTTTCGCCAGGTTTGGCAAAACATTTGAAATAAAGCATAGGGAGGTTGTATATGACTGAAGCCGTGCGGGAAGCACCGAAAAAAGAGCGGCCGGAATTCCGTAATATCCACATTACGGACCTGATGAACTACCGACTGCCGCTGGCCGGCATCGTCTCCATTGCGCACCGCATCAGCGGTTTCGCGATGTTCGCGCTGTTGCCGTTTGTGCTCTACCTGCTGCAGGAGTCGCTGCGCTCCGAGTACAGCTTCGCGCACTACATGGTCATCGCCTCCCACCCATTCGCCAAGCTGGTCATGCTGGTCCTGTGCTGGGGCTATACCCAGCACTTCTGCGCCGGCGTGCGCCACCTGATCATGGATGCCCACGTAGGCCTGGACAAGGATTCCGCGCGCAAGTCCGCCGCCACCGTGCTGGTGATCACCGCTGTCGTGACCGTGCTGGTCGCACTGAAATTGTTTGGAGTGTTCTAAATGGCTAACAATAACATCGGCCCAAAACGCCTGGTTGTCGGCGCCCACTACGGCGTCAAGGATTGGCTGGTCCAGCGTGTGACCGCCGTGCTGATGGTGGTGTACACCGCCGTCCTGTTCTTCCTGGTCTTCACTTCGTCGACCCCGTCGTACGAAGGCTGGGCCGCGCTGTTCGCACAGCAGTGGTTCAAGCTGTTCAGCGCCGTCACCCTGCTGGGGCTGTTCTACCACGCCTGGGTTGGCGTGCGTGACATCTGGATGGACTACATCAAGCCGGTCGGCCTGCGCCTGTTCCTGCAAATCGCAACCATCGGCTGGCTGGTCGCTTGCGCCGCCTGGTCGCTGCAAATTCTGTGGAGTGTGTAAATCGTGGCAGCTATCAAATCTGCAATCCCTACCCGCCGCTTTGACGCGGTGATCGTTGGCGCCGGCGGTTCCGGCATGCGCGCCTCCCTGCAACTGGCGGAAGCCGGCCTCAACGTGGCTGTGCTGTCCAAGGTGTTCCCGACCCGCTCCCACACCGTGGCAGCGCAGGGCGGCATCGGCGCCTCGCTGGGCAATATGTCGGAAGACAACTGGTACTGGCACATGTTCGACACCGTGAAGGGTGGCGACTACCTCGGCGACCAGGATGCGATTGAATTCATGTGCCGCGAAGCACCGAAAGTCGTATACGAGCTGGAACACTTCGGCATGCCGTTCGACCGCAACCCGGACGGCACCATCTACCAGCGTCCGTTCGGCGGCCACACCGCCAACCTGGGCGAGAAGCCGGTGCAGCGCGCATGCGCCGCGGCCGACCGGACCGGCCACGCACTGCTGCACACCCTGTACCAGCGCAACGTGCGCGCCCGCACCCACTTCTTCGTTGAGTGGATGGCCCTGGACCTGGTGCGCGATGCCGACGGCGACGTGGTTGGCGTGGTGGCCCTGGAAATGGAAACCGGCGAATGCATGATCCTGGAAGCCAAGACCACCATCTTCGCTACCGGCGGCGCCGGCCGCATCTTCGCGGCATCGACCAACGCCTTCATCAACACCGGCGACGGCATGGGCATGGCGGCACGCGCCGGCCTGCCGCTGCAGGACATGGAATTCTGGCAGTTCCACCCGACCGGCGTGTCCGGCGCGGGCGTGCTGATCACCGAAGGCGTGCGCGGCGAAGGCGGCATCCTGATCAACTCGCAGGGTGAGCGCTTCATGGAGCGCTACGCGCCGACCCTGAAAGACCTGGCGCCGCGCGACTTCGTGTCGCGCTCGATGGACCAGGAAATCAAGGAAGGCCGCGGCTGCGGTCCCAACAAGGACTACGTGCTGCTCAAGCTCGACCACCTGGGCGCCGACACCATCCACAAGCGCCTGCCCTCGGTGTACGAGATCGGCGTCAACTTCGCCAACGTCGACATCACCAAGGAGCCGATCCCGGTGGTGCCGACCATC